>NZ_ASXX01000021.1:0-249183 GCF_001526505.1 Agrobacterium sp. D14
GCCTCTCGGCCGTCTTATGAAAACAGGCTCAGTGCATCTTCACCGGCGTGCTGAAGCGGCTGGATTCGATGGCCACTGCACCGGGCTTGAAGCTCGCCGAGGTGGCGGAAGCCGACATGTCGTTGCTGAGCATGCGGTTGGCGACAACACGCGGCGCCTTCACCGAGCGCCCGGTCGTACCCTTGTTCTGGTTGAGCGCCCAATCCGAAATAAGATCCTGCGTCAGGCGTCCACCGCCCACCATGGCCTGCTGGGAAACGGCGGCATCCTGCCTGCTCGGGCGCGAACCCTTGGTCGGCATGCCGGCGCTGAGACCGCCATTGATGGCAGGCTTCAGGTCGAAAGCATCACCGAAGCCAGCCTGCGGTTCCGTCTTGGCCGTTTCGGCGGGTGCGACGGTAACCTTGTGGTTGACGGCGGCCGGGAATGGCGCGGCTGTCGGCATGGCAGCCGACTGGACCTGCGACCGGGCGGCCTGACCGCTCTGTTCAAGAGCCGCAACCACCGTCGGCGAAAGCGTATCTTCCTGCGCCTCGGCGAGATCGTCCTCACCTTCGGGATCGGCATTGGCCGCCGCCAGCAGGGCTTCCGCCACGGCCGGACGATTTGCGGGAACCGGAACAGAAGCGAGTTCGCCGGTCGCAGCCGGTGTCGCACCATCTGCGGACGCCGTCAGGATCGATCCTTCCGCATCACCTCTCATGCTACGCGGCCCAAGAAGTGTGGGCACCGGCACGGATACCTCAGCCAGATCGGCAAATTGCTGGCGCTCGGCCGGCGCAGAAGCCGGAGTCGGCGTGGTCGCTGCCTGCAGCGCATCCTGTGCGGCATTGCGGGCCGGCGAATAAAGCGCGGTCGCAAGGCCTGTATTGGCCGGCGGCTGGTTACCGAAGGCAGGTCGGGCCGTCGGCAGCGGCGCATCGTTCACGCCAGGAAGCGCCTGTGCCGAAGCAACTGCAATGGTGGGTTCAGGCTCGGGAGCCGCCTGCTGCGGCGCCGCCGGACGGGCGACGGCCGGGCGTTCTGCGGGCTCCGGCGCTGCGATGCTATCGGGATCTTCATCCTCGTCGCCGCCACCGCCAAAGAGGGCCTGCAGCAACGTCTTGCGCTTGCCGCCGCCAGATGAGGCAGGGCCGGCACCGGCACTGGAAGCAACCTGAATGGAGGAGGAGCTGACGCGCTTCTTGTAATCGGCGAGCGCCTGCTCATAACCGGGAAGCGGCTTGCCGTCGGAAGGAAGATGCAGCGTATTGCCGTTCGGGAAGATGCGGACGAGTTCCTGGCGACTCATGCGCGGCCAGGCGCGAACGCCGCCGACATCCATGTGCACGAAGGGAGAGCCCGACGTCGGATAAAAACCGACGCCACCGATCTGCATCTGCATACCGATTTCACGAAGGCGGGCGAGCTTCACACCGGGGATATAAAAATCCATGGCCTTGCCGAGCATGTGCTGGCTTTTTTCCGCGACACCCTTGGTGCGTGTCCGCAGCAGACCGTTGGTCTCTGGCGAGCGGAAGGCCGAAACGACGTTGATATAGTCGGTCGCGCCGCTGCGGCGATAAACTTCCCAGACGAGATCGAAAAGGCGCGGGTCCATGCGTGTCGGCTGGTTGCGCCGCCAGTCGCGCAGGAACCGGTTCAGTTCCTGCAGACCTTTCTGGTCATATTTTCCATTGCGCTTGAAGGTGATGACCGCCTTCTCGCGTGTATGGATATAATACAGTTTGAGGCTGCGCGTCTCGGCGGCGGCTTCCGTCGCCGAAACACCTACGAAAGGCATTGCGGCGAGCATCAGGCAGGCAAAGGTGACAGCGCGCGCCGACAGCTTCGTGCATATATCCTTGATCAAGCCGCGCGCAATCTTTGTCGAAAGCGCGTTATTCCGATGCAGATATGGCAATTCGATCCCCGCCTGGAAGACAATTTCTGTCACATTGCCTCAAATGAACGTCAAATACGGTGACACGATGGCAAAATTGCCACACACATACAACCTTCCTCTACATAGTGAATCAGCCACTAACAAGAGGTTTATAGACGGTAAGCGGATATCCTTGCTCAGAAGTTAACGAATTTACGATCTGCCTTCGAATGCGGGGTTTGTGCGCTCAGGCTGCATCTCGAAGGGGATCGTCGGGATCGATGCCATAATCCTTCAGCTTTCGGTAAAGAGTCGAACGGCCGATGCCGAGCTTTCTGGCGACCTGGCTCATCTGCCCGCGATAGAAGCGCAGGGCGAAACGGATGAGCTCCTCCTCGATCTCGGCCAGTTTGCGGATATTGCCCGATTCATCCATGCTGGAGATCAGGTTTCCGCCCCGGTAGATGGTGGTGGAAATATCCGACGGCTCCTCAATCACAGCGTGGTTTTCAGCGGCCGGTGGCGGGGCCGGTGAATAGGCCGCAAGCTTCAGCGACGCTCCCGATGGTGTGCGGATGACATCGTCCGCATCGTCGCCGGTCGAAAATTCCGGCAGCTGAAGCGCGATCTGCGGAAAATCGGAATCCGACAGTTCCTCGCCCTGTGAGAGTACCACGGCGCGGAAGACGGCGTTTTCGAGCTGGCGGATATTGCCCGGCCAGTCATAGGCCGTCAGCAGCGCCAGCGCGCTGGCGTTGAGGCCGACGGGATTGGGCAATTTCTGTTCCGCCGAAAAGCGCTCGGCGAAAACCCGCGCCAGATGGGGAATATCTTCCTTGCGGCGGCGCAGCGCCGGAATGGTGATCGGGAAGACATTGAGGCGATAATAAAGGTCTTCGCGGAAGCGGCCTTCCTTCACCTCTTCGATGAGGTTCTTGTTGGTGGCGGAGATCAGCCGCACATTCACCTTCTGTACCCGTGCGGAGCCGACGGTTTCGATTTCGCCCTGCTGGACCGCGCGGAGCAGCTTCACCTGCACGTCCAGCGGCAGATCGCCGATTTCATCGAGGAACAGCGTGCCGCCATCCGCCTCCATGAATTTGCCGACATGTTTTTCCGTCGCGCCTGTGAAGGCTCCCTTTTCGTGGCCGAAGAGGATGCTTTCCACGAGATTATGGGGAATGGCGCCGCAATTGACGGTGATGAACGGCTTGCTCGCCCTGTCTCCGGCCGACTGGATGGCGCGGGCGACCATTTCCTTGCCCACACCGGATTCGCCTTCCAGCACCACGGGAATGCTGGACTGGGCGGCGCGCTGCGCGAGTTCAATGACCCTCAGCATTGCGGGGCTTGCGGAAACGATATCGGTAAAATTCACTGCATTGCTCCGTCCGCGCCGGCCCGTGCGGGCCTTTGCCTCTCTCCTGTCGAGCTTGAGCGCATTGGAGATGGCAGCGCCGATCCTTTCCGGCGAAACCGGCTTGACGACAAAATCGAAAGCGCCGGCGCGCATGGCCTGCACAACGGTATCGATGCCGCCCTGCCCCGTCTGGACAATGACGGGAACATCGGTGCCGAGTTCGCCGATAGCTTTGAGAAAGGTAAGCCCGTCCATTTCAGGCATCATGAGGTCGAGGACAATGACATTGATCTCGCCGCTATATTGCTTGAGCAGTTCCAGCCCCGCCTTGCCGTTTTCGGCGAGCAAGGCGAGATGCCCATAACGTTCCACCGCATTTTTGAGCAGGCGGCGCTGGACGGGATCATCGTCTATCACGAGAACATGCGCGGTCATTTTTAGCTCCGGTTTCCGGTTTATGGACCTGCTTCATGCGGTCCCTTATTCCGCACTCTGGCATGGGAGACTTGAACATCCAGTTTTGAGAATTGCTTGCATTTTATCCATTGCCGCGGGAAACAAGGTCCCCATATGCTTCGCACGCATAATCAGAAGGACACGTTCGATGACCCTCAACCGCCCTACCCCGCAACCCGTCTTCTCCCTTGCCGAAACCGCCGGTCCGGCGCTTGGCGACCTGCCCGGCTGGAAGCTCTCGGACCTCTATCCGTCGGGCGATTCGCCGGAATACAAGGGCGATCTCGAGAAGGCGGCGTCGATGGCGGCGGCTTTCGAGAAGAAATGGAAGGGCAAGCTTGAGGCTGCCGCGAAGGCCACCGGCGAAAAGGGCATCGGCGCTGCGCTCAAGGAATATGAAGCGCTGGACGATCTCATCGGCCGCATCGGCTCCTTTGCCGGGCTCACCTATTTTTCCGATACCTCGAACCCGGCAAACGGCAAGCTTTACGGCGATGCCCAGGCGAAGCTGACGGATATTTCCTCCCATCTCCTGTTCTTCACCCTTGAGCTCAACCGTATCGACGACGCCACGATGGACGCCTGCATGGCGAATGACGCCGTAGCAGGTCACTACCGCCCATGGCTGGTGGATTTGCGCAAGGACAAGCCGCACCAGCTCGACGACCAGCTGGAACAGCTTTTCCTCGAAAAATCGATGACCAGCGCGGCGGCCTTCAACCGCCTGTTCGACGAGACGATGGCCGATCTGCGTTTCGACATTGACGGCGCGAGCCTGCCGCTGGAAGTGACGCTCAACATGCTGCAGGAGCCGGAGCCGGAAACCCGAAAGAAAGCGGCTCAGGCGCTGAGCGCCACCTTCAAGGACAATCTGCGCGTCTTCACGCTCATCACCAACACGCTTGCCAAAGACAAGGATATTTCCGACCGCTGGCGCAAATTCGAGGATATTGCCGATAGCCGTCATCTCGCCAATCGCGTCGAGCGCGAGGTGGTCGATGCCTTGGCGGCGGCGGTCAAGAAGGCCTATCCGCGCCTCTCGCATCGTTATTACGCCATGAAGGCGAAATGGCTCGGCATGGAGCAGATGAATTATTGGGACCGCAACGCGCCGCTTCCCGATACGTCGAACACGATCATTCCCTGGGATGAGGCAAAGGACACCGTGCTTTCCGCCTATGGCAACTTCGCCCCCGAGATGGCCGATATTGCCCGCCGTTTCTTCGATGAAGAATGGATCGACGCTCCGGCCCGCCCCGGCAAGGCGCCGGGCGCCTTCGCGCATCCGACCGTGCCCTCGGCCCATCCCTATGTGCTGGTCAACTATCTCGGCAAACCGCGTGACGTGATGACGCTCGCCCACGAACTCGGCCATGGCGTTCATCAGGTTCTGGCCGGCGAACAGGGCGCCTTGATGTGCGCGACGCCGCTGACGCTTGCCGAGACCGCCTCCGTCTTCGGGGAAATGCTGACCTTCCGCAAGCTGCTCGACGACACCAGGGATGTCAGGGAGCGCAAGGCCATGCTCGCCCGCAAGGTCGAGGACATGATCAACACGGTCGTACGCCAGATCGCTTTTTATGAATTCGAGCGCAAACTGCACACCGCCCGCAAACAGGGCGAACTGACCTCCGAGCAGATCGGCGAATTGTGGCTGTCCGTTCAGGCCGAGAGCCTGGGCCCGGCAATCCGGATTTCCGAAGGCTACGAGACATGGTGGACCTACATCCCCCATTTCATTCACTCGCCCTTTTATGTTTATGCCTATGCCTTCGGCGACTGCCTGGTGAACTCGCTCTATGCGGTTTACCAGAAGGCCGAAACGGGCTTTCAGGAGAAATATTTCGAGCTCCTGAAGGCGGGCGGCACCAAGCATCATTCGGAGCTTCTGAAACCCTTCGGCCTTGATGCGACCGATCCCTCCTTCTGGGACAAGGGGCTTTCGATGATCGAGGGGCTGATCGACGAGCTAGAAGCGCTGGATAATAAACAGGCTTAATCTCTTCCTCCGGCAGGGCTATCCTATTTCGGACAAGCTTTGCCGGTTGATATTGCCGGCGGAAGACACCGGCAACAATTCAGGCGACGAGCACAGGCAATGAAACGCAAACCCGCCGATCTGACCTTGAGGGAAACCCTGCGCTGGGAGCCGCAGACCGGCTTTCAGCGCATCGACCAGCATATGCGCCGATTGCTGCGCTCCGCCGACGCGCTCGGTTTTCGCGCGCCGGTCAATGCGGTTCAGGTTCTGGAAAAGAAGGTGGGCGGCGAAAAGCCGCTCTGCGTCAGGCTGGTCATGAACTACAAGGGCGAACTCGACATCGAAACCGCTGACTTCCAGCCCTTGCGACAGGATGCCGTCTGGCGGGTTCGCATCGCCCGGCAGACCAGGCTCGATTCCTCCGATACCTTCTATCGCCACAAGTCCTCACGCCGCGAGCCCTATGATGCCGCCCGGGCCGAATTTTCAGCCGGGGAGGCCGATGAGGTGCTGCTGCTCAACGAGCGCGGCGAGTTGTGCGAGGGATCGTCGACCAGCATTTTCGTCGAAATGCCGGATGGGCAATTGCTGACGCCGCCGCTCGACAGCGGCATTCTGCCGGGTGTGCTGCGCGCCGATCTGATCCGCGAACGCAGGGCGCGCGGGCAGGCGCTGAAACCGGAAGACATTGCCGGCCGGAAGCTCTTCGTCGGCAATTCGTTGCATGGGTTGGTTGCGGCGGAACTCGTCTAAACAGTCACCGCCAGAAGCCGGTCTCGGCCTTTTTCCTTGGCCGCATAAAGAGCCTGATCGGCCCGCATGAAAACATCGTCGGTGCTTTCGGGCGTGCGATAGACCGTCAACCCGGCCGAGCAGCTATAGGAAAAATCCGGGAATTCGGAGAGGGGCCTCGAAAGGCGCACCTTCTGCAGCAGCCGTTCGACGATCTCCCGGCCCTCGGCCACCGTGCTGCGTGGCAGGATGAGCATGAATTCCTCGCCGCCGATCCTGCCGAAACAATCCACCCGCCGGATGACGGAATGGGCGATGCCGACGAAATCGCGAAGCACCGCATCCCCGCATTTATGACCGAAACGATCATTGATCTGCTTGAAGAAATCGATATCGAGCGTGCAGAGGCAAAAAGGCGTTTCCAGCCCCTCGGCAACCCGCTCCACCTGCAAAGCCAGCTTGGCGAAGACGAAACGGCGATTTGCCGTTCCCGTCAATTCATCCGTCTGCGAGGCGCGGACTGCCAGATCCCGATCCTGCCGCAGCGTTCTGTAACCCTGGCGCAATTCGGTGACGTCGCTTGCAACGCACAGCATCCAGCCATCCTGCTGCACCGTTTCCGTCATCCAGAACCAGCGGCCGTCATGCATATCCATCTCAAAGGCGCGGTAAGGCAGTTTGCCGCGCCGGGACTGCGCTGACAGCAGCCATCCCTCGAAATCATTGTTGCGGACGACGACACCGGTGCGCAGCCGGTGGTTCAGCCGCATGATATCCGCCCAGGTCGGGAAATCGCCGGCGGCGAGCTGAAAGCTTTCCCGAAACGACGGATTGGCATGGCGCAACCGGTCCTCGGAATCGTAAAGCGCAATAAGAACGGGGGTAGCACTCTGAAGCGCTGCGACACGCTCGATAAGATTATTCAACAGGCAACTCCCCCGTGATGGCGAAAATTCCCCCGTCGTCATCCGGCCAAAGCCCCCAAGCCTTTGGACATAGAGAGGAAAAGAAGAACTTAATTATAAACGCACTCTCTAAAATGCGAAGAGGCAGAATGCGGTGGAAAGGGCGCGCGCACCCGCCTTGCCGTCGCCATCGTCATATGTCCGTCATCCACCTGCCCTTTATTGTGGCACGCTTTTGTGATCTAGCTTACTTATTGGCTGAAAAAGGAAAATTGACGAATGACGGATAAAAACCACCCGATTTACGGCGATATTGACGGCCCCATCATCATGATCGGCTTCGGCTCCATCGGGCGCGGCACTCTTCCGTTGATCGAACGTCATTTCAATTTCGACAGGGCCCGGCTTGTCGTCATCGACCCTCGCGAAGACATCGCCGCCTTTCTGGCCGAGAGGAACATCCGCCATATCCAGACGCATCTGACCAAGGAAAATTACCGCGAGATTCTCAAGCCGCTCCTCAAGGGCGTTCAGGGCCAGGGCTTCTGCGTCAATCTTTCGGTCGATGCCGCCTCCGTCGATCTGATGCGGATCTGTCGCAAGCATGGCATGCTTTACATTGACACGGTCGTCGAACCCTGGCCCGGGTTTTATTTCGACGCCGATGCCGACAATGCGGCCCGAACCAACTATTCGCTGCGCGAGACCATGTTGAAGGAAAAGGCGCGCAAGCCGGGCGGCACGACGGCGGTTTCCACCTGCGGCGCCAATCCGGGCATGGTGTCCTGGTTCGTGAAACAGGCACTCGTCAACCTCGCCAAAGATACCGGTCTCGACATCGAGGAACCGCAGCCGCATGACCGCGATGGCTGGGCAAAGCTGATGAAGCGGCTTGGCGTGAAGGGCGTTCACGTGGCCGAACGCGACACCCAGCGGGCGAAGGAACCCAAGCCCTTCGGCGCTTTCTGGAACACATGGTCGGTCGAGGGTTTTATCGCGGAAGGTTTTCAGCCGGCCGAACTCGGCTGGGGAACGCATGAAAACTGGATGCCGAAAAACGCGAAAAAGCAGAAAAAGGGAAGCAAGGCGGCGATCTATCTCGATCAGCCCGGCGCCAATACGCGGGTGCGGACATGGTGTCCGGGCCTGGGACCGCAATATGGATTTCTCGTCACGCATAACGAAGCGATTTCGATTTCCGACTATTTCACCGTCCGCAACGAAGATGGCGACGTGACCTATCGGCCGACCTGCCATTATGCCTACCATCCCTGCAATGACGCCATTCTTTCCCTGCACGAGCTTTTCGGCAATGGCGGCACCCCTCAGCCGATCCAGCATGTGCTCGGCGAAGACGAGCTTGTCGACGGCGCCGATGAACTCGGCGTTCTTCTTTATGGCCATGACAGGGATGCCTATTGGTATGGCTCGCGGTTGAGCCTGCAGGAAGCACGCTCCCTCGCCCCCAACCAGAATGCGACCGGATTGCAGGTTAGCTCCGCTGTGCTCGCGGGCATGGTCTGGGCCATTGAAAATCCGCAGGCCGGCATCGTCGAGGCGGATGAAATGGATTACCGCCGTTGCCTTGAGGTGCAGCGCCCCTATCTCGGACCCGTCGAGGGACATTATACCGACTGGAAGCCGACCGATGGCCGCCCCGGCCTGTTTCCCGACAATATCGATACGTCCGATCCCTGGCAGTTTCGCAACATCCTCGTGCGCTGACGGGACGGAGTCTCATATTTGTCACGCCGGGGCTTTCCTGCACGACATCAGGAACCGGGGAGAGCGAACAACGTTGCCTTGAAATAAGCAACGCTTCGCGGCATGGTCGAAGCACAGAAGGTTTCATCGAATCGCAGGAGAACAGGCTCATGAACTTCAAGACAAGCGCTGCTTTGCTTTCAGCCGCCATCGCGGTGTCTTCATGCGTCGCGCCGGGTCCCTCCCAGCAGACCTCGATGGCGCCTTCGCTTGCCCGCGGCCCGGCCGTCGACGGCCGCTGGATCGACCGCAACGGCATCGTATCGACGTTCCAGAACGGCGCCTTCTCCACCCGTTCGACCGACACCAACACGCTTCTGGCCTCCGGCACCTATGTGACGATTTCGCCGACGCTTTACGAAATCAACATGACCTCACTGGTGCGCAACACGCAGTCGCGCGTCAACTGCGCCCTCGTCTCCCCGTCACAATTGAACTGCACGACGGACACGAACAGCCAGTTCTCGCTGACGCGTCAAGGCTGATAACGTCACCTTTTCAAAGAGATGATCTTCTGGAACGCACGCCTCAGGCGTGCGTTTTTGTTTATTGTGCGCCTGTCATAATTTCGCTTGCGGCGATTGCCGCTAAATGGAAACATCGCGCTTTGAAAGACTGACATGATTTCAGATTAGAAAATGAGCACGGCCGGAGGATGATCGACCGGCCCGGGCTTCCGCTTTGAACAGGAGAGAGGGACCATGAAGAAAATTTTGGGACTGGGCATGCTGAGCGTTTCAGCGATAACGCTTTCGGCTGGAGCGGCTCTGGCCGATTACGAGCTCAACATTCTTCACATCAACGATTTTCACTCTCGTATCGAATCGATCAACAAGTTCGACTCGACCTGCTCGGCGGAAGAAGAAGGCAAAAACGAATGCTTCGGCGGCGCCGCCCGTCTTCTGACCGCAATCAATCAGACCCGTGATGCCCTGAAGGCTCAAGGCAAGAATGTCCTCCTGCTCAATGCCGGCGACAATTTCCAGGGATCGCTGTTCTACACCACCTACAAGGGCACGGTGGAAGCGGAAGTGCTGAACGCCATGAAGTTCGACGCCATGACCGTCGGCAACCATGAGTTCGACGACAGCGAGGACGGACTTGCCGGCTTCCTCGACAAGGTGCAGTTCCCCGTCGTGACCGCCAATGTGGTGGCCACCGCCGCCTCGAAAATCGGCGACCGCGTCAAGCCGTCCATCGTGCTCGAAGTCGGCGGACAGAAAATCGGCATCGTCGGCGCGGTCGCGAACGACACGGCGGAACTGGCAACGCCCGGTCCCAATATCACCATCGCCGAAGATGTCGCGAAAATCAGCGAGCAGGTGCAGAAGCTGAAGCAGGACGGCGTCGACAAGATCATCGCGCTGACCCATGTCGGCTATCCGCGCGATCTCGAATTCATCGCCAAAATCCCTGACGTCGACGTCGTGGTCGGCGGCCACACACATACGCTGCTTTCCAACACCGACCAGAAGGCCGAAGGCCCCTATCCGACCCTCGTCGACAATCCTGGCGGCTACAAGGTTCCGGTCGTTCAGGCCGGGCAGTACAGCAAATATCTGGGCGACCTCAAAGTGGTCTTCGACGACAGTGGCGTGGTCAAGGAAAGCAAGGGCGATCCAATCCTGATCGACTCCTCCTTCAAGCCCGATGAAGCCACGCTGAAGCGCATCGATGAGCTGAAGGCGCCGATCGAGGCTCTGAAATCGAAGGTCGTCGGCTCTTCGGAAGGCCCGATCGAGGGAGACCGCAAGGTTTGCCGCGTGAAGGAATGCTCCATGGGCAATCTGGTGGCCGATGCGACGCTTGCGCGCGTCAAGGATCAGGGCGTGACCATCGCTTTCGCCAATAGCGGCGGCCTGCGCTCCTCCATCGATGCCGGCGATGTCTCCATGGGCGAAGTGCTGACGGTTCTGCCGTTCCAGAACACCGTCGCGACCTTCCAGCTGAAGGGCGAGGATATTCGCGCCGCTCTCGAAAACGGCGTCAGCCAGATCGACGACGGCGCGGGTCGTTTCATGCAGGTCTCCGGCCTGAAATATTCCTTCGACCGCTCGAAGCCGGCCGGCGGCCGTGTCGTTTCGGTCGAGGTCAAGGAAGGCGACGCCTTCGTGCCTCTCGATCCCGCCAAGACCTATATTGTCGCGGCCAATAATTACGTGCGTACCGGCGGCGACGGCTTCAAGGTCTTTGCGACCAAGGCCATCAACGCCTATGACTTCGGCCCCAACCTCGAGGAAGCCGTTGCGGCCTATATCACCGCCAACAGCCCCTATAAGCCCTACACGGATGGCCGCATCAGCGAAGTGACGCCTGCCGGGTATGTCGCTCCGGCAAAGCCCGCGGCACCTGCGCCGGCCGCGACCGCACCTGCTCCGGCCGCTACACCCGCTCCCGCAGCACCTGCCGCTACTGCACCTGCTGCCACAGCACCGGCCGCCACGGCTCCGGCCACGACGACGCCCGCCGCAGCCGCTGCTGCCGCCAGCAAATATGTCGTTGAAAAGGGCGACTCGCTCTGGAAGATCGCAGCGGAGAAATATGGCGACGGCGCTCTCTGGAGCAGGATTGCCAAGGCAAACACGCTGAAGCATCCGAACCACATCGAGATCGGCGAGGAGCTGGAACTGCCGGCTCAATAAGCCGGACGGGAACAGACAGGGCAATTTGCCGCAGACAGGAAGCCGGCCCTCGGAGATCGGGGCCGGCTTCTTATTTTTCTTTTAAAAACAAATCTTTACAGATCAAATTTTGGCAAAGGACATCCTGAAGCGCCCCCCGCCGCGGAAATAGCCTCCGCCGGTGGTTCAATCCTGAAAAATTTCGTCTAGAACACGTGAACAAATTGACGGCACGAGCGTATAGCTCGGGCATTGCCGGTCCAACCCCGTCGCGGTTTGCGTTCGGCACGCATAAACAGAAGATGGAGCGTTTCCGCCCTTGTCCGAAACGGAACCGCTCCTCACGCAACCAGTCCGAGTTTCAGGGTGTCATTCATGGCGACAGAACTATCCGCACTCCCCGCAAACCATCCCCGCACGGCATTTGGCAAGGTCGGCGTCCTGCTCGTCAACCTCGGCACGCCTGACGGTACGGACTATTGGCCGATGCGCCGTTATCTGGCGGAATTCCTGAGCGACAAGCGGGTAATCGAATGGTCGCGTCTCTACTGGTATCCGATCCTTTACGGCATTGTCCTCAACAAGCGCCCGCAGAAAGTCGGCAAGGCCTATGAGGAAATCTGGAACCACGAGCGCAATGAAAGCTATCTGCGCACCTATACTCGCAGCCAGGGCGAGCTGCTGGCGGAAGCGCTGAAGGACCTGCCCAATGTCGCGGTCGACTGGGGCATGCGTTACGGCCAACCCTCCATCGCCTCGAAGATCGATGCGCTGAAGGAACAGGGTTGCGAAAAAATCCTGCTTTTCCCGCTTTACCCGCAATATGCCGCATCGACCACGGCAACCGTGAACGACAAGGCTTTCGAGCATCTGATGAAGCTGCGCTGGCAGCCCGCCATCCGCACCGTACCGCCCTATCACGACGATCCGGCCTATATCGAAGCGCTCGCCACCTCCGTCAAAAACCATCTAGCGACGCTGGACTGGGAGCCGGAAATGCTGATCACCTCTTTCCACGGCATTCCGCAATCCTATTTCAAAAAGGGCGATCCCTATTATTGTCACTGCCAGAAAACCGCCCGGCTGCTGCGCGAGGCGCTGGGGCGGACAGAGAAAAATTTCATGATCACCTTCCAGTCGCGTTTCGGACCGGAAGAATGGTTGCAGCCCTATACCGACAAGACCGTGGAAAAGCTGGCCTCGGAAGGCATCAAGCGCATCGCCGTGATGAATCCCGGCTTCGTTTCGGATTGTCTTGAGACACTGGAAGAAATCGCCGGTGAAGCGGGCGAGATTTTCCTGCATAATGGCGGAGAGAAATTTACCCATATTCCCTGCCTGAACGACAGCGCCGAGGGCATGAATGTTCTCGAAAAGGTTGTGCGGCGGGAGTTGCAAGGATGGGTGTAATCTTGCCATAACGATGCCGGGGTAAAACCCGGACGGTTCTGATCAGGAGGAAAAGTGATGATTGCATTGGGCGGCTTCGACATCGTCGTCATGGCAGCGGTGGTTCTCGTTATTCTGGTGCTGTTTGCCGGCATCAAGACCGTGCCCCAGGGGCATCGCTATACGGTTGAACGGTTCGGGCGCTACACCCGCACGCTCGAGCCGGGCCTGAACCTCATTGTGCCGTTCTTCGAAACCATCGGTTCGAAAATGAACGTGATGGAGCAGGTCCTGCATATACCGACACAGGAAGTCATTACCCGCGACAATGCCAGCGTCTCCGCCGACGCCGTCACCTTCTATCAGGTCCTCAATGCCGCGCAGGCCGCTTACCAGATCGCCAATCTGGAAATGGCCATCGAAAACCTTACCATGACCAATATCCGTTCGGTGATGGGCTCGATGGACCTCGACGAATTGCTGTCGAACCGCGACGCCATCAACGATCGCCTGCTGCGCGTGGTGGACGAGGCGGTGGGACCATGGGGCATCAAGGTCACCCGTATCGAGATCAAGGACATTGCGCCGCCGAAGGATCTCGTCGATTCCATGGCGCGGCAGATGAAGGCCGAGCGCGAAAAACGCGCGCAGGTGCTGGAAGCCGAAGGCGCCCGTAATGCCCAGATTCTGCGCGCGGAAGGCGCGAAGCAATCCGCCATTCTGGAGGCGGAAGGCCAGCGCGAAGCGGCGTTCCGCGATGCCGAGGCGCGCGAGCGTCTGGCCGAGGCTGAAGCCAACGCCACCCGCATGGTCTCGGAAGCCATCGCCGCCGGCAATGTCCACGCCATCAACTATTTCGTCGCCCAGAAATATACCGAGGCTCTGGCAGAGATCGGCACGGCGAAGAATTCCAAGATCGTGCTGATGCCGATGGAGGCTTCGGCGCTGATCGGCTCACTCGGCGGTATCGGCACGATTGCGAAAGAAGTCTTCGGCGACAGGGGCGATGCGCCGACTGCGCCTGCCCCCTCCACATCGTCCCGCTCCGTGCCGCCGACGCGGCCTTCCGGCCAGAGCATCAACGTCACGATCCCCGGTAATCCCTTCGGCTCTTCATCGGAGAAGTGATGATGCTGCAACGGCTTGCCACTGAGCTGGGACCATGGAGCTGGTGGATCGTCGCCTTCGTGCTTCTGGCCGCCGAACTCATCGCTCCCGGCGTGTTCCTGATCTGGATCGGCCTCGCCGCGTTGGTTATCGGCGCGGTCTCGCTGCTTTTGTGGGATGCGGCATTCTGGGCCTGGCAATTGCAGCTGGTGCTGTTTGCCGTGCTCTCCGTCGTCTTCGCCCTGCTCGGCCGGAAATATTTCGGCAGGAACCGGGCGGCAAGCGACGAACCCTTCCTCAACCAGCGTGAGGCAAGCCTGGTCGGCCGCACCGCGACCCTTCAGGAACCGATTGTCGAAGGGCGTGGCCGCATCAGGCTGGACGATACCTGGTGGCCGGTCAACGGCGAGGACCTGCCGGCCGGCACCCGGGTGAGGATCGCTTCCGCACGCGGACGCACGCTGACAATCGAGCCGTTGGACCGATAGGTTTTCAGGATCAGTTTTTTTCAGGATCGGCGGTGGCTTCAAGCCACGCCAATTCTCAAGAGATCGTGGAAATGCACCAGCCCGATGGGCCGGTTGTCGTCATCGATGACAATCAGCGCGCCAATGTGGAATTTTTCCAGCGTCGCCAGCGCGCTGGTCGCCAGCACCGATTTTTTGACGGTCTTCGGCGTGCGGGTCATGATATCATCGACCGTCATTTCGGCGAGGTTGCGCGACAGGTTGCGCGCCATATCGCCCTCGGTGACGATGCCGCACAGGCGGCCATCCTCGTCCAGAATGCCGACGCAGCCGAAATGCTTGCGGGAGAGAACCCCGACCGCTTCCGGCATGGCCGTTCCCTTGTTGACCAGCGGCACACGATCGCCGGTATGCATGATATCGCTAACCAGCGTCAGGCTCGCCCCCAGCTTGCCGCCGGGATGAAACACCTTGAAATCGCCCGCGGTGAAATTGCGCGCCTCCAGCAGTGCAACGGCAAGGGCATCGCCCAGCGCAAGCTGCATCAACGTAGAGGTCGTAGGCGCAAGGCCGAGCGGGCAGGCTTCCTGCTCATTGGGAACCAGCAGCACGATATCGGAAGCCTGCGCCAGCGATGAATTTTCCGAACAGGTGAGCGCGATCAGCGGAATGGAGAACCGGCGAGAATAATTGATGATGCTGCGCAGTTCCGCGCTTTCGCCGCCCTTGGAAATGGCCAGCACCACATCATCGCCGCCGATCATGCCCAGATCGCCGTGATTGGCCTCCGCCGCATGCACAAAAAAGGCAGGCGTTCCAGTGGAGGCGAAGGTGGCGGCAAGCTTCGCGCCTATGTGGCCGCTTTTCCCAACCCCGGTAATGATGAGACGGCCATTCGACTGGCCGATGGTCTCGATCGCCTTGCAGAAGGGGTCGGAAAGACCGTTCCTCAGAGCATCCTCAAGGGCGGCAAGGCCAGCCCGCTCCACCGAAATCGTCCGCACGGCGGATTCGATGGCATTGTCTTCGACCAGTTTGACGGCGCGCGTAATCATGGCCGACTGTTACTCTTTCAGCCGGAATAAGTCCACTCTCCAGCCGGCCAGCGCCGGGTTTTAGTAGATGTCGTCCGAAAATGTTCAACGGTGTTGGTACAACGACATGTCATCAATGACGTCGATCCGGCGGAGAAATCTCCTCCATCGTTCCAAGCCGCTTGAAAGGGATGTTTTCCTCGTCGACCAGATATCGCCCGAGCGTCCTTACCCATGAGACCGAGCCGTCGCTGCGGCGCACGGCATATTCCTGATTATAAAAACTCGCGGCCTTCAGGGTGATCAATGCCGTTTCGATCACACGGTTTCGATGATCCAGGTCCACTTTTTCAAGCATCTGAAAAATGCTGATGCCCTGCATCGCCTGCCGCAGTGGAATCCCGAAGAGTTCAGCACATACTTCGTCTAGATAGAAACGGTCATTGGTAATATCCCAACAATAAAAACCGACCTGCTTGGTGTTCAAAACGGGATTCATGAAACGACGCTGTCACACAAAATAAAATTCAATACCACTTGCTGAGCAATAGAAGATCAGCCCCTATAAACTATAGGGCGATTCCGTGCCGAATTGAAACGTTTTAATCTTCTCATATTAGGAATATTTTGCATTCTTGACCATTTCCCTCCAGTCATGGTGACGAGTGAAATCGGCCCACCGGGTCCGATGATCGGCGCCGTTGGCTTTGCGCCCCTGCCATAACACTGAAATCCCGGCGATCTTTATCAACTGTTAACCATAAAAAACCTATTGTTAAAGCGATGTTAAAACTTGCGTCGCCTGTCTGGTCCCTGGTTTCTTCACGTCATTTCATCGGCCTGTCACTCATAGGGCCTGAGGGGATGTCTTGGTGGCCCTTCGATCCGGCATCGGCCAAACTCGCCGGGTGAAAAGGAATGAACGTGAAGGGCACCGCCACACGTCTGCCGACGTCGCGGAAAGCAGCAACCCTGCTGCTCGCCTGCACGATTTTTTACCCGCAGGGAAACACCTTCGCGCAGACTGCAACAACAGCCATACCAGTCTTGCCGGGCAGCGCTTCTGCCGTCGACGGAGCAGCTTCACCCACACCGGCGACGGACAATGGCGTGAGCACTGGCACTGTCCCTGCCACAGCTACACCCACGCCCGCACCGCAACTCTGGCGTCCGTCCAACAATCCCGGCGATCCGATTTACGAACAGCAGGACGAAGCGGGCCAACCCTATGCCGAGGCCGAAAACCCCTATGAGCCGACGGTGGACGGTGGCGAAAATCCACGGATAGCGACCGAACCCGGGCAGACGCCCGGCATCCGGCTCGGCACATTCCTGCTGCGACCTTCGATCAGCCAGACGATCAATACGGAAAAGCAGACGAATACCGGCGGTCCTTCCAGACGCAATTATCTGACGACAGGCATACGCGGTACGCTCACCAGCGACTGGTCCCGTCACGCCTTGACGGTGACCGGCGACGGCGCCTGGGAGAGAAATTTCGGCAGCGACAAGGACGGCGAAGAGCCCCGGGCAAGGATAGAGGCCGATCTGCGCCTTGATCTCGGCGAAGAAACGACGGCCAATCTCAAGGCCGGTTATGAATTCAGCCGCGAAGACACGACGGACCCCAATGCTCTCACCGGCGCTGCCGTGCAGGGCGGCGAACACCGCTTCACCACCAGCGCATCGATAGAGCGGGATTTCGGCAAGCTTCGCGGCCTGGCGGCGCTCGATCTCTCACGCACGGTCTATACGGATGCGAAAGGCGTCGACGGCCGGCCGATCAGCCTCAGTGACCGCGACCAGAACGGCGCGAACCTGCGCGGACGTATCGGCTATGAATTGTCGCCGGCGCTCATCCCCTTCCTAGAACTGAATGCCGGGACAACCAAATATGACAGGCGTCTCGACAATTCGGGCTATGCCCGCTCCTCCAATGCCTATGGGGCGAAGGTCGGCGCGGAAGTCGATCTTGGCGAGAAGACCCGTGGCGAGGCCGCCATCGGCTATCTGCGCAAGCAATATGACGACGATCGCCTCGCCTCGATCGGCGCATTGACGCTGGATGGCGAACTCAACTGGTCACCCCAGCGGGGCACGAATGTCAATCTCGGGCTGCGTACGACGATAGAGGACTTTGCCGGCGGACCGCAGGGTGGCTGGATTTCCTATCGGCTGGATGCCGGCCTGACCCACGAATTGCGCAGCAACCTCGTTGCCCGCCTGACGGGGCAGATCGTACATCGCACATTCCCCTCTTCCGACACGGAAAATGCCGTGGAATATACCGCAGACGCCGGCCTGACCTGGGGGCTCAACCGCTATCTCGACCTGACGGCGGATGTCAGTTACCAGTGGACGCCGGTTTACGACAGCAGTGAGCTGCGCGTCGGCGCAGGACTTGTCCTCAAGCGATAGGCTTCGGCCAAAAAGAAATCCCGGCGCTATGGCCGGGATCCCGTTTCTGTTCTGGTGGATTATTTCAACCCGTCGATCAGAGCCTTGATCGGCTCTTCGATCGCAGGGCGAATATCGCCACGCTCCAGCGCGAAGGCGACGTTGGCAAGAATGAAACCATCCTTGGCGCCGCAATCGAAGGTCTGGCCACGGAAATGATAGCCGGAGAATTCCTGCGACTTGGCAAGCGTCAGCATGCCGTCCGTCAGCTGGATTTCGTTGCCGGCGCCACGCTCCTGATTTTCGAGAATGTCGAAAATCTCGGGCTGAAGAATATAACGGCCGTTGATGTAGAAATTCGACGGCGCCGTACCCTTGGCAGGCTTTTCGACCATTTCAGTGATCTTGAAACCTTCGCCCACGGCATCGCCCACGCCGACGATACCGTATTTATGCGTCTGGTCGGGAGCGCATTCCTGCACCGCGATGACGTTGCCCTGGGTCTGGTCGTAAAGTTCGACCATGCCCTTGAGGCAGCTTTTCTGCGAATGCATGATCATATCGGGCAAGAGCACGGCGAAAGGCTCGTCACCAACGATATCACGGGCGCACCAGACCGCATGGCCAAGACCGAGCGGCACCTGCTGGCGCGTGAAGCTCGCGGTGCCCGCCTTGGGCAGAAGGCCGGCCAGCAATGTCAGCTCGGCATTCTTGTTGCGCTCGCGCAGCATCTGTTCAAGTTCAAATTGAATATCAAAATAATCTTCGATCACCGCCTTGCCGCGGCCGGTGACAAATACAAAATGCTCAATGCCCGCTTCCGCCGCCTCATCGACGACGTATTGAATGACCGGCTTGTCGACGACAGTGAGCATTTCTTTCGGAACCGCCTTGGTTGCGGGCAGGAAACGCGTGCCGAGACCTGCGACCGGAAATACGGCCTTCCGAATTTTCTTCTGTTCTACCACATATCCCTCCTGAGAGATAAAACTTGATCACAATCCCCGCACGCTGTTGTTATTTCAAAAATAACAACGTTTTGTAAAGGGTGACGCTACCATCTATTAATGGTAAAGAATTTGTTGACGTTCTTTTGTTATCCATGATGACGCCCGATGCGTTTTCGCAATCGAAATGACATTCGAGAGAACGAAAGACAGACGATGACAAAGATGATCCTTTCAGATGTCCGCAAATTCGGCTGCATGGTGGTTGCAGGCCTGGCAATCTCGCTGGCGCCCGTTTCGGCCCGCGCCGATCAGGGATTCCGTCAGTGGATCAACCAGTTCTATGCAACAGCCGCGAAAGAAGGCATTAGCAAGGCGACCTATCAGAAGGCCTTCGCCGGTGTCAGCGAGCCGGATCCCGACGCGCTGCGCAAGGCCACCTTCCAGCCGGAATTCACCACGCAGATCTGGGATTATCTCGATTCCCGCGTCAATCCGTACACGGTGCGGATCGGCCGCGAGATGAAGATGAAGCACGCGACGACCCTCAACTGGATCGAGCGTAACTTCAACGTCGACAAGCACATCATTCTCGCCATCTGGTCGATGGAATCGAATTACGGCGCGGTTCTCGAAAAACCCGAACGTCTGCACAACATCCCGCAGGCGCTGGCAACGCTCGCCTATTCCGATCCCAAACGCGCCAAATTCGCGCGCACGCAATTGATCGCCGCTCTGAAGATTCTCCAGGCGGGCGATGTCACGCCGAAACAGCTGACAGGCTCCTGGGCAGGCGCGATGGGTCACACCCAGTTCATTCCCACCAGCTACCTGCTTTATGCGGTGGATGCGGATGGCAACGGCAAGCGCGACATCTGGCACTCCGTTCCGGACGCGCTGGCAACCGCGGCCAATCTTCTTTCCAAGAACGGCTGGGAGCCCGGCCGGACCTGGGGTTATGAAACCGCCGTTCCGCGTGGCGGCGCCCGTTATGAAGGGCAGACGAAGACCATTGCGGAATGGACGAAGCTCGGCTTTGCCCGCCCGAACGGCAAGAACTTCACGCGCGGCTCCGATCGCGCCATGCTGAAATTGCAGGGCGGAGCAAACGGGCCCGGCTTCCTGATGATGAAGAACTTCTTCACCATCAAGAAATACAACGCATCCGACAGCTATGCGCTCGCCGTCGGCCTGCTTGCGGATGAGATCGCCGGTTATGGCGGCATGCAGCAGAAATGGCCGCGCCCCGATGGGACGCTGGACATTCGCGAAAAATTCGAGCTGCAGACCCGTATGAAGGAACTCGGCTATTATGACGGCGAGGTGGATGGAAACTTCGGCTCCGGGTCGAAAGCCGCCATCAGCGCCATCCAGTCGCGCATGGGTATGGAAACCGACGGCCAGCCGTCGCAGCGGTTGCTGAGAGCCCTGCGCAATTGATAATGTGCCGGTGAATTCGGCGGCGGCGTGAACGCCGCCGATGCATCCGGAAAGGTTGATGTCATGAGTAGGAAACCTGCGGTGAAGAACGGAAGAACCGGTTGGCGTTTCTGCGCCGTCCTTCTTTCCGCTGTCCTTGCCGTGCCGCTCGTTCCTTCCGAAAGCTTCGCCCAGGAGCAACGGCGCACCCTGTTTGAAATGCTCTTCGGCAGACCGGTGGGCCGCGATGGCGGATCCGGGCGCGAATACCAGCCCCGCAACCGCCGCGACTTTCCGTCTGCTCCGCGCGAAAGATCGGTCACCCGCCCGCAACCCGCCAGAAAAGCACCCTCGGTGGTGCAGATGCGGACCGCAAAGCCGGAGCCGGCCGCCAAGCTTGAAAATGCGCGACGCGTTCTGGTCATCGGCGATTTTCTCGCCGGCGGCATGGGTGAGGAACTGGTCAATGCCTTCGCCAGTTCGCCTGCAATCGCCGTCGATGTGCGTGCCAATGGTTCTTCCGGCCTCGTCCGTACCGATTATTACGACTGGTTTACCAACCTGCCGCAATTCATCAGCGAGACCAAACCGGCCACCATCGTCATCATGATGGGATCGAACGATCGCCAGCAGATGCAGATCGGCGATATCAGGGAAAAATTCGGTACGGAGGTCTGGTTCAAGGAATATGAGCGGCGGATCGACGAGCTTCTGGCCCTTGCCGGACGTCAGAAGGTGCCGCTCTTGTGGGTTGGCCTGCCCGCCTTCCAATCGCCGTCGCTTTCGGCCGATCTTGTCGGTTTCAACCGGCTTTATCGCAGCCATGTCGAAAAATATGGCGGCGAATTCGTCGACGTCTGGGACGGTTTCGTCGATGAGGCGGGAAAATTCGTCATTACCGGCTACGACATGAACGGCCAGCAGGCGCGCCTGCGCGAGGCTGATGGCATCGGCATGACCCAGGCCGGCAAACGCAAGCTTGCATTTTACGTCGAAAAATTCGTGCGCAGGCACCTCGATAGCGCGGGGCCGGACCTCGTGAAACTGGACGGCAGCAATCTGCCGGCGCTTACCTCCCTGCCTGCACTCGGCATTGATGCCGGGCAGGTGCGCACCCAGCCTATCAGCCTCACCGACCCCAATCTCGACGGCGGCGACAAGCTGCTGGGCGATGCCCCTTTGGCCGCCGGACCGACACGCGTATCCGTGGTGGAATCGCCGCGCGAAAGGCTGACCAAGCGGGGCGAGATGGCCGATGCACCGGCAGGCCGCATCGATGACTATCGTGTGGCGCCCGATACCACACAGGCAAAACAATAAGCGCTTTCGCAGCGGCCTGACCGCCCCGCAGCGGGCGTAATGTTTAGGCAATCCGCACATGACAGGATAGGTACAGCTTTGCAGGAATGCGGGGTTGGCCATCCACCATCCCCGATCCCCTTTTTGCATGGCGACATCTATTTGACGGCGACGCCTCGCTTGTTCGTAGCGTCAGCGGCGCCGTGGTTTTTTTGCCTTTCGCCGCGCCCCTTTCCAGAAGGTACGCCTGACAATACCGAGATGAATTCATGCGCCTGCTGCTTGTTGAAGACGAACGCGAAATGGCAGCAGCCCTGTCCGCCGCGCTCCACCGGTTCGATATTATCGTGGATACGGTCGGCACGCTCGATCTTGCCCGTCACGCCATCATGGACGGCGTCCACGACCTTGTTGTGCTCGACCGGCAATTGCCCGATGGTGACGGCATCCAGCTTATCGAAGATTTGCGGCTCCTGCCCGTCACCCCGCCCGTCATCGTGCTCACCGCGCAGGGCGCGCTTGTGGATCGGGTGAATGGTCTGAACCTCGGTGCGGACGATTATCTGGCCAAGCCATTCGCGGTCGAGGAACTGCTTGCACGCATTCGCGCCCTGATGCGCCGGCCGGCCGGCGCCGTGACGATGACGGCAAAACTGGGCAGGCTGGAATTCTGCTTCGAAACCCGCGAAGTGCGTATCAAGGGTGAATTCCTTCCGCTGACCAGACGCGAACTGCTGATCCTCGAGGCCCTGTTGCGGCGACAGGGCAGAACGGTGCTGCGCTCATTGCTGGAGGAAGCCGTTTATAATTTCGACGATGAGATCCAGTCCAATGCACTCGATTCCCATATTTCCCGCTTGCGCCGCAAATTGGCGGCCGCGGATGCGGGCCTTGAGGTCCACGGCATTCGCGGCGTCGGTTACCTGCTGAGGGCAATCTCGTGAAGCTGGCCAGAAGAAAATCGCTCAAGCGCCGGCTCACCATTCAACTGCTGCTTTTCCAGATCGGCAGCCTGTTCTTCGTCACCGCCGCCATTGTCACCTATATGTCGAGCGGCGGCGCAGGCAGCGCGCTGCTCAGCCCGGAGGCGGCCCAGATAACCGCCAATGCGATCATACGGAATGAGGACAATCGGCTGGTTCTCAAAGAAACGCCCGAATTCATCAATCTGCGCAGCAATACCTCCGATTTCTGGTTCGTCGCGGTCAGCGAAAAAGGTGAGATCGTGCAGGGCGGGCAGGTGCCCGAGGCATTCAGCAACATGGATCAGCAGCTGAGCGACATCAGGGTCTCCGACGTGCGCGACGCGGCGCTGTCCTATTCCTACCTCGCCGTGGTGCGCATCGCCGTCGTTCGCCGTGCTTCGGGACCGGCGGGAGAATTCGTCATGATCGGCAAAGGCGGGCCGTTCAGCATGACCTTCCCTGTTTTGTTGTTCTCGAACATATTGATCATGCCTGTCCTCATTCTCATGTCCATCGTGACGGTCGTGACCATCCCCTGGATCATCCGCAGGGAATTTCGCGCCCTTTCCACCATTGCCCGAACGGCGGAAACCATCGATATCGACAGACGCGGATACCGATTGCCGGATGGCGATATTCCACGGGAGGTGCAGCCGCTCGTGCATGCCGTCAACGGCGCATTGAAGCGGCTGGACGATGGCTACGAACGGCACAAGCGCTTCATTCTCGATGCCGCCCATGAATTGCGAACCCCCGTCGCCATTCTCCAGACCCGGGTGGAAACGCTGCTGGACGGCCCGGCTCGCAGCAGAATATTGGCGGATGCCAGCCGTATCGCGGTGCTGGCCGAACAATTGCTCGATTTGCAGCGCCTTGGCGGGCAGAAGGCCCCTCTGGTCCCCCTTGATCTTGTCACCCTGTGCAGATCGGTCGTCGCCGATATGGCCCCGCTCGCCATATCACAGGGATATGCGTTGTCCTTCGAACCGGAGGAAGAGCCTATCCTCGCCCTTGCCGACGACGCTTCGTTGCAGCGCGCCCTGATGAACATCGTGCAAAACGCCATAGAACATGGCGGCAATCGCGGCACGATCACGATAAGGGTCGCAGCAAACCGGGTGATCGAGATAGCCGACGAAGGCAATGGTATTCCCGAGGAGGACCGGGAACTGGTTTTCGATGCCTTCCACCGCCTGCGACCGAAAGATCGCGGCACCGGGCTCGGGCTCAACCTCGTGCAGGAAATCGTCCGTTATCACGGCGGGGAGATTACCATCAGCGATGCTTCCACCGGTGGCGCCTGCTTTCGTATCGCCCTTCCCTATTGTTGAAGAAGAAGCCGTCATTTTCGCGACCAAAAGAAAAGGCCTGTTGCGTCTGCAACAGGCCTTTCCGGTTCGTATTACCTTCGGTGCTTAGCGCGGAAGAACGGTCGCACCCATCAGCGCTTCATCGATCGCACGCGCCGCCTGGCGGCCTTCGCGGATCGCCCAGACCACAAGCGACTGGCCACGGCGCACGTCGCCCGCCGCCCACAGCTTGTCGACCGAGGTTTTGTAGTCCGTTTCGTTGGCAATCACATTGGTGGAACCGCGACGGTCGGTGTTGAGCGTCAGCTTGCCGTCCATTTCCTTCAGCACGCTGTCCGTGAAGGGACCGGAAAAGCCGATGGCGATGAAGGCGAGATCGGCCTTGATGATGAATTCCGTGCCGGCAATCGGCTTGCGGCGGTCATCCACCTGGCAGCACTTCACGCCGGTCAGCACGCCGTCTTCGCCGACGAATTCGAGCGTTGCCACCTGGAACTCGCGGATGGCGCCTTCGGCCTGCGAGGACGAGGTGCGCATCTTGGTCGCCCAGAAGGGCCAGACCGCCAGCTTGTCTTCCTTTTCCGGCGGCATCGGGCGGATGTCGAGCTGCGTGACCTTCACCGCACCCTGACGGAAAGCCGTACCGACGCAGTCGGATGCGGTATCGCCGCCGCCGACAACGACGACATGCTTGCCGCCGGCAAGAATCGGATCGGCCGGCCAGCCGACGCTGTCGATATTTTCGCGGCCGACGCGGCGGTTCTGCTGCACGAGATAGGGCATGGCATCGTAGACGCCATGCAGATCGGCGCCGCCGATACCGGCCGGGCGCGGGGTTTCCGAGCCGCCGCAATAAAGCACGGCATCGTGGTCGGCCAGAAGCGCCTCAACCGTTACATCGACGCCGACATTGACGCCGCAATGGAAGGTGACGCCTTCACCCTTGATCTGCTCGACACGGCGGTCGATGAAGTTCTTCTCCATCTTGAAGTCCGGGATGCCGTAACGCAGCAGGCCGCCGGGCTTGGATTCGCGCTCATAGACATGAACCTCGTGGCCGGCGCGGCCGAGCTGCTGCGCAGCCGCCATGCCCGAGGGACCGGAACCGATGATGGCAACCTTCTTGCCGGTGTGGATCGTCGCTGGCTTCGGCACGATGAAGCCCAGCTCGTAGGCCTTGTCGGCAATCGCCTGCTCGACGGTCTTGATGGCGACCGGCGCATCCTCAAGGTTCAGCGTGCACGCCTCCTCACAAGGCGCGGGACAGACGCGACCGGTAAATTCCGGGAAGTTGTTGGTGGAGTGGAGGTTGCGGATCGCCTCTTCCCAATTGTTGTTATAGACCAGATCGTTCCAGTCGGGGATCTGGTTATGCACGGGACAGCCCGTCGGGCCATGACAATAGGGAATGCCGCAATCCATGCAGCGCGCCGCCTGCTTCTGTACCTCGGCATCCGACATCGGAATGGTGAATTCGCGGAAATGGCGAATACGATCCGATGCGGGCTGATACTTGCCCACCTGCCGGTCGATCTCCAGAAAACCTGTAACCTTGCCCACGTTTATATCCTCACATCAAAGCGGAGCGCCTGTCGGGCCCCAGTACCAGTAAGCGAAACCAAAAGCCGCCCCCAGCACGATGAACTCAAATCCGGTCTCGCCGCTCGTCCAGGTGATCGCCGTGGGAACGGCGACCGCGATCATCAGCGAGACCAGTTGGTGTAGTATCCTCACGCGGCGGATTACTCCGCCGCCACGCCCATGCGCATGCGCTCCATTTCCTCAAGCGCACGGCGGTATTCGACCGGCATGACCTTGCGGAATTTCGGACGGAACTCGCTCCAGCGGTCGAGTATATCCTTGGCGCGCGACGAGTTCGTGTAATGGAAGTGGTTCGAGATCAGCTGATAGAGACGCTCCTCGTCGTGACGCGTCATGTCCTCGGAAACGTCCACGCGTCCCTTGTGCATGAGGTCGCCGCCGTGATGGTGGAGCTTCTCCAGCATGTCGTCTTCTTCCGGAACCGGCTCCAACTCGACCATGGCCATGTTGCAGCGGGTGGCGAAATCACCCTTCTCGTCGAGAACATAAGCCACGCCGCCGGACATGCCGGCCGCGAAGTTGCGGCCCGTTTCACCGAGAACAACGACGATGCCGCCGGTCATATATTCGCAACCGTGGTCGCCGACACCTTCGACAACCGCGACCGCGCCGGAGTTGCGCACCGCGAAACGCTCGCCGGCCACGCCACGGAAATAACACTCGCCGGTGATCGCGCCGTAAAGAACGGTATTACCAACGATGATCGAGTTTTCCGCGACGATACGGGTGTTTTCCGGCGGGCGCACGATGATGCGGCCACCCGAAAGGCCCTTGCCGACATAGTCGTTGCCGTCACCCACCAGATCGAAGGTGATGCCACGGGCGAGGAAAGCGCCGAAGGACTGGCCCGCCGTCCCCTTGAGGGTGACGTGGATCGTGTCGTCCTTCAGGCCCTTGTGACCCCAGCGCTTGGCAAGCGCACCCGACAGCATGGCGCCGGCGGAACGGTCGACGTTCTTGATCGGCACTTCGAACACGACAGGTTCGCGGTTTTCGAGCGACGGCAGGGACTTCTCGATCAGCTTGCGGTCGAGAATGTCATCGATCGGATGCTTCTGGCGCTCGGTCCAGAAGGTCGCTTCCTTCGGAGCCTCGACCTTGTGGAAGATGCGGCTGAAATCCAACCCCTTGGCCTTCCAGTGCGCCAGCATCTCATCCTTCTCGAGCAGTTCGGAAGCGCCGATGATCTCGTCCAGCCTGGTAACGCCAAGCGAAGCGAGGATTTCGCGCACTTCTTCGGCCACGAAAAAGAAGTAGTTGATGACGTGTTCCGGCGTGCCCTTGAAGCGCTTGCGCAGAACCGGGTCCTGCGTCGCGACGCCGACCGGGCAGGTGTTGAGATGGCACTTGCGCATCATGATGCAGCCGGCTGCGATCAGCGGCGCGGTGGCGAAGCCGAATTCATCCGCACCGAGCAGCGCGCCGATGATGACGTCGCGGCCAGTCTTCAAACCGCCATCCACCTGCAGGGCAACGCGCGAGCGGAGACCGTTCAGCACCAGCGTCTGCTGGGTTTCGGCAAGACCGATTTCCCATGGGGAACCGGCATGCTTCAGTGAGGTGAGCGGCGAAGCGCCCGTGCCGCCATCGAAACCGGCAACGGTGATATGGTCGGCGCGCGCCTTGGCGACACCGGCCGCAACCGTGCCGACGCCGACTTCCGACACCAGCTTCACCGAAACATCGGCTTCCGGGTTGACGTTCTTCAGGTCGTAGATCAGCTGCGCCAGATCTTCGATCGAGTAGATATCGTGATGCGGCGGCGGCGAAATGAGGCCGACGCCCGGGGTGGAGTGACGGGTCTTGGCAACCGTCGCATCCACCTTGTGGCCGGGCAGCTGGCCGCCTTCGCCGGGCTTGGCACCCTGCGCCACCTTGATCTGCAGCATATCGGCATTGACGAGATATTCGGTCGTTACACCGAAGCGTCCCGAAGCGATCTGCTTGATGGCCGAGCGTTCCGGGTTCGGCTTGCCGTTCAACAGCGGCATGTAACGGTCGGATTCTTCGCCGCCCTCACCCGTGTTGGACTTGCCGCCGATACGGTTCATGGCAATCGCAAGCGTGGTATGCGCCTCGCGGCTGATCGAGCCGAAGGACATGGCGCCAGTCGAGAACCGCTTGACGATATCAGCCGCCGGCTCGACATCGTCGATGGAAACCGGCTTGCGGCCGAGCGCTTCCGCCGACTTGACCTTGAACAGGCCGCGAATGGTGTTCATGCGCAGCGCCGTCTCATTCACCATGCCGGCGAATTCGCGGTAGCGATCCTGGCTGTTGCCACGCACGGCGTGTTGCAGCGAGGCGACGGCATCCGGCGTCCAGGCGTGGCTTTCGCCGCGCATGCGATAGGCGTATTCGCCGCCGATATCGAGCGTGTTGGCAAGGATCGGATCCTTGCCGAAGGCAGCCGTGTGGCGCGTTACGGTTTCTTCGGCAATCTCCGTCAAGCCGACGCCTTCGATGGAGGTGGCGGTACCGAAGAAATACTTCTCGACGAATTCCGAAGAAAGGCCGATGGCGTCGAAGATCTGCGCGCCGCAATAGGACTGGTAGGTGGAAATGCCCATCTTGGACATGACCTTGAGGATGCCCTTACCCACAGCCTTGATGTAGCGATAGACCACTTCATCGTCGGAGACTTCCTTCGGGAAGGCGCCGTGCTTGTGCATGTCAAGCAGCGTGTCGAAGGCGAGATAGGGGTTGATCGCTTCGGCACCATAACCGGCCAGCAGACAGAAATGGTGGATTTCGCGCGGCTCACCGGTTTCGACGACGAGACCGACGGAGGTGCGCAGCCCCTTGCGGATCAAGTGATGGTGCACGGCGGCGGTCGCCAGAAGGGCGGGGATCGCAATACGGTCCGGGCCGAGCTGGCGGTCGGAGAGAACGATGATGTTGTAACCGCCGCGAACGGCCGATTCCGCGCGCTCGCACAGGCGGTCGAGCATTTCAGGCATGCCTTCGGCGCCGCGCTCCACATCATAGGTGAAGTCGAGCGTCTTGGTGTCGAAACGGTCTTCCGTGTGGCCGATGGAGCGGATCTTTTCCAGATCGCCATTGGTCAGGATCGGCTGGCGCACTTCCAGACGCTTGGCGCGGGCGGCACCTTCATGATCAAGAATGTTCGGGCGGGGACCGATGAAGGACACGAGGCTCATGACAAGCTCTTCGCGGATCGGATCGATCGGCGGGTTGGTGACCTGCGCGAAGTTCTGCTTGAAATAGGTGTAAAGCAGCTTCGACTTTTCCGACATGGCCGAGATCGGCGTATCGGTGCCCATGGAGCCGATGGCTTCCTGACCGGTGGTCGCCATCGGCGACATCAGGAGCTTGGTATCTTCGCTGGTGTAGCCGAAGGCCTGCTGACGGTCGAGCAGCGACACGTCACGGCGCAGCGCGCGCGGTTCTACCGGCTTCAGCTCTTCGAGGATGAGCTGCGTGCGGTCGAGCCAGGTGCGATAGGGGTGCTTGGCGGCAAGCTCGTGCTTCACTTCCTCGTCGGAAACGATGGAGCCCTTTTCCATGTCGATCAGCAGCATCTTGCCGGGCTGCAAGCGCCACTTCTTGACGATGCGCTCTTCCGGCACGGGCAGCGTGCCGGCTTCCGACGCCATGATGATGCGGTCGTCATCGGTGACGAGGTAACGCGCCGGACGCAGGCCATTGCGGTCGAGCGTCGCGCCGATCTGCTTGCCGTCAGTGAAGGCGACGGCGGCCGGGCCGTCCCACGGCTCCATCAGCGCTGCGTGATATTCGTAGAATGCCTTGCGTTCAGCAGACATGGACTGGTTGCCGGCCCAGGCTTCCGGGATCAGCATCATCACGGCATGGGCCATGGAGTAGCCGCCGCGCACGAGGAATTCGAGCGCGTTGTCGAAGCAGGCCGTATCCGACTGGCCTTCATAGGAGATCGGCCAGAGCTTGGAGATATCGTCGCCGAACAGCACGGAGGAAACCGACGCCTGACGCGCCGCCATCCAGTTGACGTTGCCACGCAGTGTGTTGATTTCGCCGTTATGGGCGACCATGCGGTAGGGGTGCGCCAGCTTCCAGGACGGGAAGGTGTTGGTCGAAAAACGCTGATGCACGAGGGCGACGGCGGATTCGAAACGCGGATCGGCCAGATCCTTGTAATAGGCGCCCACCTGATAGGCGAGGAACATGCCCTTGTAGACGATGGTCGAGGAGGAGAGTGAAACGGGATAGAAATCCTGCGTTTCCTTGCCGCCGCCCTCGTCATAGATACGGTTGGACAGTACCTTGCGGATCAGGAACAGCTTGCGCTCGAAATCGGCATTGCTTGCGGCATCGCGGCCGGCACCGATGAAGACCTGCACGTGGTGCGGTTCGGTCGCTGCGATATCCGGCGCCTTGGAGAGCGAGGAATTATCGACCGGCACATCGCGGAAGCCGAGGAACTGCTGCCCCTCTTCGCCGATGACGTCGACGATGACCTTCTTGTAATGCTCGATGCGGGAAGGATCGCGCGGCATGAAGATGTGGCCGACGGCATATTCACCGGCCTTCGGCAGGGTGACGCCCTGCGCCGCCATTTCCTCGCGGAAGAAGCGGTCGGGGATCTGCACGAGAATGCCCGCACCATCGCCCATCAGGGGATCGGCGCCGACGGCACCGCGATGCGTCAGGTTTTCGAGGATGAACAGGCCGTCCTTGACGATCTGGTGCGACTTGGCACCCTTCATATGGGCAACGAAGCCAACACCACAGGCATCATGTTCATTGGCCGGATCGTAAAGACCCTGCCTTTCCGGCAAACCGCCCGCGAAACGCGCTTTCGCAGAAACGGGTGCGGCCGCAGCCGCGGTGGGACAGTCTGTGGTCAGGGTGGCGGCGGCGATTTCCGCCTGCGGCTTGTTCGTCATTTTTGTCCCTCCTGCAAAATTACTTGCATGGTTTCATGCGAAGATCCGGCTCGACACGAATTTTCGCTTCCCGCAAAATCCGCATTCAATCCGGCTCGACCAAATTTAGGACAGCAAAGCTGTCTCAATTCACGAGGATTTTGGCAGAAACAGGCGAATTTAGCAAGGGCGTGAATCCAATTAGTGAAAGCCCCTTTTGCAGCGAAGTTTCGATACTGACCTATTGGGCGAAACTTTCTTATCGCAAAACCCGCAGAGCCATTGCTTTCATTGCCGGATTTGCCAATCGCAATCTTAGGTCATAGAACTTTGCCGTTCATCGCGCCACGCATTCCCAAACCAGAACCCCAGCCATCGGAAAGCCTTCAGAGATGTTTTTTGCTTCAGACAATTGGGCCGGCGCCCACCCTGCCGTCAACGAACGGCTTTCGCGGGAATCCACGCGCTTTGCCGCCGCCTACGGCACCAGCGAACTCGATCTCTCCATCGAAAAGCGCTTCAACGAGATTTTCGAGCGCGAGGTCGCGGTGTTTTTCGTCGCCACCGGCACGGCGGCCAATTCGCTTTCGCTGGCCAGCATCGCCCGCGCCGGCGGCCTGACCTTCTGTCACTCCGAAGCGCATGTGATCGAGGACGAATGCGGCGCGCCGGATTTCTTTTCCGGCATGCGCATGGTCGCCGTCGAGGGACCGAACGGCAAGATGTTGCCGGAGAATCTCATCGAGCGCATTGCGCGTTATCCGCAGGATGCCGTGCATCACGGCCGCGCCGCAGCCATCACCATGACGCAGGCGACCGAAGCCGGCACGGTCTACACGCTCGATGAAATCGACGCCATCGCCAAAATCGCAAAAGACAACGGCCTGCCACTGCATATGGATGGCGCACGTTTCGCCAATGCGCTGGCCGCCCTCGGCACCACGCCCGCCGAAATGACCTGGAAACGCGGCGTCGACGTCCTGTCTTTCGGCGGCACGAAAAATGGCTGCTGGTGCGCAGAAGCCATCGTCTTCTTCGATCCCTCACTCGCCCGGGATTTTTCCTTCCTGCGCAAGCGCACCGCCCAGCTTTTTTCCAAGTCGCGCTTCATCGCCGCGCAATTCGAGGCCTATCTGCAGGACGATCTGTGGCTTGGGCTCGCCAGCCACGCCAATGCCATGGCTAATCGCCTGCGCGCCGGTTTCGCTTCGCTGAACAGCGCCCGCCTTGCCTGGCCGACCCAGGCCAATGAAGTTTTCGCCATTCTGCCAAAGGCCGCCGCAGAAGCCGCCACGGCAAAGGGTGCGAAGTTCTACGACTGGCTGGAGCCGCGCGACATGCCGGAAAAGGTCGGCAAGGACGAAGTGCTGATCCGTATGGTCACCAGCTTCGCGACGACCGAGGCCGATGTCGACGAGTTCCTGTCGATCTGCGCCGCCGTTTGACAAACATCAGGGCGTCGCATCGCGACGCCCTCACACCTCCTGCAGCCGGTAACCCACACCGGTTTCCGTCAGGATATAGCGCGGCTGATCCGGGATTTTTTCGATCTTCTGGCGAAGCTGGCGCACATAGACCCGCAAATATTGCACGTCGGTCAGTTCGTCCCATACATGCTCCAGCAGGAAACGGTGCGTCAGCACCTTGCCCGCATGCTGCACCAGAACCCGCAGGATGTCATACTCCTTGGGCGAGAGCTTCACCTCCCGGTCCTCCACCTTGACGATGCGCCGGACCAGATCGACGGAAAGATCTCCGGTCTGGAACACCGGCCTCTCCCCCTGGCTTTGCAGACGATGGCGCAGGGCGACGCGGATGCGGGCGACGAGTTCGTTCATGCCGAAAGGCTTGGTGATATAGTCATCTGCCCCCAGTTCCAGCGCCTTCACGATACCCGCCTCATCCGTGCGGCTGGAGAGAATGATGACCGGCAGCGCCAGCCCTTCGCCGCGCCATTTTGCCAGAAGATCATGCCCCGACATATCCGGCAGGCCGAGATCGAGAACGACGAGATCTGGCTTGTCCTGACTGACCAGCTCCATGGCCACCTTCGCATTCATCGCCTCGCTCACCGCATATTCTTGGGTCGACAGCCCTACGCGCAAAAGCTTGCGGATCGGTGGTTCGTCGTCGACAATCAGAATACGAACGGCGGAATTGGTCATTCCCGATCTCCTTCAGCGGCATAGCTGCTTGTCGCCGGCAATCGCGCCTTAATCATGGTCTATCACCGGCGCATCGGCGGGAACCGGCAGACTGACGGTAAATTGCGCACGGTACGACCCGACCTGTTTTCCGCGCGGATCGAACCGCCCATGGCCTCGATGAACCCCTTGCAGATCGACAGCCCCAGGCCCGTTCCGGCCTGCACATGGTCCGCCTTGCGCACCCGGTAGAAACTGTCAAAGACCCGTTCCGTATCGTCGGGCGGAATACCCGGCCCCGCATCGGCCACGGAGAGGAAGATATTCTTGCCCTGCCGCCACCCACGAATCTCGATGGCTGTATGTTCGGGAGCGTATTTGGCGGCATTGTCGATGAGATTGAACAGGACCTGTTCGAAAAGCACGGGATCGACCTTCAGCATCGGCAGGTCGGAGGGAATATCCAGAACGATCTCGTGCCTGACGACGATTTTCGCGGCGCGCGAAAGCGCGGTTCCGACCATGTCGCCGACGAAATGCAGACCGTAATTCGGTTCCATCGCGCCTGAACCTATCCGCGTCATATCAAGAAGATTGGAGATGAAGCGGTTCAGCCGCTCGGATTCCTCGACGATCGTCGAAAGCAGTTCGGCGCGCGCATCTGGCGGGATGTCCTCGGCGAAATCCTTCAGCGTTCCCGCCGAACCCAGAATGGCCGCAAGCGGCGTTTTAAGGTCGTGGGAGATGGATGTCAGGAGCGCGGTGCGCAGCCGGTCGGTTTCCGCCGCGAGCCTTGCCCGGTCGACATCCGAGACGAGCTGAATCCGCTCGATGGCGAGCGCCGCCTGATCGGCCAGGGCATCGAACAGCCGCTGCTGTTCCGGCGTCAGAAGCGGGCCGAGCCGGTCATCGTCCAGCCCCACCACGCCGACGGCGCCGCTGCCGGTGCGCAGGGGCAGATAAAGACGTTTGGCGCCGGGCAGCGTATCCGCACCCCTGCCGGCAGCCTTGTTATGTTCCCAGGCCCATTGCGCGGCGGCAATATCGGCATCCACCAGCGTATCGTCCGGCGGATACCCCGCCTTGACCGTGATCGTATTGTTTTCTGGCAACAGCAGAACGATCCGAACCTTCAGCATCGAGGCCATCTGGAAAGCGGCTGCCCACAACACATCGTCCAGCGTTCCCGTCACCGAAAGCTTCTTGGAGAACAGATATAAATCTTCCGTCGTTCGCGCCCTTGCCCGCGCGGCGGCGGCCTGCCGTTGCACGGCCGCCGTGAGATTGGAGGCGACAAGCGCCACGCCGAAATAAAACAGCAGCGCCACGACACTTTCCGGATCGCGAACGGTCAGGGTGTAACGCGGCTCAAGGAAGAAAAAATTGAATGCAAAAGCGCCGAGCAGGGAAGCATAAAGCGCTGGCCCCAGCCCGCCGCGCACGGCGGCGGCCAGAACCGCCATCAGGAACACCAGCGCCAGATTTCTGACATCGAGCGTCTGATCGAGCACGATGCCGGCCACGATCGCCAGGCCGACGAACAGGGTGCTGTTAAGATAAGGCCTTATGGAACGATGCGATTGCGCCGAGGCCGGCTTTGCGGCCTGGCCCAGCTTCTCGTCTTTTTTATCGCCGGAAATGACGTGAACGCTGATATCGCCCGCATGGTCGATCAGATCATGCGTCAGCGAACGCTGAAAAATCCGCTGCCACCACGATTTTCGAGGGCGGCCGATGATGATGTGGGTGAAATTATTGGCGTTGGCGTAGGAGATGATCTCCCGCGTCAGATCGAGCGCCGGCAGGGTCACCGTTTCGCCACCGAGCTGCTGGGCAAGCCGCATCGTGCCGGCCAGCCGGTCCTTCTCCGCCTCCGACAATTGTTGCGAACGCGGCGTATCGAGATGCAGCGCCGTCCATGGTGCGCGCAGGCGATCCGCCTGCCGGCGGGCATAACGCACCAGCCCCGGACCGTTGCCACCATGATCGAGGCAGACCAGAACCCTGTCTCCTGCCGCCCATGGGCCGGAAATGGCATGCGACTGCATGTGGTTGAGCAATTGCTCGTCCACCCGTTGCGCGGTGCGCCGCAGCGCAAGTTCGCGTAGCGCGGTCAGATTGCCACGCGAAAAATAATTCTCGATGGCGCGCCGGGCGGTGCGGGGCAGGTAAACCTTGCCATCCTGCAGACGCTTGATCAGATCGTCTGGCGTAATATCGATGATTTCGACATCGTCGGCCCGGTCGATGATGCTGTCGGGCACCGTTTCGCGAACGCGGATGCGGGTGATCTGCGCAACGACATCGTTCAGGCTTTCGACATGCTGTATGTTCAGCGTCGTATAGACATCGATACCCTGCGCGAGGATTTCCTGAACATCCATGTAGCGCTTGGGGTGGCGGCTGCCGGCGGCATTGGTGTGGGCCAGTTCATCGACCAGAACCAGGGCGGGACGACGGGCGAGAATGGCATCGAGATCCATCTCTTCCAACACCTGACCGCGATAATCGATACGCCGGCGCGCGATGATCTCGAAACCCTGCACCAGCGTTTCGGTTTCCCGGCGGCCATGGGTTTCCACAACGCCGATGACGGCATCCACCCCATCGGCCAGCTTCGCACGGCCGGACATCAGCATTTCATAGGTCTTGCCGACGCCGGGCGCTGCCCCCAAAAAAATCTTCAGCCGGCCCCGCGCCTCGCGCCGGGCGTTTTCCAGCAGCGCATCGGGCGATGGTCGGCTCGGCATATCGCGATTGTCGTCAGGCATTTAACCCACCAGTGTCGAGGCTATGGCTTGCGAACAAGCCATAGCCATTTCAGTTCATGAGCCGGCTGCGTCAAGAGCCATGTTGAGCGCCAGCACATTCACGACCGGCTCTCCCATGAATCCGAGTTCCGGTCCTTCGACATGGCGCTCGACGATGGCGCGCAGGGATGCCTCATCCATGCCCCTTGCTTTGGCGACGCGCGGCACCTGAAAATAAGCGGCCTCCGGCGAAACATGCGGATCAAGGCCGCTGCCCGAGGCCGTCACCAGATCGGCCGGAACCTCGGCCGTCGGATTTTCGACTTTTGCGGCCTCGTAATCCTGTTTCACCCGGTCGATGAGCTTGGCGCTCGTCGGGCCGAGATTGGAGCCGGACGACGAAGCGGCATTGTAACCGTCACCGGCAGCCGATGGCCTGCCGTGGAAATATTTTTCGCCGGCGAAGGCCTGGCCGATCAATTGCGACCCGACCACGGCGCCATTTTTCTCGACCAGGCTGCCATTCGCCTGGAAGGGAAAGATCGCCTGCGCCAAACCCGTCATGCCCAAGGGATAGGCAAGGCCGGTGATGGCGGTGGTGGCGAGGATGAGCACCAGTGCGGGACGAAGCTGTCTAAACATTGTCTTTACTCCTCAGGCGAGACCAAGCGCCGTAATAGCGAGGTCGATGGCCTTGATGCCGATGAAGGGAACGATGATGCCGCCGAGGCCATAGATGACCAGATTGCGCGACAGCAGCGCACCCGCGCCGATCGGACGATATTTGACGCCCTTCAGCGAGAGCGGGATCAGCGCGATGATGATGAGCGCGTTGAAGATGATGGCCGACAGGATGGCGCTCTGCGGTGTCGAAAGCCCCATCACGTTCAGAACGCCAAGCTGCGGATAGAGCGCCAGGAACATCGCCGGGATGATGGCGAAATATTTGGCGATGTCGTTGGCAATGGAGAACGTCGTCAGCGCCCCGCGCGTCATCAGCAACTGCTTGCCGATTTCGACGATCTCGATGAGCTTGGTCGGATCGCTGTCGAGATCGACCATGTTGCCGGCCTCACGGGCCGCAACCGTGCCGGTGTTCATGGCAACCCCGACATCGGCCTGCGCCAGCGCGGGAGCGTCATTGGTGCCGTCGCCGCACATGGCGACAAGCTTGCCCTTTGCCTGCTCCTCGCGGATCAGATCCAGCTTGTTTTCCGGTGTCGCCTGGGCGAGGAAATCATCGACACCTGCTTCCGCCGCTATTGCCGCAGCCGTCATGGGATTGTCGCCGGTGATCATCACCGTGCGGATGCCCATACGGCGAAGCTCCGCAAAACGCTCGCGAATGCCACCCTTGACGATGTCCTTCAGCTGCACAACGCCGAGCAATTTTCCATCGCGCACGACAGCGAGCGGCGTGCCGCCGGTCTTGGCGATCTCTTCCGCAATTGCCCGGATGCCGCGCGTGGCGTCCGTTTCGGTTTTGACGGCAAGCGCCACATTGCCCTGTTGCGGAGCGCCGCCATCAACATAGGCAAGAACGGCATCGACTGCGCCCTTGCGAATGGAGGAACCTTCGAAATCGACACCGCTCATTCGGGTCTGGGCGGTGAAAGGTACGAAATTCGCATGGAGTTTCTGCATGTCACGGGCGCGGATGCCGTATTTTTCCTTGGCCAGAACCACGATCGAGCGGCCTTCCGGCGTTTCGTCGGCAAGGGAGGCAAGCTGCGCCGCATCGGCCAGTTCCTGCTCGGAAACGCCGGCAACGGGACGAAACTCGGTCGCCTGACGGTTGCCAAGGGTGATGGTGCCGGTCTTGTCGAGCAGCAGCGTATCCACATCGCCGGCAGCCTCGACGGCGCGGCCGGACATGGCCAGCACATTGAAACGCACCAGCCTGTCCATGCCGGCGATGCCGATGGCGGACAGAAGCGCACCGATGGTGGTCGGGATGAGCGTCACGAACAGTGCCACCAGCACGATAATCGGGATCGAACCTCCGGCATAGGCCGCGAAACTCGGAATGGTGGCTGTGGCCAGAACGAAGATCAGCGTCATGCCGGCCAGCAGAATATTGAGCGCGATCTCGTTCGGCGTCTTCTGGCGTTCCGCGCCTTCGACGAGCGAAATCATCCGGTCGAGAAAGGTGGAACCGGCAGCGGCAGTGATGCGAACCCTGATCCAGTCCGACAGCACCTGCGTGCCGCCGGTAACCGCCGAGCGGTCGCCACCGGATTCGCGGATGACGGGGGCGGATTCACCAGTGATGGCCGCCTCGTTGACGGAGGCGACACCTTCGATGACCTCGCCGTCGGAGGGGATGATATCGCCCGCCTCGACGAGAACGACATCGTTGACCTTCAGGCTGGTGCCCGCCACCATCTTATACTGGTTGCGGTCATCGCCGGTGAGCAGTTTCGCCTGGGTTTCGGTGCGGGTCCGGCGCAGCGAATCCGCCTGCGCCTTGCCGCGCCCTTCGGCGACAGCTTCCGCGAAATTGGCGAACAATACGGTAAACCAGAGCCAGAGATTGATCTGGAAGGAAAAGCCGAGATTGGCGCCGCCCATGATGAGATCGCGGATGAACAGCACTGTTGTCAGCACCGACACCGTCGCGACCACGAACATGACCGGATTACGCGCCAGCGTGCGTGGGTTGAGCTTTTTGAATGCGGCGGCAATCGCCGGCACGAGAATGCGAGAATCGAGGATGCTCGCTTGTTTGGACTGGCTCATGAAGAGGCTCCAGCGTTTGAAACAGGGCGACCGATAAAGGTCGATCAGCCCGTGATAACTTCGAGAGCGACAACGGCGGCGACGAGAGCCGCCATCATCGCGAGAATGACATTGGAAGCGCACCAGCCGCCGGGCGTGGCGCTCCCTTTGACGGGAGCGCCTTTGCGGGCGGAGACGATGCGGTTACTTCGGGACTTGTCGTACATGGCGTCACCTCAGAAGAGCTGGCCTGCCGCCATCACCAGATGTTCGGCAACGGGGCCGAGCGCCAGTGCAGGCAGGAAGGTAAGGCCGCCGACAATCAGGATCGTGCCGACAAGCAGGCCGACGAAAAGCGGGCCATCCGTCGGGAAGGTGCCAGCCGAGGCCGGAACGGTCTTCTTGGTGACCAGCGAACCGGCAATAGCCAGTGCCGGAATGATGACCAGAAAACGTCCCATCAGCATGCCGAGACCAAGCGTGATGTTGTACCAGGTGGTGTTGCCTGTGAGGCCGCCGAAGGCCGAGCCGTTATTGGCGGCCGCCGAGGTATAGGCATAGAGAATTTCGGAGAAGCCGTGCGGCCCCGCCGTGCCGATTGACGCGACCGCCGAGGGCAGGACGGTGGCCGTTGCCGTGAAGACCAGCATGGCGAGCGGCAGGCAGAGAATGGCCAGAACCGCCATCTTCATTTCCTTGGCCTCGATCTTCTTTCCGAGATATTCCGGCGTGCGCCCGACCATCAGACCCGCCACGAAGATGGCGATGACGATGAAGAGCAGAATGCCGTAGAAACCCGCGCCGACACCGCCGACGATCACCTCGCCCAGTTGCATGTTGATAAGCGGGATAAGACCGCCCAGCGCCGTGAAGCTGCCGTGCATGGCGTTGACCGCGCCGCAGGAGGCGGCGGTGGTGATGACCGCGAAGAGCGACGAGAGCGCCACGCCGAAGCGGACCTCCTTGCCCTCCATATTGCCGCCGGCAAGACCGAAGCCGTGCATCAGCGGGTTTCCGGCCGCTTCCGCCCAATAGGTGACGGCGACACCGGCGATGAACAGCACGCCCATGGCGGATAGGATCGCCCAGCCCTGGCGCTGGTTGCCGACCATGCGGCCGAAGACGTTGGTAAAGGCTGCGCCGATGGCGAAGATCGACACCATCTGGATCATATTGGAAATGGCGTCCGGGTTTTCGAACGGGTGTGCGGAATTCGCGTTGAAGAAGCCGCCGCCGTTAGTGCCCAGCATCTTGATCGCCAGCTGCGACGCCACGGGACCAACCGCAATCGTCTGCTGCACCCCTTCCAGCGTCTGGGCATTCACATAGGCGCCCAGCGTCTGCGGCACGCCAAGCCAGACATAAACAAAGGTCAGCAGGATGCAGAGGGGTAAAAGCACGTAGAGGGTCGAGCGGACCATATCCACCCAGAAATTGCCGATCGCCTTGCCGGAAGCGCGGGAAAACGCGCGGATCAGGCCCATGGCGATGGCCATGCCTGTTGCGGCGGAAACGAAGTTCTGCACGGTGAGACCCGCCATCTGGGTCAGATAGGACAGGGTACTTTCGCCGCCATAATTCTGCCAGTTGGTGTTGGTGACGAAGCTGATCGCCGTATTGAAGGACAATTCCGGCCCCACGGCCGCCATTCCCTGCGGATTATAGGGCAGCACCGCCTGAAAGCGCATCAGGGCATAAAGCAGGGCAAAACCGAGCAGGTTGAAGAGAAGCATGGAGAAAGCATAGGTCGTCCAGTGCTGTTCCTCACGCTCGCTTGTCCCGGCAAGGGCATAAAGGCCGCGCTCGACGGGTGCGAGAACCGGCGACAGCAGGGTGCGCTCGCCATTAAAGACACGCGCCATATAGAAGCCGAGCGGCTTCACCAGCACAAAAATGATCCCGCAAAACAGCAGAATCTGAAACCATCCATTGAGGGTCATGGTATTGAACTTTCAATAGCCGCCGCTTCCCGATCAGAAACGTTCGGGGCGAATGAGAGCATAGGTGAGATAGGCGGCGATAAAGACCGTGACGGCACCGCTCAAGATATAGTCGAATGTCATCGCAGCCTCCCGTCTAAAGCCGGTCGCAGGCGCGCGTATAGGCAAAGCAGAGGGCGAAAAACAGCGTGGCTGCGCCGATCAGAACAACATCCATCATCGATGGGACTCCTTTTTATTCGAGGAGCCGGACAGGAAGAAAAGCGCCGTCATGTGGGACGTCGCTTTTCATTCTTTCTGGCTGAGAAGGGAACACCATCCCTTCACGCACAGAAGAATGCACCCGAACCGCATAAAGGTTCGAGACGGCCACAGAGACAATAAAATAGGAATCCTATAGGAATTTCGATGCCCGCCGGTCGCGGGCATCGCTGCCGCTACTTAGAGTTTTGACGCATTTCCGGACGGAAAACCGGGGTCCACTTTTCCTGGAAATGCTCTAAGCGAGCGGGCTGTCACCGAAAGCGGAAACGATGGTTTCCGCCGGACTTTTACCGGCCAGCAGCGCGGCCAGCAAAATGCGGGCCTGGCCCGGGCGAAGCGTGGATGAATGCACGGCGCCGGCCGCGACAAGATCATGCCCGCCGCCGCCGCCGCCATAAGTCGCCACCAGCAGCCCTTCCGGCACGCGGCTGGAAACGATGACGGGAACGCCGCGTTCGGCGCAGCGCTTCACGGCTTCAGCGATACGCGGATTGGCGTTGCCCGAACCGAGTGCGGCAAGCACGATGCCTTTCGCGCCCGCCTGCAGGCTTGCATCGATATGGGTCGCGTCACAGCCGGGATGAATGGCGACGATATCGACGCGTTGATCGGTTACCGGGGCGGAAAGCCGCAGCGTTGCGCCAGCAGCCAGCGGCCGGGCGGAGCGGAAGGCGTCCGCCTCGTCCGCGCTCAGCTTATAAAGCCCCCAGGCCGGCAGACAGCGGCCGCCGAAGGAGAGGAGCACGCCTTTTGCGGCATTCGCCTGATCGAGCGCTGTCTCTATGGCCCGGGCCAGATTGGCCGGCCCGTCCGCGTCCTTATGGTCTGCGGTAAACTGTGCGCCGGTGAAGACCACCGGCTTTGTGATGGCCCGCTGCAAATGCACGAGCAGCGAGGATTCTTCCATGGCGTCGGTGCCATGCAGAACCACGATGCCGGCAATAGCGGGATCATCGAGCTCGGCGCCCACCGCATCGCTGATGCGCTGCATGTCTGCCAGTGTCAGGCTGGAGGAATCCTTCGCCATCAGATCGACCGGCTTCAGCCGGGCGTTGATCTGCGGAACCAGCACCAGCAGATCCTCGCCCGAAAGGCTGGGCGTGCTGACGCCATCGGCACCACGCCGGCTGGCGATGGTGCCGCCGGTGGCGATGACCGCCACCAGAGGCGTTGCGTCGTGCCCGCTCACTGCGATGCTCCCGCACGCTCGTCCGCAAGGCGGTAGATGCGGTCACGCAAGAGATACCAGCCGATGACGAGCGCCGGGATGATGATCAGCAGCGAGGCGATGGTCCAGGAGCCGACGGGATAATCGAAGGCCATCAGCACCAGCACGCCGAACAGGAAGATGAGCGTGAGAATGCCGGTATAGGGCGCGCCGAACATGCGGAAATCCGGACGCACGAGTTCACCGCGCTCAGAAAGCTGCCAGAGCTTCAACTGGCAGAGCACGATGACGGCCCATGCGCAGATAATGCCGAGCGCCGAAAGGTTGAGCGCGATCTCGAAGGCCGAAGCGGGAACGACAGCGTTCAGCGCCACACCAAGAACAGTGACGACGGCGGTCACCGCGATGCCGCCATAGGGCACGCCGTTCTTGTTCATCTTCGCAAGTGCTGCCGGCGCCGAACCGGAAACCGCCATCGAATGCAGGATGCGACCGGTAGAATAAAGCCCGGCATTGAGCGAGGACAGCACGGCGGTCAGAACCACGAGGTTCATGATCACGTCGGCGCCCTGCACGCCGATGGAACCGAAGAACGTGACGAAGGGGCTCTCGCCGGCCTTATAGGCGGTATAGGGCAGAAGCAGCGCGAACAGCAGCACCGAACCGACATAAAAGACCACGAGACGCAGGACCACGGCGCGGATGGCGCGGGGCATAACCTTGCGCGGGTCTTCCGTCTCGCCTGCCGCCGTGCCGATCAGTTCGATGGATGCATAAGCGAAGACGACGCCCTGTATGATCACGAAGGCTGGCAAAATACCGTTCGGGAAAAAGCCGCCATTATCGGTGATGATGCTGAAGCCGGTGACGTGGCCTTCGATGGGGGTGCCGAAGATGACGAAATAAATGCCGACCACGAGGAAGATCGCAAGCGCCAGCACCTTGATGAGGCTGAACCAGAATTCAAGCTCGCCGAAGACTTTCACCGACAGCATGTTCATCGCCAGCACGACCAGAAGTGCCGTCATCGCGAAGACCCACTGGTCGATACCAGCGAGCCACGGAACATATTGCTTGAAGAAATTCATGTAGAGGGCGACGGCGGTCACATCCGCCACAGAAGTCATGGCCCAGTTCAGCCAATACATCCAGCCGGCCGCAAAGGCCATCTTCTCGCCGTAGAACTCACGGGCATAGGACACGAAGGAGCCGGAGCTCGGGCGATGCATGATCAGTTCGCCAAGTGCGCGCAGCACCAGAAACGCGAAGAAGCCGCAAAGTGCATAAACGAAGACCAGCGCCGGGCCGGCCTGCGCCAGACGCCCGCCCGCACCGAGGAAAAGCCCGGTGCCGATGGCGCCGCCAATGGCGATCATCTGGATCTGACGCGGCTTGAGGGCCTTGTGGTAACCGAGATCTTCTTCGACGAAGACCTCACGGTCGGCAGACGCCGTTTTCCCAGAATGCATGGATATTTATCCTCCCGATAAAGTGCTTGCAGTCGGCGATAAGCCGGAAATGAAAATGAAACTGGCACAGTCCGCGCTGGAATATGGCCAGCATGCATGCTCATGCGCGCTGTAAAGCTGCATGACAGATTTTCGCCCCTCATAATGGCAGATAATGCCGTTCGTCAAGCGTATTCGATATGATTGACCTTCTCCTCCACCCCAATTAAGGTCAAAAAATCTGTAAGACAGCTTTACAGATATAGCAACGCTTAAAAGCCAGTGGAGGAAAAAGTGAGCGTGACGCGCAAGGAGCATGATTTGCTCGGGACGAAGGAAATTCCGGCGGATGTCTATTGGGGCGTGCACACGGCGCGCGCCGTGGAAAACTTCAAGATCACCGGGGTGACCATCGGCCACAACCCCTATCTCGTCCGGGGACTGGCCTATGTGAAGGAGGCGGCGGCACGCGCAAACCACGAGCTTGGCCTTCTCGACGCCGAACGAACGGAAGCCATCGCCGCGGCCTGCCGCGAAATCCGCGCCGGCGCGCTGCATGAGCAGTTCGTGGTGGATGAAATTCAGGGCGGAGCCGGCACCTCCACCAACATGAACGCCAATGAGGTCATCGCCAACCGTGCACTCGAACTGCTCGGTCACGAAAAAGGCGATTATGCCCGCCTTCACCCGAACGATCATGTCAATCTCAGCCAGTCGACCAACGACGCCTATCCGACTGCAATCAATGTCGGGCTGATCGAGGCCATCGACGATCTGGCGGCTTCCATGGGCGTGCTGAAGGATGCCTTCGACCGCAAGGCGCAGGAATTCGCCGGCTTCATCAAGATTGGCCGCACGCAATTGCAGGACGCCGTGCCGATGACGCTCGGCCAGGAATTCCGCACCTTCGTGGTGATGCTGGGAGAAGATCAGGCGCGCCTCATCGAATCCGCAGCACTTCTGCACGAGATCAATCTCGGCGCCACCGCCATCGGTACCGGGCTCAATGCACCGCGCGGTTATGCCGAGCTTGCCTGCCAGCACCTGGCGGAGCTGACCGGACGGCCGCTGGTGACGGCGGCAGACCTCATCGAAGCCACGCAGGACCCCGGCGCTTTCGTGCATCTCTCCGGCGTGCTGAAACGCGTCGCCGTGAAGCTGTCGAAAACCTGCAACGACCTTCGCCTGCTCTCTTCCGGCCCGCGCGCCGGCATCGGCGAGATCACCCTGCCCTCCGTTCAGGCGGGTTCCAGCATCATGCCGGGCAAGATCAATCCGGTCATTCCCGAAGTGGTCAATCAGGTGGCCTATGCGGTGATCGGCAATGACATCACCATCACCATGGCCGCCGAAGCCGGGCAATTGCAGTTGAACGCCTTCGAGCCGATCATCGTGCGCGCACTTTCACAGAGCATCAGTCAGCTCAGCGCGGCCTGCCGCACGCTGGCGGAACGCTGCGTCGAGGGTATCGTCGCCAATCCGGCGATCATGGCGCAGCGCGTGGAAGAATCCATTGGTCTCGCCACCGCGCTCAACCCGCTGATCGGTTATTATGCGGCGACGGAAGTGGCGAAGGAAGCGCTTGCCAGCGGCCGCACGGTGCCGCAGGTGGTTCTGGAACGCGGTTATCTCACCGATGCGCAATTGCAGCAGGCGCTGAGCCCTCGGCACCTTGCCAACCTGCCCGCCGTCACGGCTGGCGAAGCCGATCTTCGCCAATAATCGTCGTCACCACCTGCTTCACCTGCCCAAGGTGAAGCTCCATCGCCTCCCGCGCCTCGGGCGCTGAACCCCGCCGGATCGCCTCGACGATCCGGCGGTGCTCGAAATTCGAGGCGACGCGGCGACCGGCCATCAGGTTCACCATCTCGGATTGCTGGGATACGGCCTCGCGGGCATCCGCCACCACCTTGGCGAACAGTCCATTGGCCGAAGCTTCCGCAATGGCGCAATGGAATTGCCCATCCAGCAGCACCCAGGGATGCGGCCTTTCCTCGGATTCCATCCGATCGCAAAGGTCCAGCAAGACCTCCAGCTGCGCATCGGTGCGCCTCAACGCCGCCCAACCGGCCGCAGGAACCTCGATGAAAGGCCGCGCTTCGATCAGGTCGCGGGCAGAATATGTCCCGTAGTTCAATTCGGAAGGCGGCGTCGGCGTCATCACATAGGTGCCGCTTCCGGTGCGGGTCTGCGTCAGCCCCAGGGTCTGGAGCGACCGCAAAGCCTCGCGAATGATCGGCCGGCTGACGCCATATCGGGCGGCCAGATGGGCTTCGGAAGGCAGCCGGGTGCCGACCGCAAGCTGCCCCGAGGTGATGGCGGAACGGATATCATCGAACACCGCTTCTGCGGCATTCTTGCGATTGATCGGCTGCGCATCCGACAGCCAATCCGACAACCCGCCCATCTTCAAACCCTCCGCACTCTCAATATGTTCGCAATGTCACCGCAAAACCAGACAGCCGCCCAAACGCAAAGGACGGCCGCCGCTCTCGCGGCCAAGCCGACCTTCCTAACATTATCCTGCCCGCCGGAACAACGACGGCGGATATTTTTGTTGGAGCGAGGATGCAGCATCGCCGCACCCTCGCTCCGCGTCAGATATTACGCCTTGATTTCCGCTGCCTCCGGCTTGTCATCCTCACGCGGAATGCGGAACCACGCGACATAGAGCGCTGGCAGGAAAAGCAGGGTAAGCGCCGTGCCAACCACAATGCCGCCCATCATCGCATAGGCCATCGGGCCCCAGAAGATTTCCCGAGAGATGGGGATGAGGGCAAGGGTGGCCGCCGCCGCCGTCAGCATGATCGGCCGCATGCGATGCTCGGTCGCCTCGATGACGGCACGCCATGCCGAGACCCCTTCGCTTCTCAAATGCTCGATCTGCACGACGAGGATGACCGAGTTGCGGATCAGGATACCGATCAGCGCCAACACGCCGAGAATGGCGACAAACCCCATCGGTGCATTGGAGAAGAGCAGCGCCACCACGACGCCGATCAGGGCAGTCGGCGCTACGGCAAAGACCAGGAACAGCCGGCTGAAGCTCTGCAACTGGATCATTAGGATCGTCGCCATTGCAAACAGCATCATGGGCACGACAGCGACAATCGGCGCTTGCGAATCCGCGCTGGATTCCACCGAGCCGCCCGTCTCCAACGTATAGCCGACGGGAAGCACCTTCTGGAACGCCTCGATCTTCGGCTTCAGCTGCTCCACAATCGTCGCCGGCTGCGTCGGACCGATAATGGCAGCCTTGACGGTGACCGTCGGAATCCGGTCGCGACGCCAGATGGTCGGCTGCTCCAGCTCATAGCGGAAATTGGCGATTGCCGAGAGCGGCACGGCCTTGCCGTTGGTTGCCGGCAATTGCAGGTTTTGCAAGGTCTCGATGGAGCCGCGCTCCGAAAGCTGCGCCCGCGCCACCACGTTGACGAGGTAGATATCGTCCCTCACCTGCGTGACGGTGGAGCCTTCGACAATGCTGTTCATGGCATTGGCGATGTCTTCCGAGGAGACGCCGAGCTGGCGGGCCTTGTCCTGCAGAACATCGACCTTGACGACGCGCGTCGGCTCATTCCAGTCCATCACCATGTTGGACAGCAGCCGGTGTTCGCCGACGATCCCCGACAATTGCTGCCCGAGCTCGCGCACCTTCTGGATATCAGGACCGCTCAGGCGATATTGCACCGGCTTTCCGACCGGCGGACCGATATCGAGCAGTTTCACGAAAGCGTCGGTGCCGATAAAAGTCTTGTTCAGATAGTCCTGCAACTCGGCACGGACCTTGTCACGCACATCCAGCCCCTTGGTGACGATGACCGTCTGGCCGAAGGTGACATCAGGCGTCTGCACGTCGAAGGACAGGATGAAACGCGGCGCGCCTTCGCCGACATAGGTTGTCCAATGGTCGATATCCGGATTCTTGGCCAACATTTCCTGCTCGAACTGCGCCATCTGCCGGTTGGTCTCGGCAATGGAACTGTTCTGCGGCAGGTTCCAGTCAACGATCAGTTCCACGCGGTCGGATGACGGGAAGAACTGCTGCTGCACAAGGCCCATGCCGCCGACGGAAAGGCCGAACAGCGCGATGGTGAGGATAATCGTCACCCAGCGCCAGCGCAACGCCCGGCCGAGAAGCCAGGAAAAGGCGGAGGCAAAGCGGCCCTTTTTCTCATGGTGCGATTTCATCGTCTTTGGCAGGATCGTCACGCCGAGCAGCGGCGTGAACAGGACCGCGACGATCCATGACACGATCAGCGAAACGGCGATCACCACAAAAAGCGTGAAGGTGAATTCACCCGCCGCGCTGTTATTGAGACCGACCGGAATGAAACCGGCAACGGTGACCAGCGTACCGGTCAGCATCGGGAAAGCGGTCGAGGTGTAAACATAGGTCGCCGCTTTCCTGAGATCGTCTCCGACCTCAAGCCGCGCGACCATCATCTCGACGGCGATCATCGCATCGTCGACGAGAAGCCCGAGCGCGATGATGAGGGCGCCTAGAGAGATACGCTGCAGGGAAATGCCGGTATATTCCATGTAGACGAAAGTGATCGCCAGCACGAGCGGAATGGAAACGGCAACCACCATGCCGGCCCTGAGGCCAAGGCTGATAAAGCTGATGACGAGAACGATGGCGATGGCCTCGAACAGCGCCGAGGTGAAGCCCGAGACCGCCTCATCGACCACGGCCGGCTGATCGGACACGCGATGCACATCGACGCCAACAGGCAGATCAGCCACCACCCGCTTCATCTCAGCATCCAGCGCCTCACCGAAATGCAGCAGGTTCGCGCCGGTTTTCATGCCGATAGCAAGGCCGATGGCCGGCTGGCCGTTAAAGCGGAACAGCGATGACGGCGGATCGACATAACCGCGCCGGATCGTCGCCACTTCCGTCAGCGGGAAGAACCGGTTGTTGACCCGCAGGTTGATGGACCGCAGGCTGTCTTCCGAGGTGAACTGGCCGCTGACGCGCAGCGCCACGCGCTCAGGCCCGGCATTGACGAAGCCGGATTGCGTGACGGCGTTCTGGGCTTGCAGCGTCTTGATGATCGACTGCTGGTCGATGCCGAGCGCCGCGATCTGCCGCGTGGAAAACTCCAGATAGATCGTCTCGTCCTGTGCGCCGATGACATCGACCTTGCCGATATTGTCGACGGTCAGCACCTTCGCACGGGCATCTTCCACCAGATCGCGCAATTGCCGCTGGCTGAGACCGTCGCTGGTGAAGGCGTAGATATTGCCATAGACATCGCCAAAGCGGTCATTGAAGAAGGGACCGACGACGCCCGAGGGGAAATCGCCCTTGATGTCGCCGATCATGTTGCGCACCCGCACCCAGGTCGGCTCGACGTTGCGCGCCTTGGTTTCCGGCACCAGCTCCACGAAGATCGTCGTGCGGCCGGCCACCGTCTGGCTGCGCAGATGATCGAGATTGTCGAGTTCCTCGAGCTTTTTCTCGATCCTGTCGGTCACCTGCCGCGCCACTTCCTCTGCGGAAGCGCCGGGCCATTGCGCGCTGATCACCATGGTCTTGATGGTGAAGTTCGGATCTTCCTCGCGGCCGAGGTTGAGATAGGAGAAAACGCCGGCAAGAACGAAAACCAGCATGAAGTACCAGACGAGCGAACGGTGTTCGAGCGCCCAGTCGGAGAGATTGAATTTCTTCACTGACGGACCTCCTGATCGATCCTGATGGCCTGTCCATCCTTGAGCTTGTGAACGCCGGCGCTGGCAACACGTTCGCCGGGCTTGACGCCGCCGGTGATGCGCACGCTGCCGCCTTCGGCAGGCTCGCCCTCTATCGTGACCGGACGGAGCGTTACCGTTGCCGTATCGGCATTGACGATCCAGACGCCCCATCCATTGTCGGTTTTCAGCAGGGCAGATGACGGAAGCATGATCTGCGGTTCGGATGCGGCAAGCACCGAGGCCGTGACGACGGAGCCGAGCCGGAATGCCGGCGGCGCATCCTGTAGGCTGATCTTCGTGCGGCGCGTGCGCGTCGCCGTTTCGGCTTCCGGAGCGATCTCGCGCACCACACCGGTGGTGCGGATTTTCGGATCGAGCTGCAGGGCGATCTCGAAGGCGGAGCCGATCTCCAGACGCTGTGCCGCAAATTGCGGAACGTCGACCACCACATCGCGCACTTCCGGGCGGGCAATCGTCACGACCGTTTGCCCGGCCGAGACGACCTGCCCAATTTCGCCCGAGGTTGCCGTCACCACGCCGTCAAATTCCGCATGCAGCTGCGCATAACCCAGCTGTTCCTCGGCCTTGTCGAGATTGGCGCGCGCCTTGGCGACGGACGCATTGGCGGTGCGGGTGGCCTGCTCGGCCTCTTCCAGTGCCGCTTCCGTGCCGCTGCGGGCTTCCGCCAGCACACGCTGGCGCTGCTCGGTCGTCACTGCATTGGCCAGCTGCGCTTCCGCGTTGGAAAGGTCGGATTGCGCGCTCTTCACCGCAAGCTCGAGCGCCAGCGGATCAATCGACGCAACCACGTCACCCTTCTTCACCAGATCGGCGACATCGACATTGCGGGCGATAATGCGCCCGAGCACGCGAAAGCCGAGATCGGTCTGAATGCGCGATTCCACCGTGCCGGTTAGCCGCAGGGCATCGGCCGGCTTCTCTTCCACGACAACGGAAAGCACCGGGCGCGGCGCCTCGGCGGCGGCTTCCTGCTTGTCCTCGCAGGAGGAAACCGCAATCGCCACAGCCACCAAAAACAAGCTTTTGTATATACTGGACATTATTGTGCCTGCCCCTTTTCATAGGCGACCTTTTCACCGGCGCGGAGAAATTTGGTGCCGACGGTGACGACGAGATCGCCGGGATTAAGCCCCTGCGTGATGACGAATTGACCCGTCTCGTAATCGGCGACCTCGATGCGCCGCATGGCGATTTCCGAAGATTGCGTATCGACCACCCACACGGCGGGGAAGCCGTCCTGCGACGTCATCGCCGACCACGGAAGCTCAATCGCATCGACCTGTTTGAAGCGGAAATGGCCGGATACGGGCGCGCCGAGCGGCATGGTCATATCGCCGTTAAGACCCACCTTGACCCTGATCGTTCCATTGTCCGGGTCTATCGTCGGAGAAATTTCCCGCACCGGCGCCGCAACGCTGCGGGCGGGGTCCGACAGGAGGCTGACATTGACAAGATTGTCGATATCGCGCTCAAGGAAGAGGGATTCGTAGACATCGAAGACCGCATCGCGCGGCCCGTCATGCGCCAGCGTGAAGACGAGCTGGGCGGCCTGCGCCACCTGGCCGACTTCGACATTGCGCGCCGTGATAACGCCATCCGCATCCGCCCTAAGTTCGGTATAGGACAGGGCATCCCGCGCCGTATCGAGCTGCGCCTGCGCCGATCTCACTGCGCCCTGCGTCGTGAGCAGGGTTTCCTGGGCCTTGTCGACCGCCGAACGCGAGGTCACCTGCGTCTTGAAAAGGCTTTGCTGACGGTCGAACGTCAATTGCGCCTGCGTCTGCTGCGCTTCCGCTGATTGCAGGTTAGCCAGGGCGACATCGAGATCGGCCTTTTGCTCTTCGGGATCCATGCGGGCAAGCAATTGCCCGGTCTTCACCCGTGCGCCCACATCCACCAGCCGCTCGGTGATCTTGCCGCTGACGCGGAAGGACAGATCCGTCTGGACCCGTGCCTTTACTTCGCCCGTGATGACGCTACCGCGATCAACGGGCTTTTTCTCAGCCGCGACCACATCGACGGTGCGGAGCGGCTTTTCGGCGGGCGGCTCTTCATTGCTGCAGGACGACAGGGCGAAAATACCGCCAAGCGCCGCCGCGATAAGAATGGTTCTCATGGTGACCTCTTGATCTTCGCCTCATCCTATAATATTTGACTGACTGAATAGTCAATGAAATTCTTGTGCCGCTGATCGGGGAGCTGTCCGGAGTATTGGTACAGGTTCCCGAATGATCGTTCCCTTCTCGTCCGGCACATACCCGCGGGCGCATTGGTAATGTTCCGGCATATTGAAGCATGCGCGCGCCTTCACAAAAATCATTCCGGTTTTTGCGCCGGTGCTATAGGCAAACCCATCTCTCATTTCCGCCAATCGCGACGGACAGAAGGGCACGCGTCAAAAAATAGAAGGATCCGGGGCCATGGCGAAAGCAAAACTGACACGTGCTGAACAGAAGATACAACGTCCGTTGCAAATTCTCGATGCCGCATTCGAGGAATTCACCAAAAGGGGATTTACCGCGACGCGGGTGGAAGACATCGCGGAACGGGTGGGGGTGACGAAAGGGACGGTCTACGTCTATTTCGAAACCAAGGAGGCGCTCTTCGAAGCGATGGTCAAGCATGCCTCCCTGCCGTTCCAGGAGGCGTTCAAGGCCTATACGCATACATCCGACGACCCCGTCGAGGAGCTTCGCCTGCTGCTGGAATTCCTGTTCGATGCACTCGTCGACAACAAGAAGATGCGGGAACTGTTCCGGTTGATCCTTGCGGAAGGCGCAAAATTTCCCGATCTCATCGACCAGCACCATGACACGTTGATGGCGCCGGTCTTTGCGCGCATCGATACGATCCTCGAGGAAGGCGTCGCGAAAAAAAGGTTCAGGGCCAACCCTCCCGAACTCGCAAAAGTGGTGATGTCACCCATGGTCGGAACATTGGTGTTCCGGCTGATTTTCAACGACCGGCGCATTCTGGACAGACAGGCCGTCCTGAAAATACATCTCGAGCTGATCATGCGTGGGCTGCTGGCATAGGCATCATTCTTCGCGGCCCGGCCTTAGCCGACGCCACCGATGCAGACATATTTGAGCTCGGTATATTCCTCGATGCCGTGCCGTGAGCCTTCCCGGCCGAGACCCGACATCTTGACACCGCCGAAAGGCGCCTCGGCGGTGGAAATAGCTCCCGTATTGACACCGACCATGCCATATTCGAGCGCCTCGGCAACCCGGAAGACCCGCGAGAGATCGCGCGCATAAAAATAGGATGCGAGGCCGAAATCGGTATCGTTCGACTGCGCGATCACATCCGCCTCATCCTCGAAGCGGAAGAGCGGCGCAAGCGGTCCGAAGGTTTCCTCATGCGCCACCTGCATGCCGGCATCGACATTGCGCAGGATCGTCGGCTCAAAGAAATTGCCGCCCAGTGCATGCCTCTTGCCGCCGATGGCAATCTCGGCGCCTTTCGAAAGCGCATCGGCAATATGCGCCTCCACTTTGGCGACCGCGTTTGCATCGATAAGAGGCCCGAGAATGCTTGCCCCTTCCAACCCGTTACCGACCTTCAATTGCGCGACGGCCTCTGCGAATTTTTCAGCGAAAGCATCATAGACGCCGCTCTGCACATAAAGACGGTTGGCGCAAACGCAGGTCTGACCATTGTTGCGGAATTTGGCGAGGATCGCGCCCTCGACAGCGGCATCCAGATCGGCGTCATCGAAGACGATGAAGGGCGCATTGCCGCCGAGTTCCAGCCCCAGTTTCTTGATCGTCGGCGCACATTGCCGGTAAAGATGTTCGCCCGTACGCGTCGAGCCGGTAAAGGTCAGAAGGCGGATATCCGGGCTTGCCGTCATTTCCCCGCCTATCTCGGCCGCTGGCCCCGTCAAAATGCTGAAAAGCGCAAGCGGCAGGCCGGCGCGCTCGGCAAGGATGGCAAGGGCGATGGCCGAAAACGGCGTTTGCGGCGCCGGTTTCAGCACCACCGCACAGCCGGCGGCCAGCGCCGGGCCGGCCTTGCGGGTGATCATGGCATTGGGGAAATTCCATGGCGTGATGGCCGCAACCACGCCCACGGGCTGGCGAAGAACCAGAATGCGTTTATCCGGCTGGTGGCCGGGCACTGTCTCGCCATTGATCCGCCGCGCCTCTTCTGCAAACCATTCGATGAAGCTCGCGCCATAGGCGATCTCACCCTTTGCTTCCGCGAGCGGCTTGCCCTGTTCCAGCGTCAATATCATGCCGAGATCGTCACGGTTTTCCATGACGAGCCGGAACCATTCCTTCAGGATATTTGCACGCTCGCCGGCGGTGCGGCGGGCCCATTCCTTCTGGGCGATCACGGCGGCAGCGATCGCTTCTCTCGTTTCCTTCGCGCCGAGTTCTGGAACCCGCCCGACGATCTCTCCGGTCGCGGGATTGCGGATCGCCGCCGTTTCACGGCCATCGCAACCGATCCAGCGGCCGGCCACGGGCACTTTCTCGCCGAAGAGTATGGGATCATTCAGATGCATGGCCCATCCCTCAACAGAAGACCTGCGCCGAGGCCGGATCGAAGGCGAGATGCACGAGGTCGCCACGGCTGAGGCCGGAAATCGCCTCATGGCCGAAAGGCAGGCGCACCGCAAGCGGCTCACCCGAGCCGGTATGGGCCACCACATGGACATTGTTGCCGAGGAAAGTGATGTCGCTGACCGTGGCCTGGAAACCGGCGGCGGCGACCGGCCGGTTGCGGCTGAGCTGCAGCCGCTCCGGGCGCAGCATCAGCGCCGCCTTCTTTCCCGGCGTGGCTTCGCCATGCATCGGAATATGATCGAAGACGATATCCCGACCGAGCGACACCGTCGCCTTGCCGCCCGAGGCGGCGAGGAGATCGCAGGCGATGAAGTCGCTGTCGCCGATGAATTCAGCCACGAAACGGGTCGCCGGGTGAGCGTAAAGCTCCGGTCCCGTGCCGATCTGGTCGATAACCCCCTTGGAAAACACCGCGATCCGGTCGGAAAGACGCAAGGCCTCTTCCTGATCGTGGGTAACATAGAGGATCGTCACTTCCGTCTGCTGGTGAATACGGCGGATTTCGAACTGGATTTCTTCGCGCAGCTTCTTGTCGAGCGCCGACAGCGGCTCATCCATCAGCAGAACCGGCGGGTCATAGGCAAGCGCACGGGCCAGCGCCACGCGTTGCTGCTGGCCGCCCGACATCTGCGCCGGTTTTCTGTCCTCGAAACCTTCGAGACGGACAAGCCGCAGCATTTCCTTCACCTTCGCATCGATTTCCGCCTTGCTCTTGCGGCGGACCTTCAGCGGAAAGGCGATGTTCTCGCCGACCGACAGATGCGGAAACAGGGTGTAGCGCTGAAAGACCATGCCGATATTGCGCTTGTGCGACGGCGTCGACAGCAGGCTTTCGCCGTTCAGCAGAATATCGCCCGATGTCGGCTGCTCGAAACCGGCAAGGATATAAAGCGTCGTGCTCTTGCCCGAACCGGACGGTCCGAGAAATGTCATGAACTCACCCGGCTGCACGTCGAGATTGACGTCCTGAACGGCGACGACCGGTCCGTATTGCTTGCGGATGCCGCGAATCTGCAGGAGCGGTTTGGTCATGTTTTCAGTCCTTTTCGCACAGCCGCGACAAGCAGCATGAGAATGATGGTCACCGCGATGAGAAGCGTGGAGGCGGCCGCAATAACCGGCGTTAAATCCTGACGCAGCGTTGCCCAGATTTTCACCGGCAGCGTCTGCAATGTCGGGCTTGCCATGAAGATCGCCAGCACCACCTCATCCCACGAGGTGAGGAAGGAGAAGATCGCCGCCGAGAACAGGCCGTGGCTGATCGCAGGAAGCGTGATGCGGATTTTCGCCTGCAACGGGCTTGCGCCGCACAGCACCGCCGCATCCTCAATCGATTTGTCGAAACCCTCGAGCGCGCCGGTCAACGCCAGAATGGAAAAAGGCAACGCCACGACGAGATGGGCAATGACGAAACCGGCAGTGGTGCCGGCAAGGCCAAGTTTCAGAAAAAAGGCGTAAAGCGCCACCGCCAGCACCACGACAGGCAGGATCATCGGCGTCATGAACAGCGCGCGAAGCGTGTTACGCCCAATGAAACGGCCGCGCACCAGCCCGAAGGAGGCGACAAGACCGATCAGCACGGACAGCACCGTGACCATGAGGGCGATGCGCAGGCTGGTCCAGGCGGCCTCCAGCCATCGCGGATCGGCGAAGAAATCGGCATACCATTTCAATGTCCAGCCGGGCGGCGGAAAGATCAGCCATTGCGACGAGCCGAAGGACAGCGCTGCGATGAAAACGATGGGCAGAACGAGAAATGCCGTCGTCAGCACCGTGATCAGGAGGAGCAGCCATTTCCAGACGCCGAGGCTGTTATAGTTCAAAAGCATGTCAGCGCCCCCCTGACCCGGCCGCGCCGAAAAATTTGAGCTGGATGGCGTAAAGCGTCAGCGTCACCACCAGCAGCACCAGTGCGGCCGCCCCGCCCATGCCCCAATTGACCAGCGACTGGACGAATTGCGCAATGAGTTCGGCCAGCATCATGTTCGCCGTGCCGCCGAGGAGCGCGGGGGTGACGAAATAACCGAGCGACATGACGAAGACCATCAGCGCGCCGGAAATCATACCGGGTGCTGCCAGCGGAATGAGAATTCGCGTTAGCGCCTGAAAGCGTGTCGCCCCGCACAAGGCCGCCGCCTGAAGGATGGCCGGATCGATCTTGCGGATGACGCCATAGAGCGGAATGATGATGAAGGGCAGCATGATATAGGTCATGCCTATCGTTACCCCGGTAAGATTGTTGACCAGCGCCAGAGGCTGATCGATGATGCCCAGCCCCAGCAGCGTCTTGTTCACCACGCCCGTGCGCTGCAACAGCACCATCCACGCATAGGTGCGCGCCAGAAGATTGGTCCACATCGACAGGAGCAATATGGCAAAGACAATGGAAGCGAGCCGCGCCGGCATGATGGCGAGCGCCCAGGCGACGGGAAAGCCGATCGCCAGCGACACGACCGTGACCAACGCCGACACCGCGAAGGTATTGAAGAAGATCTTCAGATAGGTGGAGCTTCCCAGCAGGGCGGCATAGTTGCCCAATCCGAAAACGGGTTCGGTGACGCTGCGCGACAGCAGGATCAGAACCGGAACGACGAAAAACAGGACAAGCAGGACAAGCGCCGGCAGGGTAGCCGTAAAGTTGCCGGGCCGGAAAGGCATCCGCACCTTCGCTTTCGGGCTGACTGTTTCATCGGTAAGCGAGACCATGCCCAAACCTCCCGGACGTGGAAAATCGCGCGGGCGCCTGTCGCGGCCCGCGCCGTTATCTTACTTCGCCTGCCAGGCGTACCAGCGTTCGCCGATCTCGTCGCGATGCTGCGCCCAGTAGTTCATATCGGCATTGACCTGGCTTGCCGTCTGCTGGTCCGGCAGGGTCTTGGCGGTTTCCGGATCCATCAGCTTGGCGGATTCGATATTGACCGGCGCATAACCCGTCGCGGTCGCCATATCCGCCTGCGCCTGCGCAGAGGTGGCGAGCGCGATGAACTTCATCGCCGCATCCTTGTTCTTCGTTCCCTTGGGAACGACAAGGGAATCCGCCGCGGTGATGTTCTGCTGCCAGGAGGTTTCCACCTTCACGCCGCTTTTTTCAAGCGCCGTCATGCGGCCGTTCCAGACGCTGCCGAAGGGCGCTTCCGCAGATGCAATCAACTGCTGCGACTGCGCGCCGCCGGACCACCAGATGATATCGGATTTGATCGTATCGAGCTTCTTGAAAGCGCGGTCGAGATCGAGAGGATAAAGCTTGTCGGCGGCCACACCATCGGCCAGAAGGGCGGCTTCGATCACACCCGGCGCAGACCATTTATAGAAGGTGCGTTTTCCCGGAAATTTCGCGGTGTCGAACAGATCCGCCCAGCTCTTCGGGCAGGCGGCCACGGCATCGACATTGCAGCCGATGACGAAGGAATAATAAAAGCTGCCGACGGAGTAGTCCGTCACGAAGCGCGGATCGAGCTTGGTCTTGTCGATGACGGCAAAATCGAGTTTTTCCAACAGGCCCTTCGGGCCGGCCTGCGCGGCATAATCGCCCTCGACATCGACCACATCCCAGGTCACGCCGTTCGCCTCGACCATGGCCTTCAATTTGCCGTAGTCCGTCGGACCGTCCTGCACCACGTTAATGCCGGTCGACACCATGAATTTTTCAGCCCAGGCCGCCTTCTGGGCGTCCTGCGTGGTTCCTCCCCAGCTGGAGAAAACCAGATCATTCGCCTCAGCAGATGCACCAAGGGCAAAAAGAGCGGCGCATGCCGTCAATACCAGTTTCAATTTCATGTTCCCTTACTCCGTTTTAGAGCTTCTTGTTGGTATGCACGTCGCGACCGGCGCATTTCACCCGAGCGGTGAAAACCGCGCCGGTTTCATGATCTTGTTTTCGGCGACTTCGATGAGGTCGCGGATTTTCGGAAGGAAGGACAACCAGCGCGGATCGGCCATCAGCCGTGCGCGCCGTTCCTCGCGGTCATCCAGGCTCGAAAAGGCCCAGATATGGACGATCTCATTGATCGGGCCGATCTCGGAGAAAAAGTAACCCACCAGCTCGCCGAGATGGCTCTTCTGGATTTCGATACCCTCCTCCTCGACCACCTTGAGGTAGGCGGGAATGGCGCCGTTTTTCAGCCGGTAGGTGCGGATTTCGTAAAACATGGGCTCACCGCATCACGAAGGGATCGGGGATCGGGTCATCGGAGGTGCGCAGCCATATGGTCTTGGTGCGCGTGTAATCGAGCGCCGCCGCAAGCCCGCCCTCGCGTCCGTCGCCCGACAGGCCGAATCCGCCGAAAGGCGCAATCGGCGAAACCGCACGGTAGGTATTCACCCAGACGATGCCGGCCCGGATCGCCTTCATCAGACGGTGGGCGCGCGTCAGGTTCTGCGTGAAGACACCGGAGGCAAGCCCATAGACCGTGTCATTGGCCAGCGCGATGGCTTCCGCTTCGGTTTCAAACGAAACGACCGAGAGGACGGGGCCGAAGAACTCTTTCTCCATCGATGGCGAACGAATGCCGTCGCAATCGAGAATGGTTGGCCGATAGAAATAACCGTCGCCATCTACAGGCGCACCGCCTGTGACAACCTTGGCGCCCGCGTCCACGGAGGCGGAAACCAGAGAAACGATATGCTTTCTCTGGCGCTCCGTCGCCAGCGGGCCTACTTCCGTCGCCATATCCAGCGGCGAGCCGATGCGGATCGCCTCAGCTTTCGCCTTCAGAATTTCGAGGAACCGATCCTTGACGCTTCTTTCGATGATCAGCCGCGAACCGGCGACGCAGCTCTGGCCGGTCGCGGCGAAAATTCCCGCCACCTGCGCATTGGCAGCGCTTTCAAGATCGGCATCGGCAAAAACGAGGATCGGCGATTTGCCGCCGAGTTCCAGCGAGGTGGAAGCGAGGTTTTCAGCCGAATTACGCACGATATGACGCGCCGTTTCCGGACCGCCGGTAAAGGCGATATGGGCCACTTTCGGATGGGTGGTGAGCGCCGTGCCGCAGGCCGCGCCGAAGCCGGAGACGATATTGACCACACCGGCGGGAAAACCGGCCTCATGCACCAGCCGGGCGAATTCCAGAAGAGGTGCCGGCCCATCTTCCGAGGCCTTGACGACAATCGTGCAGCCGGCCGCGAGTGCGGGACCGATCTTGACGGCGGCGAGAAATAGCTGGCTGTTCCACGGCACGATGGCCGCCACGACGCCCACGGGTTCGCGCCGCAGCCAGACATCCATATCCGGCTTGTCGATCGGCAGATAGGCGCCCTCGATCTTGTCGGCGAGACCCGCATAATAACGATAATAATCCGCGACATAGGCAATCTGCGCGGAGGTCTCGCGGATGATCTTGCCGGTATCGCGGGTTTCGAGTTCGGCGAGCGTCTTCGCATTCTCAGTGACCAGATCGGCGAGCCGGTAGAGCAGCTTGCCACGCTGTGTCGCCGTCAGTTTCGACCAGCCTGCATCTTCGTAAAGCGCCCGGTGAGCGGCCTCGACCGCACGGCCGACATCCGCCTCGCGGCTTTCCGGCATTTCGGCCCATGCAGCGCCGCTTGCGGGATCGAGACTTGCGAAACGCGCCTCGCCATCTTCGAAACGTCCGTCGATATAGCACTGGAAACTGCGCATCGCGTTACTCCCCGAAAGCCGGCATGACATCGGAAAGGAAGCGCTCCAGCGAGGCCTTCTTACGCTCGAAGCTCATGCCCGTATCGATCCAGAAGGAATATTCGTCATAGCCCATGGCCTCGTAAGCTTTAAGCCGGCTAATCACCTCATCGGCATTGCCGACGACATTGTTCTTTCGCATGACATCGGTGGAGAGCATCGCGTTGGCGGCGATGTCTTCGGGCGCAATACGCTCGATCAGCCCCTGATGGATCGGTTTTTCGTTTTTGAACCAGGCGAAGAAATAATTGTAATAGACGCTCATCTCATGCGCCGCCTGAGCGATATCGGCTTCATCGGAACCGACATAGGTGTGGCGAAGCAGCATGATTTTCGGCCGCTGTTTTTCCGGGTTTTTGGCGCAGGCATCGTTGAAGCGGCCCATCAGGGTTTCCACCTCGTCATCGCCCTGCCAGAGTGGCGTCACCTGCACGTTGCAATCATTGGCGACGGCGAATTCATGCGAATTCGGATCGCGCGCCGCCACCCAGATCGGCGGGAAGGGCTGCTGCAATGGCTTGGGAGCGGAGGTGGTGGCCGGAAATTTGTAGAACTCGCCGTCATGCGCATAGTCCCCCGCCCACACTCCTTTGACGGCCGGGATCAGTTCGCGCATGCGCTGGCCGGCGCCCCAGGCATCGAGGCCAGGAAGCAGCCGCTCATATTCAAACGAGTAAGCGCCGCGGGCGATGCCGATATCGAGACGGCCGTCGCAGATGAGGTCGGTCATCGCGGCTTCGCCGGCAAGCTTGATCGGGTGCCAGAAGGGCGCGATCACCGTTCCCGTACCGAGACGCGCCGTCCTGGTGCGCCGCGCCAGATCGGCGATCGTCACGAAGGGGTTCGGGGCGATGGTGAAATCCATGCCGTGATGTTCACCGGTCCAGATGGCATGCATGCCGCCGCGATCGGCGATTTCGCAAAGCGTCACGAACTCTTCGTAGAGCGTCTTGTGATCCTGCGAGGCGTCCAGCCGTTCCATATGGACGAAGAGGGAGAATTTCATGGATTTGCCGCCTTCATCGAGATGGGATGGACCCTGCCGGCAGTCTCGTTACCGACATAGACACCGAAATTGCCGATTGAACTTTCCAGCGCGAACCGGTTGACAATGTCCGCCGTCGCGCCGGAGTCGAACTTTGCCGAAGCCAGCGCGCCGGGCAACAGAAAACGGCCCTGGCGCGGCGCATCGTCCCCATCCGCAAGCGCGTGGTAGACGATGTGCTGACGCCCATCCGCCTTGTTTTCATAAACCGAGTAAAGAAAGCCGGTCCTGACCGGCAGCCCGGTGAGCTCTTCCAGCCGCGCCGTCAGCGCCGCGACCGGATCGCCGCCCGCCACGACGCAGCCGGGAAGCGACAGCACATCCTCGCCGACGAGGTAAATCTCGCCACGACGCTCAAGAACCGCGCCGACAGCGATTTCACCCTCTGCCGCAGCCGAAAGCGCCTTGGCGGCCAGCATCGGCGTGAAGTAACCGCCGCGCGCATAACCGAGACCGTTCAGACCGCTATTCTCGAAAGCGTCGATACGACCGAGCAGAATGACGTGGTCTCCGGCCTCGATAACCTCCTGCATCGAACATTCGAACCAGGCTGCAACATCGGCAAAGACCGGTGAGCCTGCCGGCGCATCCGACCAGATGGCGGCGGCAAAACGATCTTCCACCGGCCGGGCGAACGTATTGGACAGGTCCTTCTGGCCTTCCGACAGAATATTGACGGCGAAATTTTTCGCACCCGTCATCGTCGCGAAATTGCGCGAGGTGCGGGCAAGGCAGATCAGCAACAACGGCGGATCGAGCGAGACCGAGGTGAAGGAATTTGCGGTAAAACCCACCGGCTTTTCGGCTTCGTCGCGGGTGGTAACGATCGTCACCCCCGTCACGAAGGCGCCGAATGCGTCGCGCAGGGCGCGCGGATCAAGGGTTGCAACGGTCATTGCGGCTCCTCCTCTAAAGCCAGCCATTCGGCCATCAGTGCATTGACGGTTTCGGGTGCGGTCAGATTGACCATATGCCGGTGCGCCTCGACGATACGGGCATAACCGCGCGGCGTGATCGCCGCCATCTGCTCCGCCATCAGGGGCGTGGAGTTCGGATCGTCCGAACCGGTCAGAAAAAGCGCCGGGCAGGTGACCGAAGGCCAGCGGTCGGCATAGGTCTCGTCCCCGCCCGCAAAAGCGGTATAGGCGACCGCGTAACCTTCCGGGTCGACCATTTCCAACCAGCCCCGCGTCAATTCCCGCGCGTGCCGGCTTTTCAGATCATCGCCGAACCAGCGCAGCAAGGGGCCTTCCTTGTCCACGCCCGTGGTGCGGATCGCCGCCGCACGCGCAAGCACCGCCGCCTTCGCAACGGGGTCGCGGCGATAAACACCGTTCAGATACCCGACACGCGCTATGCGATCACCAAGCGTCGCGGCTGCCCCGCCGGAAATCAGCGCACCCATGGAATGCCCCGCAACATTGGCGCGCTCTATCCGCATGTCGTCTAGAAACCGGCCGAACCAACCGACGAAATCCTCAAGAGTGCTGCCGGCCGCAAGACGTTCGCTGCCACCGTGGCCGGGCATATCGACCGCGATGACGCGGTGCGTCCTCGAAAACACCTCGATCTGCGGCGTCCAGGCTTCGAGCCGCATTCCAACACCGTGGATGAGGATCAGATTCTCGCCCGCGCCGGCTTCGAAATAGGCGGCCCCGCCTCCGGTCGTTTTCCGGGGGAGCGTGCCGGCACCTGCCTTTGCACCATTGACCCGTGACGTGTCGGCGACCCTTTGCATTGGCGTCCGCCTCAAACGCCGGCCGGATTGGCGACATCCTGACCGAGATCCTTCAGATCCTGATAACGGTCACCGATGCGGTGGTGCGGCCGGCCGCCAACGGAAGCACCGAGCGCGACCACAATCTCGTCGGCGGCCGGAGCATCGGGAATGGCCGTCTGGATCGTCAGATAATGCGAACGGCGGCCCTCATCATTCTTGTCCATCAGCGGGATCATGATCGGCGCATTGCCGGGGCCGCGCGTGTTGCAGAAGGCGAGATAGGATTTGGCGCCGACCGCCTGACGATAGTGATTGCCGAAGCGCAGCGTATGGATGAGCGCGGAGGCATGTTCGATCTCCCCATCCAGCCCCACGACGGCCGCCTTGCCATAGGCCTCCACCGCCTCGCCGGAACCGACGGCGTCAAGGATCATCTTCGTCAGCAACTCGCCAAGCACCGGCGCGCCGGCGTGAATTTCCGGCTTCAGATCGGCTACGAAACCTTTGCCCGCCCACGGATTTTTAACGACCGCAATGGCGGCGAACAGCTTCAACGGCGCTGCGGCAGCCTTGCCCCCCTCAATCAACGTCGTTTCGACCTGCAGCAGGGTCTTGCGGATCTGGATGGACATCAGCGCTCTCTCCGTAAATATGATGGCTTATGGTATGCCATAATATATGACTGTCAAGTACCGTAATCCCGCAAGGGCGAGCAGTTGAATTTTGGGGATTGTCGTCGCCGACAAGTCGAGCGCTATGGGCAACCGATTGCACTTGGCAAGCAACGATTGGAGGCGGGAAAATGGGGCAGATTTGACCGGGGCGTCATCAGCCGGGCTGGATGCGCAAGTGGCCGCCTTATACGGCGATAATGTTCCGGAAGATCAGGGCAACTGAGGCCGGCGGCCTCTATTCCTGACTTTCAAGCCGATATCGGGAACCCGGATAGAGGAGCCGCACGGACGTGACGGCACGGCTCGACGACCAGGTTCTGCGGCGCACCAGAAGGCAAGGCTCGTTTCGGCTGATAGCCATCAATTTGCACTCCCAGGGCTGGGGCGATGCGGCCTCGATGAATTGCTCGGTCCGCGAAATCGGCGCCGCCGCCGTCAGATAGGCATTCGGGGTAAGCGTATTGAAGTCCTGCATCAGATAATCCGGAGCGATCTCCGCATTGACGAAGCGATCTTCAAGCTGGATCGGTACATCGTCTTCGTGGTGCACGATGATGGAGTGAAAAACCTTCGCTCCCACGGCGATCTCCAGCGCCGTTGCGAGATCGGGACCGCAAACTTCCGTCTGGGCGAGGATCAGGCTCGGTCGATGCGTCGAGCCGCGCTCCTTGATCTCGTCGGCAATGTTGCGCACGCCCATCATCCCGGCGCTTCGCTTTTTCGGGGCGACAAAAGAGCCGCGCCCCTGCACGCGAACGATCACCCCCTCGGTTGCCAGCTCCCGCAGCGCGCGGTTTGCCGTCATCCGACTGACACCCAACATGTCGACGATCTCGTTTTCGGAGGGTATCCTGTGGTTGGTCAACCACTCGCCGCTGGCGATCTTTTCCTTGATCTGTTCTTTCACCCGCTCATACAGCGGCAGGGAGGAGCGATCGCCCGAGACAGGAAACTCGTTTTCGGTGACGGGCAGCATTGAAACTCCTAAAAATCGGGCGACTGCACAAAACGCAGCCAGAATCCGCGCAAGCACAAAATTATCACATCCTATCTTGCTTGTCTTTCGCAAATGTGTGAAGTTACATATACAACTTGAGGGGAAAATAATGGCAAGCGAAGACTCGATCTCCGGCGGCCGCAAGTCTCCCGCCGATGGTCGGGGCGATATTCGAATGCCCGCCCAGCGCAACGGCAGGAGCTACCACACCGATGCCGAAGCCATGTTTGGTGGCTCGGCCGGGCAATATGCGCTGAAAGACCGCTCTTGCCAGAACCCGCCAACCGCACGCGCCTTCGACCCGACATGGCCAATGCGCGTGAAGCATATGAATTTCTCAAAGTTGTATAGTGAACTTCCGACACACCGCTCCAGGGTGAACATCGAATTCCATATTGATTCGACGAGCGCCCGGCCGCCGATTTCGACGGGACATGAAATGCATCAATGACCGCCGGGTTCAGGGGTAGACATCTGCCCAGGGCACGCCCGGCCGAAACCACAAAACGCATGCCAGCAACTTGCCAATCATCAAACCAAAAGGGGAATGCAATGCTGAATTCAAAGCTGAAAATCGCGCTGGCCACCACCGCGCTCATCATGGGAGCCTATGCCGGGTCCGCGAGAGCGGAAGGCTATTGCGCCGCTGGAAAGACCATCACCTTCGCCGGCATCGACTGGGAAAGCGGTGCTTTCATCACCGAAGTCATGAAGGAAATCCTCTCCAAGGGCTATGATTGCAAGGTCGATTCCATTCCCGGCAACTCCGTAACGCTGGAACAGGCGACCGCCAATAACGACGTGCAGATCTTCGCTGAAGAATGGATCGGCCGCTCCGACGTCTGGAACAAGGCTGCGGAAGCCGGGCAGGTAACATCGGTCGGCAAGACTTTCGTCGGCGCCGCCGAAGGCTGGTTCGTGCCGGAATATCTGGTCAAGGGCGACCCGGCAAAAGGCATCGAAGCCAAGGCTCCGGACCTGAAGAGCGTCGACCAGCTTTCCGACCCGAAGATCGTCGAACTGTTCAAGGATCCGGAAGAGCCGACCAAGGGCCGCTTCCTCAATTGCCCCTCGGGCTGGACCTGCGAAGGCGTCAACACCGCCAAGCTGCAGGCCTACAAGCTGGAAGCAAACTATGTGAACTTCCGCCCCGGCACCGGCACCGCTCTCGACGCCGCAATTGCCGCCGCCTACCTCCAGGGCGAGCCGATGCTGTTCTATTACTGGAGCCCGACGGCAATCATGGGCAAATACAAGCTCATCCAGTTGCAGGAGCCGGCCTATAGCGACGCCTGCTGGAAGGAACTGACGAGCGCCGATGGAAAGCGCGACGCCGGTTGCGCCTTCCCCTCCGTCGAGGTGGCTTATGGCGTGAACAGCACCTTTGCGAAGGAAGCGCCGGACATCATCGCGATCCTTGAAAAGGCGACATTCCCGCTGACAGAGATCAACTCCAGCCTCGCCTACATGACCGACAAGCAGGTCGATGCGACAGCCGCCGCAAAGACCTTCCTTCAGACCAAGGCCGATATCTGGGGCAGCTGGGTTTCTGCGGACGCCAAGGCGCGGATCGAAGCCGCCGTCAAGTAAACATCGCAGGCGCGCCGGGCTTCCGGCGCGCATTTTCCCGTCAGGACAGGGGCCGGCTCCCGGACATGGGGCCGGCAGGCGCGAGGACGACACCAATGTTTCCTGAAGTTTTCCATATTTCCATCCGAGGCCCGATCAATGAGATCGTGCGTTCGCTGGTGGTGAATTACGGCTCCGTTTTCAAGGCGATCTCGCAGACGATCCTGCAGGCGATCCTCTTCGTGGAATGGGTGCTGCGCGGTCTGCCGTGGTGGGTCATTTTTCTGGTCTTCCTGGTGCTCGCCTGGTTCGCGGCGAAAAAGATTTCGCTCGTCATCATGGTGGCGGTGATGCTTTTCATCGTCGGCGCGCTCGGTCTCTGGGACCTGACAATGCAGACGCTGGCGCTGATGCTGATTGCCAGCCTCATCTCCATCGTCATCGGCGTGCCCATGGGCATCCTGCTTGCCAAAAGCGAGTGGGCAAGGCGCATCACCCTGCCGGTGCTCGACGTCATGCAGACCATGCCGAGCTTCGTCTATCTCATTCCCGCCATCATGCTTTTCGGCCTCGGCAAGGTTCCGGCCGTGCTGGCCACCATCGTTTATGCCGTCCCGCCGCTGATCCGCCTGACCGATCTCGGCATCGGCAGGTGGACCGCGAAGTGGTGGAGGCGGCAACCGCCTTTGGCGGCAGCCCGCGACAAATTCTCTTCGGCGTCGAATTGCCGCTCGCCACGCCCACGATCATGGCCGGCCTCAACCAGACGATCATGATGGCGCTCTCCATGGTCGTCGTCGCCTCGATGATCGGCGCGCGCGGCCTCGGTGAGCAGGTGCTGAACGGCATCCAGACGCTCGATGTCGGCAAGGGCCTCGAAGCGGGTCTCGGCATCGTTATTCTCGCAATCGTGCTCGATCGTATCACCCAGGGTTTTGGCCGATCCAGCCGGAAGGAAATTGGCAATGACTGATATCCATATCCGCAACGTGTCCAAGATCTTCGGCGGCAACTGGAAGGCCGCGCTCGCCATGGCGCAGCAGGGCGCGGAGAAAAGCGACATTCTGGCAAAGACGGGATGCAGCGTCGGTCTCGACAATGTCAGCCTCGATATAGCCGGCGGCCGCATTTTCGTGATCATGGGCCTCTCCGGTTCCGGCAAGTCGACCCTTGTGCGCCACATCAACCGCCTTATCGAACCGACAAGCGGCGAGATTCTCGTCGGCGGCGACAATGTTCTCGCGCTGAAACCGAAGGACCTGCGCGACTTCCGCAACCGGCGCGTCAGCATGGTGTTCCAGAATTTCGGCCTGATGCCGCACCGCACCGTGTTGCAGAACGTCGTTTATGGCCAGCGCGTGCGCGGGTTGACCAAGGCCGATGCGCGGCCCATCGGCATGAAGTGGATCGAGACCGTCGGCCTTTCTGGCTATGAGGACAAGTTTCCGCACCAGCTTTCCGGCGGCATGAAGCAGCGCGTCGGCCTCGCCCGCGCGCTGGCCGCCGATACCGACGTCATCCTGATGGACGAGGCCTTTTCGGCGCTCGACCCGTTGATCCGCGCCGACATGCAGGACCAGTTGCTGCAGCTCGAAAAGAACCTGCACAAGACCATCGTTTTCATCACCCACGATCTCGACGAGGCGCTCCGCATCGGCGCGCAGATCGCGATCCTGAAGGACGGCAAGCTGGTGCAGGTGGGAACACCGGACCAGATCCTCAACAGCCCCGCAAACGATTATGTCGCCCGTTTCGTGGAGCGCCGCACGGGTGCGGGAGAAGGCCAGCATGGCTGATACGATCACCATCGATCGTCCCCTCACCTGGCAAGAGATCGCCGCTATTGCAAAGGGCGCCACGCTTTCCCTGTCGGATAAAGCGTGGCGGCGCATTGCCGAAGCCCGCGCCATCGTCGATGCGCTCGTCGAAAAACGGGTGCGCGGTTACGGCATCAATACGGGTGTCGGCGCGCTCTGCGATGTGATTGTTGACATCCCGCAGCAGCAGGCCCTCTCCCGCAACATCCTGCTCAGCCACTCCTGCGGCGTCGGAGAACCGCTCGGACGCGAAGAAACGCGCGCCATCATGGCCGCCCAGATCAACAACTTCGCGCATGGTTATTCCGGCGTGCAGGTCAAAACGGTCGAAGCGCTGCTCGCCCTGCTGAATGGCGATATTCTTCCCGTTATTCCGTCAAAGGGCTCGGTGGGTTACCTCACCCATGCCGCGGCCATAGGGCTGGTGCTGATCGGCGAAGGCCGGGCCCGCCACGGCGGCGAACTCATCAGCGGCAGGCAGGGGCTCGAAAAGCTCGGCCTCGAACCTATGATTCTGCAGGCGAAGGAGGGGCTCAGCCTCGTCAACGGCACGCCCTGCGCCACCGGCCTCGCCAGCCTCGCGCTCGCCCGCACGACTTCGCTCCTTGACTGGGCCGATGCGGCAGCGGCAATGAGCTATGAAAACCTTGGTGCGCAGGCCGATCCGTTCGCCGCAGGGCCGCTGGCACTGCGCAGCTCGCCCGGCATCCAGACCGTTGGTGCGAACCTGCGCCAGCTTCTGGCGGCAAGCCCGCTTCTTGCCCGGTCGGCCGGATCGCGCACGCAGGATCCGCTAAGCCTGCGCGCCGTGCCGCAGGTGCATGGCGCCGTTCGCGACAGCGTCACGCAGATCGCGGACGTCGTAGACCGCGAGCTCGCGAGTGTTACGGACAACCCGGTCGTCGGCGGCACGCCGCAGTCGCCGGAGGTCCATTCCCAGGCCCATGCCGTCGGTGCAGCGCTCGGGCTTGCCATGGATGGGCTGGCGACGGCCACGGCCGAACTTGCGGCGATTTCCGAGCGGCGTATCGACCGGCTCGTCAACCCGCTTGTCAGCGGGCTGCCCGCCTTTCTGGCGGAAAGCGATGGTGTCTGTTCCGGTTTCATGATCATCCAGTACACGGCCGCAGCGCTTGCCGCGGAAAACCGCCGCCTCGCCGCCCCCGCCAGCCTCGATGGCGGCATCACCTCCGCATTGCAGGAGGATATACTGACACATGCTACCGCCGCCGCCGACAAGACGCTTTCGATTATCGGCAATCTGGAAACCATTCTCGCAATCGAGATCATGAGCGCCGCGCAGGCTTACGACATGCAGCCAGACGAAGGCGGCCGTGCGCCCGGCACCGATAGGCTCTACCGGCGTGTCCGGACGGCGGCGCCATTTTACCGCGACGACCAGCCGCTCAACGATTTGGTAGCTGCCGTTCGGGAAATGCTGCAAACCACGCTTGCGGGGACAGGTGCCGACGCAGGCTAGATACTGCGTCGGAAATTTTAGCCGCACACAAGGTGGAAGAGGTCACTCTTTGCCGGTCTTCTGGGCGATGAGAACGGCTTCCGCAATCGCGCTTGCGCTCGCGACATGGTCCAGAGCCGCCTTGTAAGCGGCGTCTCCATCCCCCTGCCGGATGGCTTCGACGATCTTTTCCATTTGCGCCGGACCTTCGGTATCGCGGCTTTTCGTCTTGATCGTCATCGAACGAAGATGGTTGATCCGCACCGTCAGCAGATTGACGACGCCCCAGGCGACATGTCGGTCGATCTTGCTAAACAGCGTCTGATAAAAGGACGAGGTATGCGCCAGAACGCCCGGCATATCCCTTTCGACATAGCTTTCGCGGATATGACTGAGCGACGCTTCAAGCGCTTCCACGATGGCAGGATCGCGGCGCTCCGCACAAAGGCGCGCCGCCATTCCTTCCAGCGCACCGCGAATTTCATAAATCTGCTTCGCCTCATCGAGATCGAGCATCGCGACCATCGGGCCCTTGTTCGGCAAATTCGCCACCAGCCCCTCGGATTCCAGATGCCGCAGGACCTCACGAACGATGGTGCGGGAAACGCCGAGCTGGGCGCAGAGATCCCGCTCGACCAGACGGTCGCCCGGGCGGAAATAGCCGTTCACGATGGCGTCACGGACCTTGTCGAGCGCGAGTTCCCTCAGCGTCTTTGTCGGGCGCTCAACGCGAATGGCAGTTCCGTGCGAAGCATCTGTCATGGTATCACCTCGTTTGACACCTCCCGTTTCGTTGCAACGCAGTTACGAACAAAACGGGAAATGGCTTTTGTATTATGGCGTACCAGCTTATTTAGCGCCGTGCTCTCCTTAAGGCAACATCAGCACGGCTCACGCAGAATGCTCATCCCATTCTTTCGGAGGCGTAAGAGCCGGGACCGGGGGGAAACACCACGGTTCGGCTGTCGTTCAGGAATACACGCCGATGAATATGGGCGTGGATGGCACGCGCCAGCACCTGCGCCTCCACGTCGCGGCCGAGCGACACGTAATCCTCGGCCGACTGCGCATGGGTGATGCGCACGGTATCCTGCTCGATGATCGGCCCCTCATCCAGATCGGCGGTCACATAATGCGCCGTCGCGCCAATCAGCTTCACACCGCGCTGATAGGCCTGCTTGTAAGGGTTGGCCCCCTTGAAGGACGGCAGGAAGGAGTGGTGGATATTGATGATCCTGCCCGACATCGCCTCGCACATCCTGTCGGAAAGCACCTGCATGTAACGCGCCAGCACGATGAGTTCCGTACCCGAACTTTCCACGATCTCCATGATCCGGGCTTCGGCCTGCGGCTTGTTCTCTTTCGTCACCGGAATGTGGTGGAAGGGAATGTCGTGATTGACGACGACCTTCTGATAATCGAAATGGTTGGAAACCACACCGACAATATCGATCGGCAGCGCCCCGATGCGCCAGCGGTAGAGCAGGTCATTGAGGCAATGGCCGAAGCGCGACACCATCAAAAGAACCTTCATCCGCTCTGCCTGATCGTGCAGCGCCACCTCCATGCCGAACTTTTCCGAGATCGGAGCAAGCCCGGCCATCAACGCGTCGCGTGTCGCACCCTCCTCGGAAATGAAACCCACGCGTATGAAAAAACGGCCGGTGCCGAGATCGTCGAATTGCGAACTGTCGACGATGTTGCACCCCTTCTCAGCGAGAAAGCCTGAAAGGGCGGCGACAATGCCGCGGGTGGATTTGCATGTCACGGTCAGGACGAAGTTCGTCATCTGGCACTCTTTCTGTCATCGATAAAGCATGTCTCTCAAAAGCGTGCAGCGGTTTTGGGACCCAGACATGCTTAAAAACAAAGATCTAAAGCGCGCGGCATGAATCAGATTGGACGCGACGCGCTTTAGTGCAAAACCCCGCGCTTTTGATCAGCGCGAGGAAAAGCCGCAAGGGCGGCGGGGAAAACCGGGCTCAGACGTCGAGCGTGGTCTGATGCTCCCAGGCGGTGAATTGCGAGCAATAGCTGTTCCACTCACCCTGCTTGAGCTTCAGATAGGCCTTGGAGAATTCCGTGCCGAGCGCCTGCTGCAATTCCGCATCTTTCTCATATTCGCGCAGCGCATCGAGAAGGTTGAGCGGCAGCTTCGGTGCATTCGTGACCTTGTGGCCCTCGCGATACATGTCGATATCGTAGTGCGGACCGGGATCGGCCTTGGAACGGACACCGGAAAGGCCGGCGGCGATGATGATGGCCTGCAGCAGATAGGGGTTCACGGCTCCATCCGGCAGGCGCAGTTCGAACCGTCCCGGCCCCGGCACGCGCACCATATGGGTGCGGTTATTGCCGGTCCAGGTCACCGTATTCGGCGCCCAGGTCGCGCCGGAAATGGTGCGCGGCGCGTTGATGCGTTTGTAGGAATTGACCGTCGGATTGGTGACGGCCGCAAGCGCCGACGCATGTTTCATGATGCCGCCGAGAAACGTCTTGCCCTTGGCCGACAGACCGAACGGCATTTCCCTGTCGGCAAAGGCGTTGACCTTGCCGTCGAGGTCCCAGACCGAAATATGGGCATGGCAGCCATTGCCGGTCAGACCCTTAAAGGGCTTCGGCATGAAGGTGGCGCGCAGTCCGTGCTTTTCGGCGACGGATTTGACCATGAATTTGAAGAAGGAATGTTTGTCTGCGGTCTGCAGTGCGTCGTCATATTCCCAGTTCATCTCGAACTGGCCGTTCGCGTCCTCATGGTCGTTCTGGTAGGGCTTCCAGCCCAGCTCCAGCATGTAATCGCAAATCTCGGCAATGACATCATAACGGCGCATCACCGCCTGCTGGTCGTAGCAGGGCTTTTCAGCCGTGTCGTATTCGTCGGAGATTTTCGCACCATCCGGCGAAATCAGGAAAAATTCCGGCTCCACGCCGGTCTTGACCCTGAGCCCTTCGCCAGCCGCTTCAGCGATGAGCTTTTTCAGCACCACGCGCGGCGCCTGCTCTACCGGCTGATCTTCCATCACGCAATCGGCAGCGACCCAGGCGACATCCTTTTTCCACGGAAGCTGAATGACCGAAGAGGCGTCGGGCACGGCGAATAGATCGGGATGAGCAGGCGTCAGATCGAACCAGGTGGCAAAGCCCGCAAAACCCGCGCCATCCTTCTGCATATCGGCAATCGCTTCTGCGGGAACCAGCTTGGCGCGCTGGCCGCCGAAGAGATCGGTATAACTGATCATGAAATATTTGATGCCCTTTTCGGCAGCAAATTTGGAGAGGTCCAGTGTCACGTCATTCCCCTTTTTTTGAATATCAGACACTTCATCGAAAAAAGACGGGCACATCCTCCCAAATGCGCCCGTCCGTTCTTATGGCTTAAAAGCTGCCTTTGCCCGGGAACCAGTTCGTTCCCGCCAGCGGAACCTGCGCCATGGCGGCAGCCTCCATCGTCAGCGCCACCAGATCTTCCGGCTCCAGATTATGGAGATGGTTCTTGCCGCAGGCACGCGCGATGGTCTGCGCCTCGAGCGTCATGACCTTCAGGTAATTGGCAAGACGGCGGCCGGCGGCGACGGGATCGAGGCGTGCGGCAAGTTCCGGGTCCTGCGTGGTGATGCCGGCGGGGTCTTTGCCCTCGTGCCAGTCATCGTAAGCGCCGGCCGTGGTGCCGAGTTTCTGGTATTCGTCTTCCCACTTGGGATCGTTGTCGCCGAGCGCCACCAGCGCCGCCGTGCCGATGGCGACCGCATCGGCACCCAGCGCCAGCGCCTTGGCGACATCAGCACCCGAACGGATGCCGCCGGAGACGATCAGCTGCACCTTGCGGTGCATGCCGAGATCCTGAAGCGCCTGCACGGCGGGGCGAATGCAGGCGAGCGTGGGCATGCCGACATTTTCGATGAAGACATCCTGCGTGGCCGCTGTGCCGCCCTGCATGCCGTCAAGCACCACCACATCCGCACCGGCCTTCACCGCCAGCGCCGTGTCGTAATAGGGCCGCGCGCCGCCGACCTTGATATAGATCGGTTTTTCCCAGTCGGTAATTTCGCGCAGTTCGAGGATCTTGATTTCGAGATCGTCGGGGCCGGTCCAATCAGGGTGACGGCAGGCGGAGCGCTGGTCGATACCCTTCGGCAGGTTGCGCATATTGGCGACGCGATCGGAAATCTTCTGGCCGAGCAACATGCCGCCGCCGCCCGGTTTCGCGCCCTGGCCGACGACGACCTCGATGGCGTCCGCACGGCGCAGATCCTTCGGGTTCATGCCGTAACGGGAGGGCAGGTACTGATAAACCAGCGTCTGGCTGTGGCCGCGCTCCTCATCCGTCATGCCGCCATCGCCCGTCGTGGTGGAGGTGCCGGCGATGGTTGCGCCACGGCCGAGCGCTTCCTTGGCGTTACCTGAGAGAGCGCCAAAACTCATGCCGGCAATGGTGATCGGCGTTTTCAGCGTGATCGGCTTCCTGGCGAAGCGCGTGCCGAGGGTCACGGTCGTATCGCATTTCTCGCGATAGCCTTCGAGCGGATAGCGCGAGATGGACGCGCCGAGAAACAGGAGATCGTCGAAATGCGGCACCTTGCGCTTGGTGCCCGCGCCGCGAATATCATAGATGCCGGTCGCAGCCGCACGGCGGATTTCCGCCAACGTATGGTCATCGAAAGTTGCGGATTTGCGCGGCGGGGTGAAGGGGTTGTGATAGCTCATCGGAATATCCCTCGCCTCAATACGCGTCGGCGTTGTCGATGTTGAAATTGTAGAGCGTGCGGGCCGAGCCGTAGCGCTTGAACTCGTCAGGGCTGACATCCGTGACGCCGGCCTTGTCGAGAAGTTCGGCGAGCTTTTCGAGATGTTCGGGCCGCATCTCCTTCTCGATGCAATCGGCACCCAGGCTCTTCACCGAACCGCGCACAAAAAGCTTCGCCTCATAAAGGGAATCGCCAAGCGCATCGCCCGCATCGCCGCAGACGACGAGATGGCCGGACTGGCCCATGAAGGCCGACATGTGGCCGATATTGCCCTTCACGACGATATCGATGCCCTTCATGGAAATGCCGCAGCGGGAGGCGGCATTGCCCTTGATGACCAGAAGCCCGCCGCGGCCTGTGGCGCCGGCATATTGCGAGGCGTCCCCCTCGATGACGACGGTGCCGGACATCATGTTCTCAGCGACACCCGGCCCGGCCGAGCCGTGCACGGTGACATTGCCGCCATCATTCATGCCGGCGCAATAATAACCGACCGAACCGTGCACATCGACGGTGACGGGGCTGTCGATACCGACCGCCACGGCATGGTGGCCGCGCGGATTGACGACCTCGAATTCGGTGTCGTTCGCGCCCGAGGAAAGACCGTGGAGCGCCTTGTTGAGTTCACGCAGCGGCGTGTGGGAGAGATCGAAAACTGGCATGGATTATGACTTTCAAAACAGGCGCCGATGACGGGTCTCAGGCGGCCTTTTCATGGTCCCAGAAATAGACGGTCGCCGGCTCCGGCTCCCAGACGCGGGCATTTTCAATGCCGGGCAGATTGACCAGCGCGCGATACTCAGAGCCGAAAGCGACATATTGGTCGGTCTCGGCCATGACAGCAGGCTTGCAGGCGATGGGATCACGCACCACGCCGAAACCGGATTTGGTGCCGACGACGAAAGTGAAGAAACCATCGAGATCGTCGAGCGCGCCGTTCAGCGCCTCGCCCAGATCCTTGCCCTTGGCCATTTCCGCCGTGAGATAGGCGGCGGCGACTTCCGAGTCGTTCTGGGTCTCGAAGACCATGCCTTCACGCACCAGTTCGCGGCGCAGATTATTGTGGTTGGAAAGCGAGCCATTATGCACCAGGCACTGGTCTGCGCCGGTGGAGAAGGGATGCGCGCCAAGCGTCGTCACCGCCGATTCCGTCGCCATGCGGGTGTGGCCGATGCCATGCGTGCCGGCCATGGAGCGCACGTCAAAACGGGTGACGACATCCTTCGGAAGACCGGTTTCCTTATAGATTTCGACGCTGTCGCCGGAACCCATCACGCGCACATTCGGGCGGATTGCGGAAAGAACCGCGCGGATGCCATCCAGCTTCTCGGCGGGAATATCGAGAACAGCATGAGTGCTTTTCACCGTGACCGCGGCATCGACGCCGCTTTCCTTCAGCGCTTCGGCGAGGCCGGAAAAATCGGCGGCCGGATCGCCCGACTGGATCGTCACTTTCGCGCGGCCATTGGCAGCGCTTCCGTAGATCGCGATGCCGGCCGAATCCGGGCCGCGATCGGTCATGGTGACGAGCATGTCCGAAAGCAGCTGACCCAGCTGCGGTTCAAGGCTTTTGTCTTTCAGGAATAGTCCAACAATGCCGCACATCGACAGGCACCTCCATTCGTTTCTGAATGAAGGGCTAACATATGGAATTCCATTCCGTCAACTATCAGGAATATTTTTTTCTTCTAAGGCAAATTATCAATCGTTGCTCAGCCGCCTTTGCGGATAGGAAATGATCGACAGATAACGGGCGGGAAGCTTCACCAATTCCTCCGGCCCGTGCGGCGCATCGGCGTCGAAAAACAGGCTGTCGCCAGACTGCATGGTGAAAAGCTGCTCGCCGTGGCGGTAAACCACCTCGCCTTCCAGCATGTAGAGAAACTCCATTCCCTCATGCTGGAAGGTCGGGAACACGTCCGAATCCTTGGTTAGCGTGATGAGATAGGGCTCGACGGTGACGCCGCTGGTATTGTTGTCGATATGGCCGAGCAGGCTGTATTGATGACCGGCGCGCGTGCCCCTGCGCTCGATATTCACGCCCTGGCCCGCCTTGACGAAGGTGGCGCTGCGCGGTTCCTCGAAACCGCGAAAGAAGGCCGTGATCGGCACGCCCAGCGCCTTTGAAAGCGTCTGCAGCGTGGTGAGCGACGGCGAGATATTGCCGTTTTCGATCTTGGAGAGCATGCCCACGGAAACGCCGGTGGCCGATGCAAGATCGGTGACCGTGATGCCGAGTTTCTTGCGATAGGCGCGCACCTCATGGCCAATCGCCATTTCCAGATTATTGACCCTTGGCTCGCGGATGGCATGGGGATCCTGCGACAGGAACTGCGCAGTTTCGGTCTTTGTGGTATCCTTCGCCATGGCGTCCTCCGGCATTATCGTGTTTTCCCTTCCTTACAGGAAAACTATTTTAATTCGGAGGAAATCTTTGCCGCAGTGTATTTGGGGTATGGCCGAACCGGGCCTTGAAGCTTCCGGAAAAATGCCCGGCGCTCGAGAAGCCGGTGGCGAAGGCCACTTCGGCAATGGAGAGCGGGCTTTGCTCCAGCAGCCGCCGGGCGTGATCGAGGCGGATCGCGCGGTATGTTTCCAGAAATGTCGTTTTCAGATGGGTTGCGAAAAGCCGGTCGAGGTGACGCGCGCTGGTTCCCGCCAGTTTCGCCATGGTCTGCCGGTCGAGCGGGCTTTCAATGGTCGTTTCCATTTTTTCCAGCACGGTCAGTAGGGCCGGATGGTTGGTGCCATGACGCTCGGCGGCGGAACCCCTTTGCGGCGCGCCGGGTTCGGCCACAGCCGTGTGCAGATACCAGTCGCTGACACGCCGTGCGAAATGAGCGCCCATTCTTTGCGAAATCATCGCATGCATCATGTCGAGCGGCGCGACGCCGCCGGCGCAGGTGATGCGGTCCCCGTCGAAAACGAACCGCGCCTGCCGGGGCGTGAGATGGCCGAAGGCCTCTTTCAGCACCGACGCATGCTCCCAGTGAATGGTGAAATTGCGGTTTTCCAGCAATCCCGCCGCCGCCAGCACATAAGCGCCGCTGGAAATGCCCCCGATCCGGACACCCTGCCGCGCCAGCCGCCTTAACGTCCCGTAAGAATTTTCCGCAACGGTCCAGTCCTGCGGCCCGCCCCCTGCGCAGACGAAGATCGTGTGGCATCTTTCGCCTGCGGTGGCGAGTGCCTCGCAGCCGACAATGATGCCGGAAGAACTTCTGACGGCCTCACCATCGAAAGACAGCGGAACCACATCGTAAAGATCGGTTCCGGCGATCAGATTGGCGGCGCGCAATGGCTCCGCCGCCGAGGCGTAAGACATCAGCGCGAAATTCGGAACCAAGATGAAACCAATGCGCTGGACATTCTTCTGCTCAATGATCCTCATGTCTCTTTTTTAAATCATTATGTCCTTTATTTGCAATTCCCTTTCGAACGACGCCAGTAAGCTTGCGCGATATCGTTCGAGGTACGCAGATGCGCTATTCCGCCTTTTCCATTTTCAAGAACGGCCTTTTCGGCAACAAGGCGTGGAAACCCGCCTGGCGGGAGGTGTCTCCGAAACCGCATTATGACGTCATCATCGTTGGCGGCGGCGGACATGGGCTGGCGACGGCCTATTATCTTGCGAAAGAATTCGGCGTCACCAATGTCGCGGTGCTGGAAAAAAACTACATCGGCTCCGGTAATGTCGGCCGTAACACCACGATCATTCGCTCCAATTATCTGCTGCCGGGTAACAATCCCTTCTACGAGCTTTCGATGAAGCTGTGGGAAGGGCTGGAGCAGGATTTCAACTTCAACGCCATGGTTTCCCAGCGCGGCGTGCTGAACCTCTATCATTCGGATGCCCAGCGCGACGCCTATACAAGGCGCGGCAATGCCATGCGACTGTACGGCGTGGATGCCGAATTACTGGACCGCGCCGCAGTCAAGGCGATGCTGCCGTTTCTCGATTTCGAAAATGCCCGCTTTCCGGTGCAGGGCGGCCTGCTGCAAAGACGCGGCGGTACCGTGCGTCACGATGCCGTCGCCTGGGGTTATGCGCGTGCCGCAGACAGCCGCGGCGTCGATATCATTCAGGGCTGCGAGGTAACCGGCATTCACCGCGAAAACGGCAGGGTCGTGGGTGTGGAGACCGCCAAGGGCTTCATCGGCTGCGGCAAGCTGGCGCTCGCGGCAGCCGGCAATTCCTCGCAGGTGGCCGCCATGGCCGGGCTGAAACTGCCGATCGAAAGCCATGTGCTGCAGGCTTTCGTATCGGAGGGTCTGAAACCCTTCATCGATGGCGTCGTCACCTTTGGGGCCGGCCATTTTTACGTTTCGCAATCGGACAAGGGCGGCCTCGTCTTCGGCGGCGATATAGACGGCTACAACTCCTATGCCCAGCGCGGCAATCTGGCGACGGTCGAACATGTCGCGGAGGCAGGCAAGGCGATGATACCGGCGCTCTCGCGCGTCCGGGTGCTACGCTCCTGGGGCGGCATCATGGATATGTCGATGGATGGTTCGCCGATCATCGACCAGACCCCGATCGACAATCTCTACCTGAATGCCGGCTGGTGTTATGGCGGCTTCAAGGCGACGCCCGCTTCCGGTTTCTGCTTCGCCCATCTTCTGGCGCGCGGCGCACCGCAGGAAACGGCAACGGCCTTCCGGCTGGACCGCTTCCGGCGCGGTTATCTCATCGATGAAAAGGGCCAGGGCGCCCAGCCCAACCTACACTAAATTTATAGCGGGATGGCGAAAACCGCTCACAGTTTTCGCCATCCCGCTATCTGGCGGATCAAGGACATCTGAAATGGCAAGTCTCGTGCCCTGCCCGCATTGCGGGCCAAGACCCAGGGAAGAATTCACCATCAAGGGCGCGGTCCTTCAAAGGCCCGCCACCGATGCCGGCACGGAGGAATGGTTCGATTATGTCTATCTGCGCGACAATCCCCGCGGGGCGTATGAAGAATATTGGCACCACACATCCGGCTGCCGCCGCTGGCTGGTCGTCGCCCGCGATACCGCCACCCATGAGATATCCGCCTGCCGCGACGCCGCCGACAAGACGAAAGTGACAAACGCATGAGCGCCAACCGCCTGAAGACCGGCGGTCTGATCGACCGTTCCAAACCGCTTTCCTTCACCTTCGACGGCAAGCCGATGTCGGGCTTTGAGGGCGACAGCCTCGCCTCCGCCCTGCTCGCCAACGGCCAGAAACTCGTCGGCCGCAGTTTCAAATACCACCGCCCGCGCGGCATATTGACGGCGGGTGCAGCCGAGCCGAATGCGCTGATGACCATCGGCCGCGGCGGGCGCACGGAGCCGAACACCCGCGCCACCATGCAGGAGCTTTATGCCGGGCTGGAAGCCAACAGCCAGAACCGCTGGCCCTCTCTCGATTTCGATATCGGCGCCTTGACCGGCCTTCTGTCTCCCTTCCTCGGTGCGGGATTCTACTACAAGACTTTCATGTGGCCTGCCGCCTTCTGGGAAAAGGTCTACGAGCCCTTCATCCGCAAAGCCGCCGGTCTCGGCAAGGCGAGCTACGAGGCGGACCCGGATGCCTATGACAAATGCTGGGCGCATTGCGACCTGCTGGTGATCGGCTCCGGCGGGGCAGGTCTGGCAGCGGCGCTTGCCGCAGGACGCGCCGGCGCGCGCGTCATCATTCTCGATGAACATTCCCTCGCAGGCGGCGGGCTTCTTTCCGAAACCGCCACCATCGGCGGCAAGAGCGCTCCGGATTTCGCGGCACAATGCGTTGCCGAGCTCGAAACCCTGCCGAATGTGACGGTGCTGACGCGGACCACGGCTTTCGGCTGGTATGACGGCAATGTTTTCGGCGCGGTGGAGCGGGTGCAGAAACATCCCGATCCGAAAGCCCATGTGCCCGTGGAGCGCCTGTGGCGCATCGTCGCCAAGCGGGCGCTGCTTGCAACCGGCGCGGAAGAACGGCCGCTGGTCTTCGGTGGCAACGATGTTCCCGGCGTGATGATGGCCGGCGCCATGCGCAGCTATCTCAACCACTATGCCGTCAGCCCCGGCACGGCGACGGCAATTTTCACCACCAATGACAGCGGTTATGCCCTTGCCCGCGATCTGGAGGCGCAGGGTGTCGCTCTGGCTGCCATCATCGACAGCCGTGAGCAGGGCAATCCGGCCTACGAAGGCAAGGCGCGCGTCATCAAGGGTGGCGTCGTCTCGAATGCCAAGGGCGGCAAGGCGCTTTCCGCCATCGAGGTTTTTGCGAATGGCCGTGCGGAGAGCCTGAATGTCGATGCGCTGGCCATGTCGGGCGGCTTCAGCCCCATCATCCATCTCGCCTGCCATCGCGGCGGCAAGCCGGTCTGGTCGGAAGACGATGCCGCTTTTCTGGCGCCCGGCAATCTCAAGGGGCTGGAACTCGCCGGCGCGGTTTCCGCAATAAACGGTATCGCCGCCTGCCTTGAGGATGGCGCGCGGAAGGGCGCAGCGCTGGCACAACAGCTCGGCTTTGCATCAGCTGCACCGACATTCGGCACGGTGGAAAACGATATCGTGGCCCCGCCTGCAAAGCCGCTCTGGTCCATCCCTGGCATCAAGGCGAAAGCCTTTGTCGATTACCAGAACGACGTTCACCGCCAGGATCTCGGCCTCGCCATCCGTGAAGGTTATGGCCATGTCGAACTGGCCAAACGCTACACCACCAACGGCATGGCGACGGATCAGGGCAAGCTTTCGAATGTCAACGCCATCGGGCTGCTGGCCGAAGCGCGCGGTATCTCCCCGGCGGATGTCGGCACCACGACGTTCCGGCCGTTTTATACGCCCGTCTCCTTCGGCGCACTGACCGGAGCCTATCATGGCCAGCATTTCCAGCCGGTGCGCAAATCGCCGCTGCATGGCTGGGCCGAGAAAAACGGAGCCGTCTTCGTCGAAACCGGTCTCTGGTATCGCTCTTCCTGGTTTCCGTGCGAAGGCGAAAGCGGCTGGCGGGAAAGCGTCGACCGTGAGGTTCTGAATGTGCGCAAGAATGCCGGGCTCTGCGATGTGTCGATGCTTGGCAAGATCGAAATCTGTGGCAAGGACGCCGCCGAATTCCTGAACCGGGTTTATTGCAACGCTTTCCTCAAACTGCCGGTCGGCAAGGCGCGTTATGGTCTGATGCTGCGTGAGGATGGCATGATCTATGACGACGGCACCACCAGCAGGCTGGAGGAAAACCGCTTCTTCATGACGACCACCACCGCCTATGCGGCGGGCGTCATGAACCATCTTGAATTCTGCGCGCAGGCGCTCTGGCCTGATCTCGACGTGCGGCTTGCCTCCGTCACCGATCAATGGGCGCAGATGGCGATTGCCGGACCGAAGGCGCGCACCATTCTCCAGAGGATCGTCGATGAAGATATTTCCGACGAGGCCTTTCCCTTCCTCGCAGCCCGGGAAGTCTCCCTGTTTGGCGGGCAGTTGCATGGACGCCTGTTCCGGATTTCCTTCTCCGGCGAACTGGCCTACGAGCTTGCCGTCCCGGCCGGCTACGGCGAGAGCGTCGCCGATGCCCTGATGGAAGCCGGCAAGCCAGAGAATATCATGCCCTATGGCGTCGAAGCGCTTGGCGTGCTGCGCATTGAAAAGGGACATGTCACCCACAATGAAATCAACGGCACGGTGGTGCCCGCCGATCTCGGCTTCGGCAAAATGGTCTCCACCGCGAAGGCCGATTTCATCGGCCGACGGATGCTGGAGCGCGAGGGGCTTTCCGACGCCGACCGTCCGAGCCTCGTCGGCCTCGTGCCGCTTGATCCAAAACAGTCCTTCCGCACCGGCTCGCATATTCTTGCGAAGGATGCCGCGGCAACGCTGGAGAACGATCAGGGTTATGTGACCTCCAGCGCCTTCTCACCGCATTTAGGTTCGACCATCGGTCTCGCCCTCGTCAAGAATGGCCCTGCGCGGCATGGCGAGGAAATCACGGTCTGGAATGGCCTGCGCAACGAATTTACCCAAGCCCGCCTTTGCAACCCGGTTTTTGTCGATCCTCAAAACGAGAAACTCCATGTCTGATTTCAAGTCTGACTTCAAATCCGGCTTCCGGCCGACGCTCCGCCCGGTGCTGGGCGCGAAGCGAGCGATTGCCTCCACCGCCATCAAGCTCTCTCCGCTGCCGGAAGGCACGATCATCCACGTTCTGGCCGCACCCGACGCAACGGATCTGGAAGCCCGCCTTCGCGACCTTGCCAAAGGCGATATACGCGCGGTCTCACCGGGCCAATGGTTCATCGTCGGTGAACACCCTCTGTCTCATGCCGATATGAAGGCGCTTTTTGGGTCGCTCGAACCTCAGGCAATGGGTGTCGACCAGAGCCAGGGACGCGTTCGCATCCGCATCGAAGGCAAGATGGCCGAGCGGGTTCTGGCCAAAGGCACGGCGGTCGACCTGTCTCTAGCAGCCTTCCCGGTGGGACATTCCGCCGCGACGCTGATCGGCCACATAGCAGCCCACCTCACCCGGCTTGATGGACAGGTCTTCGAAGTCATCGTGCTGCGCGGTTTTGCCGAAAGCCTGTGGGACGATCTTGCCCGGATGAGCCTCGAATTCCAGTGATCGTGCCGCTCAGGTCCAGATGCTTTCGGGCGTCAGGATTTCGAAGGGCACGATCCGCTGTTCAACGGAAGACGAATCTCCGTTCTCGATGCGCCGTAACATCACGTCGATCAATTGCTGCGGCATCCTGTCAAGGGGAAGCGGCAGCGAGGCGGTGATCAGTCCTTCGTTGAGGCCTTTTCGTGTTTCGGGTCCGATATCGTTACAGATGATTTTTATGTCGCGCTGCCGCTCGGCAGGCAGTTCCCTGAGTGCGCGCAGAACACCCGATATGCCGCCGCCATTGACATAAATCCCCCTGAGCCCCGGTTCGGCAACAATCATATCCCGCACGATGACATAGGCATTTTCCGGCTCCTCGTGGGTCAGCAGCGTTTCCGCGACCTGAAGTTCAGGTGTGTTCTCGCGCATATAGGAGCGGAAGCTGGCGTCCGAAACATCCTGGCACTGATACCGATTGCTGCCGATCAGCGGCGCGACCACGCCCTCGCCCTTTACCGTCTGGCTGAGGAACCACGCCGCCGTGCGGCCACGTTTCCAGCTGTCGGTGCCGACAAAGCCCGCGCGGCTTGCCGCCGATAGATCGGATACGTAAGTCACCACGGGAACGCCCTTGCCCCGCAGCTCGTCGATCGCCTGGCTGACGAGCGGATGATCGGCCGTCACCACCGCGATTGCGCCGCAGGATTGTCCCATCTTCAAGAGATTGGCGGACACGGCCTCCGGTGAAAGATCGTCCTCGAAAACGACATCCGGCTCGATGATGCTATCCGGCCGCTGGCGTGCGGCGGCGACGATCCCTTCCGCCCAAAGCCGGTAGAGCGGCCGGTGGGATTGCTGCAACAGAAAGCCGAGCCGGTGATGGGGCATGGCCTCGCGGCGACGGTCCTTGATGGTGCCGAGACCATAAAAACCGATTTCCTCCGCCGCCTTGAGTATCTGGTCGATCGTATCCTGGCGCACGGAAGTCGAACCGTGCAGCAGCCGGTTTACCGTGGAGATGCTGACACCGGCGGCTTTCGCAAGATCGGTAATGGTCGGTCGGTTCATGACGCCTCACAATCATATCATCCATGAATGACATTAAATGATATTAAATGCAACATTAAATGAAATATAAATTCCATTCCCATGAAAATGAAAGATATAAATCACCCTGTCATTAGGGCCCGTCGGGAGAATGGGCAGGGAGGAAGCAATGGCATTTTTCAGGAAATTTCTCGCAACGGGCGCTGTGTCGCTCGTGATGGCATCCGGCGCGTTCGCGGCCAATATCGCGGTTGTCGGCGGCAAGAACGACGATGCGTTCTGGAACCTCATCAAAAAGGGTGTCGACGACGCACGCCTCGTGGTCGAGGCGAATGGCGGCAAAGTCAATTACCTGCGTTTGCAGACCTATGACAATTTCGCGCCCGATGTGGTGCAGCTGATCCAGACCGCCATCAGCCAGAAGGTCGATGGTCTCGTCATTCCGAACTGGGTTCCGGAAGGCGAGGATCCGGCGATCCGGGAAGCCATCAATGCCGGTATCAAGGTCATTCTCATGAATGCCGGTGGGCACGAAAAGGCCAAAGAACTCGGCGCGATCAATTATGTCGGCTCCGACGAATATATTGCCGGCGTCGCCGGCGGCGAATATTTCGCGAAACAGGGCAAAAAGAACGTCATCTGCGTCAATACCGTTCCGGGCGCCGCCAATCAGGAGGCGCGCTGCAAGGGCGTCATCGACGGCATTACCAAGGCCGGCGGCGCCGGCAAGCAACTGCCGCTTCCCGCCACCAGTTTCGGTGACGCCACCGCCGTCGCCGAGGCGATCAAGGCGACATTGCTACAGGACAGCAAGATCGACGGCGTCCTGACCATTTCGGCGGGCGATGCGGATTCCGCCACCATCGGCATCATGCAGGCGAGCAAGACCGAAACCGCCCTGCTTGGCACTTTCGATCTCAACCAGTCCGGCCTCGATCGGATCAAGGACGGGACACAGGGTTTCGCAATCGACCAGCAGCCCTACCTGCAATCATTGCTGGCGGTAACGCTTCTGGCCTCGGCCATCGATTTCGGAACCGATCTGCCGACCGCCCCGCTGCTGACGGGACCGAACATCGTCGACAAATCCAACATCCAGACCACGCTTGCCGGCGTCGCCAAGGGAGCGCGCTGAGCGGTTATCCGTACCCGCCTCCGATCCCCGGAAAAACCGGGGGTCGGGGTTTGACGGGCAGAGGATATCCCCCCGGCACTTAGGCCAATATTGGAGTGAACGACGTGAAAAATCTCTCTTTGGGCGACCTTCTGCGCCGCCCGGAATCAGGCGCCTTTCTCGGCCTTGTTTTCGTTCTTGCCTTCTTCGTCATCTTCGGCAGCATCGATTTCCTGAAACCCGCCGGCGCCGCAAGCTGGCTGAATGTCGCCGCCAATCTCGGCATCGTCGCCATTCCCGTCGGGCTGCTGATGATTTCCGGAGAGCTCGATATTTCCATCGGCGCGATGATCCCGGCCGGCGCGCTGACGGTCGCCATTATCTCCGGTTATTACGGCATGCCGATCTGGCTCGGCATTGTCGGCGCGCTTTGCCTTGGGTTGCTTGTCGGGCTTATCAACGGCTTTCTGGTGATACGGACCGTGGTGCCCTCACTGATCGTCACGCTCGGCACGCTGTTTGCGGTGCAGGGTCTGATCCTCGGCTTTTCCGTGCTCTTGACCGGCACGACCAGCGTGGCGCTGAGCCCTGCCCAATCCGGCCCCGTCGCCAAATTCCTGTTCGGACAATTCATCGGCGGCAGTTTTCAGGTCAGCATCGTCTGGTGGCTACTGCTGACGGCGATCTATATCTTCTATGTCCATTATTCGCCCTTCGGAAACTGGATTTTCGCCATGGGCGGTGACCGGGTGAGTGCCCGCAATGCCGGCATTCCCACCGACAAGCTGACGGTGACGCTTTTCGTCCTTTCCTCCGTCAGCGCCTCCTTCGTCGGGGTCTGTCAGGCGATCCTGTTCAATGTCGCCCAGGTTTCGGCCGGCATGACCTTCATCTTCAACTCCATCATCGCGGTCGTCGTGGGCGGGGTGTTGCTGACCGGCGGCTTCGGTTCGGTGATCGGTATTTTTCTCGGCACCATCACCTTCGCCATCGTCAATCAGGGCATTTATTTCACCGCCTTTGACCGCAACTGGTCGAGCCTCATCATCGGCGTCATGCTGCTCCTGGCCGTGCTGATGAACAACACTTTCCGTGTCATGGCGCTCACCTATTCGCCGAAGAAGAAGTGAGGCAAGACGATGTCGACACCCATTCTCGAACTTAAAAACGTCAACAAATCCTTCGGCCCGATCGATGTTCTGCACGATATCTCGCTGAAGGTACGGGCAGGCGAGGTGCTCTGCCTGCTGGGAGACAATGGCGCGGGCAAATCCACGCTGATCAAGACGCTGGCCGGCGTCTACCAGCCGAGTTCCGGCGAAGTGCTGATGGATGGACAGCCGGTCAATTTCGACGGGCCGCGCGATGCGCAGCGCATGGGCATTTCCACCGTGCACCAGTTCGGCGGAACCTTTCCCCTTATGAGCATCGGCCGCTCCTTCTTCATCGGTGCGGAACCCACCAAAGGCTTCTGGCCCTTCCGGATCTACGACCGCAAAAAAGCCAACGAAATCGCCGTCAAGGCAGTGCAGGAATTCGGCATCACCCGCATCGATGACGGCGACCGCCTGATCGGCGGCCTTTCCGGCGGCGAACGGCAATCGCTCGCCATCGCCCGCGCGGTGCATTTTGGCGCACGCGTTCTGATCCTCGATGAACCGACGGCGGCGCTGGGTGTGAAACAGGCGTCCCACGTTCTGCGCATCGTGCTGGAAGCGCGCAAGCGCGGCATTGCGGTGATCTTCATCACCCATCAGGTGACCCATGCCATCGCCGTCGGCGACCATTTCGCCGTACTGATCCGTGGCGCAGTCGCCGCCAATTTCCGCAAGGGCGAAAAATCCCGCGAGGAAATCACCGATCTGATGGCTGGCGGCGAGGCGCTCGCCGATCTCGGTGCCGAGGTGGAAAATTACATGGCCAGCCATGACGGCCATCCGCCGCAGCCGCCATCCAGTTAAGACATATAGAAGGATCAAGACCGATGAAAATCGCCCTAGACCCCCACATGCACCGTTTCACCGGCCTCGATGAGTTGCCCGCCAAGGTGAAGGAACTCGGCTACGACTGGATCGAACTCAGCCCGCGCGCCGATTTCCTCGAATGGTTCAAGGCGCCGCGCGTCTTTCCCGAGCGGATCAGGTCTTTCAAGAAGGCGCTGAAGGACGCCGATGTCGGCATCGCCTCGCTGCTGCCCATGTATCGCTGGGCCTCCAATGACGAGACCGAACGGCAGGCGGCGGTAAAACACTGGAAACGCGCCATCGAGATCGCCATCGAACTCGAGGTCGATACGATGAACTCCGAATTCGGCCGCGGACCGCATCCCGACAAGGGTTCCTGCTACTGCTGCCATACCGGCTCGATGATCGAGGCCTGCGAGGATGCCTGGTGGCGTTCGATGGAAGAACTGGTGCCGATCTTCGAGCGCGAAAACATCAACCTGCATGTCGAGCCGCATCCGGAAGACTGGTGCGAAACGCTGCAACCGGCGCTGGACATCATCCGCACCGTCAATTCGAAGAACGTCAAATTCCTCTATTGCGCACCGCATACCTTCTATTTCGGCGACGACACCAAGGCGATGCTGCGCGAAGCCAAGGATGTGCTCGCCCATGTGCATGTGGGCGATACCTTCAACCACAAGGCCAGTTCCGGGCTTCGTTATATCCTCAATCCGCCGGGCACACAGGCGCGGGTGCACCAGCACCTGAATATCGGTCAGGGCGAAGTGCCGTGGGACGATTTCTTCGGCACGCTTTCCGAAATCGGCTTTGACGGCATCATGACCTCCTGCGTCTTCGCCTGGGAGGACAGGGCCGATGAATCGAGCCGGTTCATGCGCACCAAGATGCAGGACTATATCGACCTCTATTTCAAGAAATGACGCGGCAAACCGGCGCTGAGCCCGAGGCAGACCCCGACTCCCGCCGCGGCCATTCGCAACATCAAATGGAAAGACGACTGACATGATCAACGGAGAAAGACTGATTTCGCGCCCGCTGCGCTGGGCCATGGTGGGCGGCGGACGCACGGGACAGGTGGGTTACAAGCACCGCACCGGCGCCCTGCGCGACGGCAACTACCAACTCGTTGCGGGCGCCTTCGACCTCGATGCCGAAAGGGGCAAAGACTTCGGCGTCAATCTCGGCGTGGCGGCGGAACGCTGCTATGCGGATTACAGGGCGCTGATTGCCGGCGAGACGGCGCGGGAAGACGGTGTGGACGTCGTCTCCATCGCCACCCCCAATTTCACCCATTACGAGATCACCAAAGCCTGCCTTGAGGCCGGGCTGCATGTCATCTGCGAAAAGCCGCTATTCTTCACCGTGGCCGAATGCGATGAGGTGGCGCGGCTGGCTGAACGGAAGGGCCTTATCGTCGGCGTCACCTATGGCTTTACCGGGCATCCGCTCGTCCACCAGATGGCAGCCATGGTCAAAAAGGGAATGCTGGGCGACATCCGTATCGTCGACCTGCAATATACCCATGGTTTCAATGCCGGTGACGATGTGGGCGCGGGCGAGGCCGTCAAATGGCGCACCAATCCCCGCACCGCCGGCCCGACCTTCGTGTTGGGCGATATCGGCACGCATCTCTATTATCTCTCGGAAGTCGTGCTGCCGCATATGAAGGTGGAACGCCTGCTCTGCGACCGCAAGGCCTTCATCCCCACGCGCGCGCCGCTGGAGGACCACGCCACCGTTCTGATGCATTACGACAATGGCGCACGCGGCCGCCTCTGGGTCTCCTCCGTCAATGCCGGCAATATGGGATCGCAGCGTTACCGTTTCGTCGGCTCCAAGGCGTCGCTCGAATGGTCGGATTCCCATCCCGATCAGCTGATCTACGAGGTTCAGGGCGAGCCCGGCCGCATCCTGCACCACGGCATGCCCTATCTGGAACAGGAAAGCCTCGCCATCGACCGCATGGGCGCGCTGCATACCGAAGGTCTCGGCGATAGCTGGTCGAACATTTATCTCTGGATCGCCCAGGCAATCGACGCGGCAAATCGCGGTGACAAGGCTTTTCTGAAGACCCACCATTATCCCGGCATCACCGCCGGCACCGAAGGCGTTCGCTGGCTGGAAAATTGCGTCCGTTCGGCCGATGCCGGCGCCGCCTGGGTCGATTTCGCTTAACCAGCTTGGGGGCGCGCCGGACAACTCTCCCGTCCTCCTCCTCTTCAGGCGCGTCCCCATACCTCCTCGGAAAGATGAACGATGAAACTCGCAATTTGTACTGACGTCATGGCAAGCCTGCCCTTCACCGATATGCTCGACAAATGCGTCGCGCTCGGTGTCGAGGGCATCGAGATGACCGGCGGTGGCTGGTCCAGCGGCCCGCATTTCCGCGCGGATGAACTTCTGGCGGACAGGGGGGTGCTCAAATCCAAGCTCAAGGAAATCGAGGCCCGCGGCCTCGAAATCGCTGCGCTGAATTGCTCCGCCAATCCGCTCGATCCCGGCGACATGGGCAGGCGCCACCTTAAAGAGATGCAGGACACCGTCCGGCTGGCGGGCGAAATCGGCGTGACGAAGATCGTCACCATGTCCGGCCTGCCGGAAGCAGCACCGGGTGACACGGTGCCGAATTGGCTCGTCTACACCAAGAGCTGGCCGAACGAGATGCCGGAGCGCGACCGTTACCAATGGGAAGATCGCGCCTTTCCGCTCTGGCACGGGCTTGTGAAGCTCGCCAAGGAAGCGGGCGTCGAAAAATATGCGCTCGAGAATTTCTCGGCCATGCTCGTCTGGAACCCGGAAACCCTGTTCCGCCTGCGCGATGAAATCGGCCCAACGGTCGGCATGAATCTCGACCCGTCGCACCTGATGTGGATGGGGGCCGATCCCATCGCGTCCGCCCGTGCACTCGGCAGCGCGATCCACCATTGCCACGGCAAGGACACCCGCATCGAACGCGGACTGGCGGATGTGAACGGCCTGCTGGAGCTGAAAGAAGTGACTGACGTCGCCAACCGCAGCTGGAACTATGTGGCGGTGGGTGCCGGCCATGACCTGCAATGGTGGAAGGAGTTTTTCTCCGTGGTGCGCATGGCCGGTTACAATGGCTGGGTCAGTCTGGAAATGGAGGATTTCACCATGTCCACCGAGGCGGGCATCCAGTCCTCCATCGACGCCCTTAAAGCCACCATCAGCCGCTGAGACCTGATCCGGGTCGCAGAAAGCGGCCCGGCGTCAATTGCGCCACGAGGATGTCATGACCAACCCGATCACCATCACCACCGCTCCCTGCTGCTGGGGCGTCGACGATGTCAAAAATCCCCATCTGCCCCATTGGGAAAAGGTGCTGGACGAGGCGAAGGCCGCCGGTTTCGGCGGCTTGGAACTCGGCCCCTACGGTTATCTGCCGCTCGACCTCGAGCGTGTTTCGCAGGCGCTGAACGAGCGCGACCTGAAGATCGTCGCCGGCACGATCTTCGACGATCTGGTCTCACCGGACAACCGCGACAATCTGCTGCGCCAGACCGACGAGATCTGCGCGCTGATCACCCGCCTGCCGAAACCGGAAACCCATGCCGGCCAACGCTTTTCCGCCCCCTATCTGACGGTGATGGACTGGGGACATGACGAGCGAGACTACGCCGCCGGCCATTCCGACCGCGCGCCGCGCCTTGATGGGGGCGCATGGAACGACATGGTCGAAAACATCCGCGCAATCGCAACGCTCGCCCGTGACAAATATGGCGTGCGCACCACCATCCACCCCCATGCTGGCGGCTACATCGAATTTGCCGATGAGTTGCAGCAGATCGTCGAGGACATTCCCGCCGATCTGGCAGGCCTCTGCCTTGATACCGGCCATATGGCCTATTCCGGCATAAACCCCGTCACCACGCTTCGCCGCTATTGGGATCGCGTCGACTATATTCATTTCAAGGATATCGACGCTGCGGTTTTCGAGGAGGTGATGGCAGAACGCATCCGCTTCTTCGACGCCTGCGCCAAAGGCGTCATGTGCCCTATCGGTCGCGGCTCAATCGACTATCCAGCCATCCGCAGCCTTCTGACGGAACTTGGCTATGGCGGCTATATCACCATCGAGCAGGAGCGCGATCCGCGCAATGCCGGCGGCATTCTGGATGATCTGGCGGCCAGCAGGACGTTTCTTGCTGAGTGTGGGTTCTAAGCGGGCACAAGACAGGCAAGTGTATCGTGCCAAGGACTGGCCCGGCGCGGCGAAGTGAAAATGACGGGCAGACTCAGCTTCGGAATGAAAGTTATGGCGGAGAGGGTGGGATTCGAACCCACGATACCCTTGCAGGTATGCCGCATTTCGAGTGCGGTGCATTCGACCACTCTGCCACCTCTCCGCATGCGCGAACGCTTGCGTTGCGCGCTCCTCTTAAACATCAATGGCCGGGCTGACAAGGGGAATTTCGTGTTTGTGTCACAAATTATTCGTCGTGGGTGAAGCTCGGGAAATACATCGGCTTCTGGCCGTTTTCGCAGATATTTTTAAGATGACGCGCACGATCCTCAGGGGTGCGCGTCACATTCGATAGCAGCGTCAGATCCGTTGATAACGCCGCAAGATTTCCAGGATTTTTTCATCCTGCTCTTTATCCGGCAGAAGGGCCGGTTGGCGGCTGGCGCCGACGGATGGGTCCTGGAGATAAAGCGAGCGTTTGACCATGGCCGGTGCGAAGCCGAGGGCGTAGAGATCGGTGCGGAAGTCGGCGTAGATTGCCTGCTGGCGTTCGGCCTCGGTGATGTCACCGGCGTTGAAAGCATTGAGAATGCCGGCAAGTACATCCGGCAGCGCGTTGCCGAGGCCGGAAATGCAGCCTGCGGCACCGTTCTGCAACGACCAGAGAACAAGGTGATCCGGACCGGAATAGACCTCGAAGCCGGGCATCTCCTTTGCCACCTGAAGATAGGCTTCGAGCGTCTGCTGCGCGCCGCCGGAATCCTTGATGCCGGCAATATTGCCATGGGTGGCGAGTTTGCGGGCGGTTTCCGGCTCTATGTGGTTCTGAGTGCGGGCGGGAATGTCATAGAGATAGACCGGCGTTTCGACGGCATCGGCCACCGTCGAGAAATGGCGGATCAGGCCATCCTGCGTGCAGGCGATGAAGAAAGGCGTGATGACGGCGATGCCGTCAACGCCGATGCGGTCGAAGGCTTTGGCAAGTTGCAGGGTTTCGAATGTGGCGGGCATGCCGGCATTCACGATGACTTTGGCACGGCCGGCAACTTCGTCCACCACCTCTTCCGTCAGCCGGATTTTTTCCGCATGCGTCAGCGCGGTGAAATCGCCATTGGTGCCGGCGCACATGATGTTGTTGCCGGCCGCCACCTGGCGGCGCACCTGCGCGCGGGTCGCTTCGTAATTGATGGTTTCGTCCTCGTTGAAACAGGTAACGAGCGCGACGAAAGCTTGTTTGCTCATGAAAGAACTCCGCTTGAATTTCCGATGGCGTCGCCGGCAACGGCCGGATGACGCTGAGATTGCATATCGGGGTCGGGATCGAGGCTCGCGGATAGAAGGGCACGGGTATAGGCCTCGCGCGGCGCTTCGAAAACCTGGCGTACAGTGCCGAACTCCACCACCTCTCCCCGCTGCATGACCATGACGTGATCGGCAAAATCCCGAACCACCGGCAAATCATGCGCGATGAAGATAAAGGAGAGGCCCATTTCACGGCGCAGCTTGTCCAGCAGTGCGATAACCTGCGCCTGAACCGAGACATCGAGCGCCGAGACCGCCTCGTCGCAGATGATGAGCTTCGGTTCCAGCGCCAATGCGCGGGCAATGGCGATCCGCTGCCGCTGGCCGCCGGAGAACTGGTGCGGATAACGGCGCATATGTTCCGGCGAGAGACCCACCTGATGCAGCAATTCCGCAACCCGCTCACGCCATCTTGCCTTGGGCAATATCTCCGGATGGATGACCCAGGCCTCGGAAATCAGCTGAAACACCGTCATGCGCGGATTGAGCGACTGGGTGGGATCCTGAAACACCATCTGCAAATCGCGCCGGAGCGCGAAGAGTTCGGCAGGCGGAAGCTTGAAGAGGTCGCGACCCTTCCACAAGGCGCTGCCCGCATCCGGTTCGTCGAGGCGAAGTAGAATACGCGCCAGCGTCGATTTCCCGGAACCGCTTTCGCCGACGACTGCGATGGTTTCTCCGGCCATGAGGTCGAAGGAAACGCCCTTCAGCGCCTCGAAGGCGCCGTAACGCTTACGCACGTCGCGCACGCTGAGCAGCGCTTCGCCCGTCGCCTGCGGCTCGTGCATGTCGCCCCTGCCGGGTGCTGCACTGATGAGCTTGCGGGTATAGGGGTGCTGCGGATTGCGATAGACCTCGCGCACCGTGCCGGCCTCGACCAGAACGCCCTTTTCCATCACCACCACGCGATCGGCGATTTCCGCAACGACGCCGAGATCGTGGGTGATGATGAGCACGGCCATGCCGGTTTCCCGCTGCAATTCCTTGAGCAGCGAAAGCACCTCGGCCTGCACCGTCACGTCAAGCGCGGTGGTCGGCTCATCGGCGATCAGGAGATAGGGCCGAAGCGCCAGCGCCATGGCGATCATGACGCGCTGGCGCTGACCGCCGGAAAATTCATGCGGATATTTCTTCAGGGCGCCGTCCGGGTCAGGAATACCGACGCGAGCGACAAGCCGCCTCGCCTCCGCTTCGGCCTTTGCCTTGTCCATACCGTGGGTGGTCATCGCCTCACGGATCTGCCAGCCAACGGTATAGACCGGATTGAGATGGCTGAGCGGGTCCTGAAAGATCATGGCGATGCGCCGGCCGTTGATTTCGCGGCGCGCCTCCGCGGGCATGGTCAGAAGGTCCTGGCCGTCGAGCAATATCTGGCCGCTGCTGATATGTCCGGGCGGCATGTCGATGAGGTTCATGATGGCCGAGGACGATACCGACTTGCCCGAACCGCTTTCGCCGAGGATGGCCAGCGTTTCGCCACGGTCGATATGGTAGGAGACATCCTTCACCGCATGGACGACACCGCTTGCGGTGTGGAACTCCACGGAAAGGTTGCGCACGTCGAGAAGATGGTCAGCCATGCTTGCGGCCTTTCATTTCCAGCCGCCAGCGCTGCACGGGATCAAGCGCGATGCGCAGCCAGTTGGAAAGCAGGTTGAGCGACAGGGTGGTGAGGATGATGGCAAGTCCCGGCCAGAACGACAGCCACCAGGCATTGGTAAGATATTGCCGCCCCTGCGAAATCATCAGGCCCCAGGTGATTTCCGGCGGCTGAATGCCGATGCCGAGGAAGGACAGCGCGCTTTCCGCCAGCATCACATAGGCGAAATCGAGCGTGGCGAGCGTCGTCAGCGTCGGCAACACGACGGGCAGGATGTGGCGGAACAGGATACGTTTGCCCGATGCGCCCATGACCCTTGCCGCCTGCACGAACATGCGCTCGCGCACCTCCAGCACCTCCGCCCTCGTGGTGCGGATGTAAACGGGAATGCGGGTGATGGCGAGAACCAGCATCAGGTTGAGGATGGAGGAGCCGAGCAGATAAAGCACGATGACCGCGATCAAGAGCGACGGGAATGACATGATCACATCCGCAAGCCGCATGATGATCTGGCCGACACGGTTGGAGGAAAAACCGGCGATCAGCCCGAGCACGGTGCCGGTGACGGCGGAGAGAAGCACGGCGCCGGCGGCGATCATCATCGTGTTTTGTGTGGCAGCGACAATGCGCGCGAGAAGCGAACGGCCGAGCGCATCCGCCCCCAGCCAGAAATACCACTCGCGCTGCCAGTCGAACGGGGCGAGGTTGCGCCCGCGCAGGTTCTGTTTCGTCGCCAGATCGCCAAGCCAGGCAGGGCCGACAAAAGCAAGGATAATGACAATGATGAGGAAGATCGCGGCGCAGAGCGCGAATTTATCCGCCCACAACATGCGCAGCATACGTGTTGCGAAGGACGGCTCGGCGATGATCTCGGTGTCCGCATTGGAAAGGCTCATGGCTGAACGGCCTCCTCAGTGCCGGATACGCGGATCGAGGAGCGCATAGGCGATATCGATCAGAAGATTCATCAGGAAGATCGCCAGCGCGGTCACTAGAATGGCGGCCAGCACGACGTTGAAATCGCGCTGCAGAATGGAATCGATCATCAGCTTACCGACGCCGGGAAAACCGAAAATCGTTTCGACGATGACCGCGCCGTTGAGAAGGCTTGCCGCCTGATCGCCAATGACGGTGATGACCGGCAGCATGGCGTTTCGCAAGGCGTGAATGAAGATGATCGGACCCGATTTCACGCCCTTGGCGCGCGCCGTTTTGACATAGGCCGAGGACAAAGCGCCGATCATCGAGCCGCGCACCACCTGCACGATAATGCCGAAGGGGCGCACGAACAGGACCGCGATCGGCAATATCCAGTGCAGCACGGAACCCGTGCCCGACGTGGGAAGCCAGGCGAGATTGACGGAAAATACGACGATGGCGACAATCGCCAGCCAGAAATCCGGAACGGATGCACCGATGAGCGAGATGCTCGAGGCCATGCGATCGAAGAAGCCGCCGGAGCGGAAAGCCGCAAGCGAACCGACAACGATGGCGGCGGTGGTGACGAGCGACATGGTGATGACCGCAAGCCACAGCGTCCAGACAAAAGCCTCCAGCACCACATCCAGCGCCGGGCGGGCTTTCCTGAGCGATTCTCCGAGGTCACCCGTCATCACATCACCCGCATAACGCAGGAACTGCACCATCAGCGGATCGTTCAGCCCATGCAACGCCCGGAACTGCTGCTTCAACTCTTCAGAAGCCTCGACCGGCAGAAACAGGGCGGCCGGGTCCCCCGTCAGGCGGGACAGGAAGAAAACCATGACGATGAGACCGATCAGGGAGATCAGGCTTGCAACGGAACGTTTTCGGATGAAGCTCAGCATGGTTGCCTCCGGTTTTTCAGTGCGGCGGCGAAGCTTTCGCCGCGCCGCCGCTTCTCAATTAATAAGACGCGGGGTCTTATTTGATGCCGATTTCCGAAAGCTGCAGCATCGAGTTGGTGGCGATGGTGGGCTTGAAGTCCAGCCGCTCGGAGACGCGGGAGAAGCCGACCATGTGGAACAGCAGCACGTCCGCCACCACATCGTCGTGCAGATAAGCGATGAGTTCCGACCAGAGCTTGGCGCGCTCGTCGCCGACCGCTGCGGATGCACGTTCGATCAGATCGTCCACCTTCTTGTCCGAGAAACCGGACTGCGTGCCCTTGGTCGCATATTTGAAGAACATGGTGAAGGACGGGTCGCCCTTTGAGTTGTCGTGCATGGCGGCGACGATCTGCGGTCCGCGGCCTTCCTTGAAGGGCTTGGAGTAATAGCTTTCGTGCTCGGCCACCTCCACGAATTTCAGGTCGATCTTGAAGCCGACATCCTGCAATTGCTGCTGGATCGCTTCCATGATCTCGGTGACGTTGGGGAAATTCGCGGTGCGTGCGATGATGGTGATCGGCGTATCCACCTTCACACCGGCAGCCTTTGCTTCCTCGAGCAGCTTCTTTGCGCCCTCGGGATCATAGGGGAAGACCTTGACGTCGGGGTTCCAGCCAAGCGTGGTCGGCGGAACGAGTGCGGTGGCCAGCACGGCACCCTCCGGAACCAGCGTGCCAAGGAAGGCCTGCCGGTCGATGGCGAGGTTGAGCGCGCGGCGCACTCGCACATCGTTCAGCGGCGCAATATTGTGATCGAGACGCATATAGACCGTCTCGCTGTCGAGATAGGAAAAATCGGTCTTCGTATTGGTAGCGTCGAGCTGCGAAATCGAAGGTGAAAGATCGGCTTCGCCGGTCTGCACCATGGCAGCGCGAACCGAAGGATCGGCGCGGAAAAGATAGGTCGCTTCCGTCACCTGCGGCTTGGCGCCCCAATAATCGTCGCGTGCGGTGAGGACAATCTGCTGGCCCGGCGTCCAGTTGGTCAGCTTGTAAGGTCCGGTGCCCACAGGCTCGCGGATGAATTCCATCTTGGTTTCTTCGGGAACGATGGTGACGAGCGACATGAGGAGCGGCAGAATGGGCTGCGCCGGTTCGGTCTTGAAGTCTATCGTGTGGTCATCGACGATAGACGGGGTCACCGTCATGCCGCCGAAATAACGGCGGGACTCGCAGGCGTTCTTGTCGCTCATGATGCGTTCGAAGCTGTGCTTGACGTCCTTGGCATCAAATGTCGTGCCGTCGGAAAACTTCACGCCTTCACGCAGGTGGAAACGCCAGCTTCCGTCGGCATTCTGCTCCCACTTCTCGGCAAGGCGCGGCTGAACGCCCTTCTTGCCGCGCACATCGAGCTCGGTCAGCGTCTCGCTGACATTTTCCATGATGATGCGGCCGATATTGGAACGGGTGGCCATGCAGGGTTCCAGCAGGTCCGCCTCTTCCGCCAGCACGATCTTGATCGGCCCCGATGCCGCAAGCGCCGGCGAAACCGCGGCGCTGAGGGAACCCAAGACAAGGGCGCCCGCAATCAATGACTTCTTCATTCCGTTCTCCTCCCAGATTCAGAAATTCAGCAACATGGCGGCGCGCCGCAAGGGGCATCTGAAAAATCCCCATCTCCTGCATTGAGGAGCATGACATGCGGATGATTGTCTCCTCCACCCGTAGACAGAGCATCGACGTTATCACATTTTTTGTCAATTTATTTTTCTAAGACAATTTTTATTCAAGCCGAATCTCTTATTTTTATCATTAAAAAACAAAATCTTAATTTCAAAAATCAAAAATATATGATCCTCTTCTTTTATCAAATAAACTTGACAACTTTTCGAATATGTCATTTTCATCAGGACAAGAGGAGACCACGATGACCCCTGATGACATCGCTCACGCCATGACCGGAGCCATCCATGCCGTGTCGCAAAACCGGCAGGAAGCGTTCCTGCCGTCGCCCATGATCCAGAACCATGCGAGCTTCCTGCACCTTCTGGATGACGGCACCCTGCTCTGCGCATGGTTCGGCGGCACGCTGGAAGGAAAATCGGATATTTCGATTTTCGCATCCGTGCTGACAGCGGGTGCAACCCGCTGGGGACCACCGCAGCGCCTGAGCCACGACCCCGCCCATTCCGAACAGAACCCGGTTCTCTTCACCGCGCCGGATGGCGTTCTCTGGCTGTTTCACACAGCCCAGCCCTCCGGCAATCAGGATGAATGCCGCATTCGCATGGCGCGCATCCACCGCGACGCGACTGCACCGGAAAAGCTTATTTCCGAGGAAGGACGTTTTCTCGATCTTCCGAAAGGCTGCTTCATCCGCGCGCCGCTGCGCATCCGCGATGACGGCGCCTGGCTGTTGCCGATCTTCCGCTGCATCCAGCGCCCCGGCCAGAAATGGAACGGCAGCCATGATACGGCAGCGCTCGGCATATCCACGGACAATGGCGCGACTTGGCAATTGCAGGAGCTGGAGGAATCAACCGGCTGCGTGCATATGAGCCCGGTCGCAGTGACGAATGCGGACTACGCCGCCTTCTTCCGCCGTCGTCAGGCTGATTTCGTCTATCGCACGGAAAGCGCCGATGGCGGCCGCTCATGGTCAAAGCCGCAGCCGACCGATGTGCCCAACAATAATTCCTCCATTGCCGTGATCAGTCTCAACGATGGCAGGCTGGCAATGATCTGCAACCCCGTCAACGCCGCGCAGTCGAGTGATCGCCGCGCCTCGCTTTATGACGAGCTGGGAGAGGAAGACGACAGGCCGGATGCCGATCCGAGCGGCGGCTGTGTGCCGGTCTGGGGCGTGCCGCGCGCGCCGGTTTCGATCTGCCTGTCCGACGATGACGGGCGCAGTTTTACCACCCGGATCCTGATCGAAGACGGGCCGGGCACCTGCCTTTCGAACGATTCGACCGATGGGCGCAATCTGGAAATGTCCTATCCGTGGCTTCTGGAAGCGCCGGACGGTACGCTGCATGCGAGCTACACCTATCATCGCCGCGCAATCAAATATGTCCGGCTGGCGCCCGGCTGGGCTAACGAGAACGACGGGAGACAAAGATGAGCAACATCATTGGCATCACCATGGGCGACCCCTGCGGCGTCGGCCCCGAGATCACGGTGCGGGCGCTCGCAGAAATGTCCGCCCCGGATCGTGCGGCGACGCGGATTTACGGCAACCTCGCCACGCTGGAAGCGGCGCGGGATGCGCTCGGCGTTGATATCGATCTTTCTCAGCACGTGGTCGACCTGCCCGTGGAGGGCGCGCCGCTGCCCTGGGGTACATTGTCGCCTGTTGCCGGAGACGCCGCGTTCCGCTTTATCGAAAAGGCCGTTCGCGACGCCGAAGCGGGCGCAATCGGCTGCATCGTCACCGCGCCGATCAACAAGGAAGCCCTGAATCTCGCCGGCCACCATTATGACGGGCACACCGGCATGCTGCGCAGCCTCACCGGTTCCTCGGCCGCCTATATGCTGCTTGCTTCCGAACGGCTGAAAGTCATTCACGTTTCCACCCATGTTTCCCTGCAGGAGGCCATTCGGCGGGCGACGACGGAGCGGGTGCTGGCAACCATCCGCGCCGGCAACGCGCATCTGAAACGCATCGGTTACGATCGACCGCGCATCGCGGTTGCCGGCATCAACCCGCATTGCGGTGAAAACGGCCTGTTCGGCACCGAGGATGACGACCAGATCGCACCGGCGGTCGCCGCCGCCCGCGCCAAGGCATCGAGGTGCAGGGACCGATTTCCGCCGACACCGTGTTCCACCGGGCTTATTCCGGCGCTTTCGATCTCGTCGTCGCGCAATATCACGATCAGGGCCATATCCCGATCAAGCTTGTCGCCTTCGACACCGCCGTCAATGTCTCCGTCGATCTGCCGATAGACCGCACCTCCGTCGACCACGGCACGGCTTTCGATATCGCCGGCAAGGGCATCGCCAATCACGGCAACATGAATGCGGCCATCGCCTATGCGCGCAAGCTGGTGGCGGGCAAGGAGCGGAAGGAATGAGCACCATGTCGACAGCTCCCATTCTCATCCACCAGCCACGACGGCTTGCCGTCGGCGCTGGCACCATTTCCCAGGTCGGCACCTGGGCGGGAAAAACCGCATCGACCCTGATTATCGCCACACCGTTGACGGCGAAATTTGCCGAACGGCTGCAATTGCAGGGCCCTTTCACGATCTTCGACGCCATTCCCGGCGAGCCCGACACCGCAACGCTCGATGCCGCCCTTGCCGCAGCACGCGCCGCCAAGCCGGATCTCGTCATCGGCCTCGGCGGCGGTTCGGTAATGGATGTGGCGAAGCTCGTCGCGGCGCTGTGGAATTCCAGCCAGGCGCTTGAGGATGTGGCCGGACCGAACAGGGTCTCCGGGCGCGACACAAGGCTGGTGCAGATCGCCACCACTGCCGGCACAGGCTCGGAAGCGGGCATCCGCTCGCTTATCACCGATCCCGTCAAGGGCAACAAGATCGCGGTCGAAAGCCCTCATCTGATCGCGGATTTCGCCGTGCTCGATCCGGAACTCACCTATTCCGTCCCATCAGCCGTTACGGCGGCAACCGGGGTGGATGCCATGGCCCATTGCGTCGAAGCCTTCACCAACCGCAAGGCCCATCCGATGATCGACGGTTTCGCGCGCATGGGTTTTGCGCTGGTCGGCAAATATCTGGCGCGCGCCGTTCGCGACGGTGCGGATACTGAAGCGCGGGAAGGCATGATGCTTGCCTCCTATTATGGCGGCATCTGCCTCGGGCCGGTCAACACGGCGGCCGGCCACGCCATCGCCTATCCGCTTGGCACGCTTCTTAACCTGCCGCATGGGCTGGCAAACGCCATCGTCTTTCCGCATGTTCTGGCCTTCAACCAGCCTGCGGTTTCGGCGAAGACGGCGGAAGTGGCGGGAGCGCTCGGGCTTCGCGAACACCTTTCGCCCGATGATCTGCGCAAGGCGGCAACGGATTTCTGCGCCGGGCTCGGCATCGAAATGTCACTCGCACGGCATGGCGCGACTGAGGCCGATCTTCCCCGCTACGCTGAGGATGCGCATGCCATCCGCCGACTGATGGACAATAACCCCGTCGACATGAGCGTCGAGGACGTGCTCGGCATTTACCGCCACGCCTTCTGAGAGAACCCGGTGCGCGGACGCGTGCATCGGCCTTCGGCCATCCGCTTAGTCTGTGTGCGAAGATTCGAACAGGCGGTCGCGCGATCCCGTCAGGTGCTGAAGCATCAACTGGCGCGCCGCCTCTGCGTCCCCATCGGCAATCGCCTTTGCGATTGCCTCATGCTCGGCGAAAACACGCGTCAGGCCGGATGCCTCCCGCTTCACCGACATGCCGTGGAACTTCATTCCCATTGCAATATGGTCCTTGAGCGCTTCCATCGCGGTGGAGAAATAGCTGTTTCGCGCCGCCCGCGCGATGGCGAGGTGGAACTGATAATCGGCATCCTCGCGGTGGGACTGGCGATTGGTCGCATCCCGCATCAGCTCGAGCGCCTTCCGGATCGCCGCAAGTCTCTCGCCATCGTGCCGCAAGGCTGCCGCGGCCGCCGCTGCCGGCTCCAGCGTCAGCCTGAATTCGTAACAGTTGAGAAGATCAGCAACGTTTTCGAGCTGCCCGAAGCCAAGCGGCTCGCGCAGGCCAAAAGCCCTGACATAGCTGCCGGAGCCTCTGCGGGAATAAATGAACCCCTGCTCGCGCAGCCGCCGCAACGCCTCGCGCACGACGGGTCGCGACACTTCGAATTCCATGGCGAGTTCATGCTCGGTCGGCAGCCGCTCATCCGGCTTGTAGGCGCCGGATTTGATCGCCCGGTGCATTCTTTCGAAAATAATGTCCGGAAGTGCCTTGCGCGCCGTTTCTTTCATCAGCCCCATCTGGTCAGCTCTCTCCAGCGTCATTGTCGCCAAGCATCATTTTCGCGATCCGTTTCAACGTGTCAGCTTGCCCAAAACCGCCGGATTTCGCAATGATGCATTGATCTCCGGACCAGCCGACCCCGAGACCCGGCAGGCATTCGCCGGCAAGACGCAGGCGCGAAACGCCCATGGCCCGCAGCACGGCCTCTGCCGTGGCTCCGCCAGATAACAGCAGCCTGGCCGCCCCGGCGGTAAGATGCGGCACGACGCCTTCCGCCAATCGGTCTGAAACCGCAAGCGGCGACAGATTTTCCGTACCCTGCGTCGCTTGAACCAGCGTCAGACCGGCACCGTCATCGGTGTGGCGGGGCATGATGCCATTCGGCGCCTCAACGATCGAGACAGGCCCAATGCTTTTGAGAACGTCAATCTGCTCCACCGTGATCGGGTCGCGAGATCCGATGACAAAAAGCCCCCTGCCGGGTGGAATGAACGCCGCTTCAGGAACAGCCTGCGCCGTCATCGCTTCAGCCAGCGCCTCGGCAAGTCCACGCGCGCCAACCAGAAGATCGGCCCCTTCCGCCTGCGCGGCGGCGAGAGCTTCCCTGATATCGCCCTTTGATCGCGTGTCGGGTATCGTGCAGCGGCCGGCATGTGCGCCCAGCCTTTCATGAACCGGAATGGCAACTTCGACGCCAAAGCCGGAAACGGTTCCGCCAATAACGACGCGTCCGAAATCCGGAATGGCGGGCGCGACAAGCGCGTGCCGATAGGAAATCGCATCCATTTCCGCCGCAATATGCCCTTTCAGGCGGGAATCTATCTTCTTGAAAAGGATGGTATCGGCCGGAACCAGCCCCAGCAGTTCCTGCGTGCGACGCCGGGCTTCATCTGCTTCGCCATCGCGGCAGCCGAGGTTGACGCTGAGAACGGCAGGCGCATCTGCGAGCGCCGCACGCACACCGTCAAGCCCTATCGCAACCTCGGTCGCCAGCCCACGCCCGGCAAAGGGGGCGGCGGCGTCGAGCGCTCCGGTCAGATCATCGGCAAAAATCAGCAGCACGGGTGAGGCCTTCATAAAAGTTGTAATGTTTTGTGTCGATAAATTTATTTATAATCAATAGATAAATAGATGTGAATAACAAAAATTATGGCGCAGCTTCTCGGACTGGCCAATCGACCGCAAAGAGGCTCAAAGGACGAGAGAGGGCGAACGAACAACGTCGCTAGATGAACCGGAAGGGCAGGCCCGAGATGAACGCCTTGACGAAGCGCTTTGTCTGAAAGCGTCCATTCAGCGATACGCGCGGCAACTGCGTCGGCTTTTCAAGGCTGTGGGGACCGATAACGCCAGCCTGCGTGGTCACGGCCGCGGAAAATCCTGCATCGTAAACCGCTTTCGCTTCACGTTCTCCCACGGCCTTTACCCAGCCATAGGGATAGGAAAAGGACCGTGGCCGGTGGCCGGCATAGGCTTCCACCCGGCGCGTCGATTCCGCAATTTCATAAGCCAGACGCGCCGCATCGACCTTGCGCATATTCACATGGGTCATGGTATGCGCGCCGAAATGCACCAGAGGGTCCTTCGCCAGCGCCCTGAGCTCATCTTCATCCATGACAAGTTCGTCCATGATCGCGATGGGATCGACGCCATGCTGCCTCGCGGCACGATCGATCCTTTCCACCGCCTCGTCTTCCGAAAAGTTCTGGACGAAATCTTCAAGCCGCGTGAATGCCTCCGCTTTCTGCGAAGGGCTGGCGCATGCCACCTGCTCCGGCCCCGCCCCGAAATCGAATTCGAACGACGCGGCTTTCTGCGTCAGGGCAGCGGCGGTTTCCCACCAGAGGCTGCGTGTTCGCTCCACAAAACCCGGCGTAATGAAAATCGTGTAAGGAACGGCATATTTACGGAAGATCGGCGCGGCATAGTCGGCATTGTTTCGATAGCCGTCATCGAGCGTGAAGGCGCAGAACGACCGGCCTTCGTGATTATCGGCAAGCAGAGCCGGCAGATCGTGCAGATGGACAGGAACAAGACCGCATTCGAGAGCGGCCTGTATCGCTTCTTCCAGAAATTGCGGCGTGACGGACAATTGCACATTGGGTGCGAAAGCCGAAACAGCCCTTCCGGGGCGCACATGATGAAGCGTGAAGATCACACCACGACCGGCGAAAGACGGAAATGCCGAACGGACGGCCGGGAGAGAACTCACCTCCAGCCCCGCCCTTATGGCCCCATATTTCACAAGGCGTTTTATCGGCTGAAAAAACATCCTCCTCGATTGTCCTGATGTCAGGCCGGGAAGAAGGCGTTTTCTCACGACTCTCGAGATCGTCAGCGGCAGATCGATCAGGCCCGGCAAGGGATCGTTCGGCGCAAAGGCGGCCCAGCTGCGGATATTGCCCAGAGAAGCGAAATAGTCGCCGATTTTCGCCTGCCCCCTCCGGGCCAATGTGAAGGCGGCAACGGCATCGCGGACAAGATAGGACCAGGAAACGCCCTGCCGCACATTGCCGGGCTGGCCGATCGGCTCGCCATTGGCGACCCGCCATAGCAGGGTGCCAAGGTCGATGCCCGCCGCTGAGCAAAGGCCAAACCATGACCATGGACGCGGATTGACATCGAGCAGCTTGAGCTTGCCGTCCCGGCCGTCGAGCTTGAATTCCACCTCGACCAGCCCGCTATGGCCGGCCGATTTCAGTATTTTTCGGGCCGCATCCACCGCTTGCCCGTTGTCGACGACCTCGACGCGGGTGCTGGTATAGCCGAAATCGACAGGATATTGCCGGGCGCGCCGCGCGGTGAATTCCGCTACCGGCTCTCCATTCAGCCACAGCGCCGCGTAGGAGAACTGACTTTCTCCCCCACCCGGAATGAGTTCCTGCACGACGACATTGCCGGCGCCGATCTCTCCGCTCGCATCGGCAAAAGCCGTTTTCAGAGCATGTCGGTCATCGGCGCGAATGACTTTCGCCCGGGCGATGGGGGTATCGCCACCGCCCATATTCGGCTTGAGAATGACGGGAAACAATATGTCCAGCGTATCGATGTCAGCGGCCGATGCCAGCGCATAGGTTCGCGGAATACTGACGCCAAGTTCTGCGGCGCGCTGGTAAAGCAGCGGTTTTTCGCAGAGCCATTGCAGCGCGGTCCAATCCGGCAGGATGATTTTGTAGAGCGAGGACAGTTCCTCACGATGCTGCGCAACGAGCTGGACCTCTCCGTCGCCGGACGGCACCAGCAGACAGCCCTTCAAACCATGCTTGTCGGCCATTTGACGCAGGAACGGCAGCGCCCCGGCATCATGCGGGCCGGCCCAGCGGATTGTTTTCCGCACGAAACGCGACCAACCCGGCAAAGGGGAATCGTGGGTGAGGTAATAAACAGGCACATTCAGGGCGCCGAGGCTTCGGGCAAGGGCGAGCGTGCCGTGAGCGCCGCCGACAATAACAACACCTGGAATGGTCAAAGCCTGATCCCCGTCCTATTCCATATCTTGATCGCAAAAATTGATAAATAAATTGGATATTTCTAAAGTATTGAGCGGTCGGATATCGAATTGCGAAAAATCCGAAACGCCTATGCTTTTAATCTTTCGCAGGCGCTTCGGAATTGCTTTGAAAAAAAGCGGAAGCCGCCTCACGCCTCCTTGCGGACAGGACGCGGATCGCCGTTGTCGTCCACCGCGACCATGATGAAAACGGCCTCCGTCACCTTTTCGCGTGAATCCTGATAGTGCCTGCGGGTCCAGGCCTCGATCTTCAGCGTGACGGAGGTGCGGCCGATCTTTTCGATTTTGGTGTAGACACACAATGTATCGCCGATCTTGACCGGCTTCTTGAAGACGATCTCGTTGACTGCGACGGTAACGGTGCGGCCGCCGGCCACATCATTGGCGCGGACGAAAGCGGCAAGGTCCATCTGCGACATGACCCAGCCGCCGAAAATATCGCCGGCCGGGTTGGCATCGGCGGGCATCGCAAGCGTTCTGAGCGTGAGTTCCATATCGGCGGGCGGTTGCTGGTCCATGTCTCAAAGTCCTTTCACAAGCCTCCCGCTGCCGGACTTAAACAACCGCACCCCATCCGCCAATAGCCGATTTGTCGCGGCAGCCCTTCCAAAACAGCAAGGAATCACAGAGCCATCGTAAGCTTCGGTTAACCATGATGAGGCACGATTCCAAAAAACGCGAGGGCGTGCGAATGGCCTATGACTGGAGTGGAAACAACACAATACAGCAGCGCTACGACCGTATCGTCCTGGCGGTCGCCAGCGTCGTCGCCATCAGCCTGGCGACCGGCACTCTTGCCCTGCGTTCGCAGGTGGAGCCGGACACCACCATAAGCCTTGCCAAACAGCAGCGGCTCGATTCGGACAAATGGCATTTGCGGCTCTAGTCCGCCCCGAACAGCCGAATGGCCCAATGACCTATTCCGGAGCGCTCCCGGCCCTGGAGATATTTTCCTTCTGCGCGGTATGGTCGAGATGCGCCACAGCCGGGTTAAGAACCGACAGGAATGTTTCCGACCGGCCGATATAGATGATCGCCGCACCGTCGATCCCGTTCAGAACTGCCGCCAGCGTATCCTGCGTCTGTTTTTCCAGCCCTTCGAGCAAATCGTCGATAACGACGAATTTCGGCTTCAGCAGCAGGGCATTGGCCACCCGGATACTGGCCTGCTCATCCGAATCCAGTTTTTTATCCCAGCGAATGTTTTCCTCGAGACGCGATGCCATCTCGCCAAGCCCGCAGGCAGTGAGCGCCGAGACATAATCCGCATCGGCAAAACGCTGGGGCGCGCGCGGATAGGCGAGGATTTCACGCAGCGATCCCGCCGGCAGATAGCCGTGCTGGGCAATGAAAAGCGTGTCGGACTGTTCGGGCATCTCAATCCTGCCCTGCCCCCAGGGCCACAGGCCTGCCATGGCCGCAAACAGCAACCTTCGGTTCACGCCCTGCTCGCCATTGATCATCAGCCGTTCGCCCGGCCCGATCTCGACTTCGCTCTCGCGCAGCTGGAAGCCGCGATCCAGATCCTGCCCACCCGCATCGCGGCAGATCACTACCGACTGGAGGCGGATTTTTTCATTCTCCGCGCTGCGTTGCAGATCGATCGCCAGGCCGTGCTGTTCGACGCTGTCCATCTGGATAAGGGCGTTACGGAAGACCGAAACGCGCTGCAACGTCGCCTTCCAGCTGGCGATCGGCCCGAAATTGTCGATGTACCAGCGCAGCGCCGTGTTGACCTGGTTGAACGCACCGACGGCCATCATCAGCCCGCCGAAGGTGAGGTTGCCGGAGAAATAAACCGGAGCCGCGATCAGGATCGGCGCCACCACCGCCAGCCAGCCATATCCTGCCGAAACCCATGTCAGATGTGTCAGCGCCATGGCGAGCCCGCGAATGACGCCGAGCACCGCATCAATATCGATACCGATCCGCCGCCTTTCGTTCTTTTCGCCGCGTGCAAGGGCAATGGCAGCAAGATTTTCGCTGGCCCGCATCAGTGAGAAGCGAAGCTCCGCTTCTTTAGAATAACGCTCGGCATTCAGCCCCACCAGCCGATAACCGACGAGATTGCTGAGCAGGGAAGCGGAACCGGCGTAAATGATCGCCGCCCAGACCATATAACCGGGGATCGCATAGGTATCGCCGCTGATGGTGATGGCAAAGCCGGCCGAGAGCGACCAGAGGACGCCGATAAAGCTGACGAGCAGGATCGTCGCATTGACGAGACCGATGGAAAGCGCCGTACTGCTTTCAGCCAGATTGCGGACATCGTCATGCAGGCGCTGGTCGGGGTTGATCGCAATCGTGCCGAAACCGGCAAGGCGCGCGGCCCGCCCCGGTTTTAGCCATTGATCCACCATATCCTTGGCAAGACCCTCGCGCATGTTCAGCGCCGTCATCTGGTTCAGCCAGGTCTGGATGACGTTGAGGAGCAGCAACAGCCCCGCGATGATGGCGAAGACCTCCAGCTGGTGAATGAAGGCGGCAAGATCGCGCCGCTCCAGCGCGTTGTAAAACGGCGCGTTCCATTCATTGAGCCTGATCTGCCCATAGGCGGTGAGCAATATCACCGTGAGCAGCGCTATCGACAGCAAGATCAGCCGGGTGCGCACTGGCGAGGTCCAGAAGGCACGCCCCATCATGCGCAGTTGCGCCGGGAAATCGAGATCGAAACCCGAAAGATTAGCCGCGCTTTTGCGCTGATCGTCGGTCACCGTTGTTGCCATTCATTCCATTCCGAAACGTCAGTCGGCAAAGAAAGCGGGTCGCGATTCTGCGCCTTTCGTTGCCAAGCAATAACACGCCGTTCGACCTTGTCCACAATCCCGGCGAAATCTCAGCGGCGATGATTGAAAAGCCCGGACAATTCTTACCGCAGGCAAATATCGCGGCCTTGACCAACAATGCGGTTGCCCCCGGAAATGATCCTTGCTTTCTTTTCCTGCATTGCACAAAATCCGAATAATTTCAGAGGGGCGGACAAACCGCATAAGCCGGAAAACCGGGCAAGGCAGATTAATGGCGATCAAAGCGAGCATCTATCATCTGACGCATTATAAGTACGACAATCCGGTTCGCCTTGGACCACAGATCATAAGATTAAAGCCCGCCTCGCACTCCAGAACCCGCGTTATCAGCCATTCGCTCAAGGTTTCGCCCTCCAATCACTTCGTGAACCTTCAACAGGATCCCTACGGCAATTACCTCGCCCGCTTCGTTTTTCCCGAGCCGGCGACGGAATTTAAGATCGAGGTCGATCTTGTCGCCGATATGACGGTTTACAATCCGTTCGATTTCTTTGTGGAGGAAGAGGCGACAAAGTGGCCCTTCGACTATCCGCAGGAATTGCGCGACGACCTTTCCATCTACATGAAGCCGGAGCCAACAGGCCCGCTGCTTGCCGCCTTCATGGCCACCGTCGACCGCACGCCGGGGCAGCAGACGGTGGACATGGTCGTTGGCCTCAATGCCCGCCTGCAACAGGAGATCGGTTACGTCATCCGCATGGAACCGGGCGTCCAGACGCCGGAGGAAACGCTTGCTTCCGGCAAGGGGTCCTGCCGCGATACCAGCTGGCTGCTCGTGCAGGTTCTGCGGCATCTTGGCCTCGCCGCCCGTTTCGTGTCGGGATATCTCATTCAGCTCACCCCCGATCTCAAGGCGCTGGATGGCCCATCCGGCACGGAAGTGGACTTCACCGATCTGCACGCCTGGGCCGAAGTCTATATGCCCGGCGCCGGCTGGATCGGCCTCGATCCCACCTCGGGGCTTCTGACGGGCGAGAGCCATATTCCGCTGGCGGCAACGCCGCATTACCGCAATGCGGCACCGATTTCCGGCGGTTATTACGGCCATGCCAATACGGAATTCGCCTTCGACATGCAGGTCCGGCGGGTTGCCGAAACGCCGCGCATCACCAAACCCTTTTCGGATGAAAGCTGGGAGGAACTCAATGCGCTCGGCCAGGAGGTCGATGACGTTCTGAACAGCCATGACGTCCGGCTGACCATGGGCGGCGAACCGACCTTCGTTTCCATCGACGATTTCGAATCCGACGAATGGAACACCGGCGCGGTCGGGCCGACAAAGCGTGAAAAGGCCGATGCCCTGATCCGCCGTCTGCGTGAGCGTTTCGCACCGGGCGGCTTTCTGCATTACGGGCAGGGGAAATGGTATCCGGGCGAAAGCCTGCCGCGCTGGACCTTCTCGCTCTATTGGCGCAAGGACGGCCTGCCGATCTGGCAGAACCCGGCGCTGATCGCCGAGGAGGGCGCAAATACAGGCGTCAAGGCGGAAGATGCGCAGAAACTGCTGGGCGGCATCGCCTCCCATCTCGGCATCGAGCCTGAGCTGGTGCTGCCGGCCTATGAAGATCCGGCCGAATGGATCATCAAGGAAGGCAGCCTTCCCGACAATGTCGATCCGTCCAATTCCAAGCTGAAAGACCCGGAGGAGCGAAACCGCATGGCCCGCGTCTTCGAGCGGGGACTGACGACACCGACCGGTTATATTCTTCCCGTTCAGGCGTGGAATGCGCGCGCCGCCGGCAAACGCTGGATCAGTGAAAAATGGAAGACGCGGCGCGGAAAAATATTCCTCGTTCCGGGTGACAGCCCGGTGGGTTACCGCCTGCCGCTCGGCACCCTGCCTTATGTGCCGCCATCCGCCTATCCTTATATTCATGAAGCCGATCCTTCGATCCCCCGTGGTCCGCTTCCCGATGTGCTGACGCCATCGGGCCGCGCCATGCCCGAAGCCTCCTTCCATGCCAGCGAGGCCCCGGGGCAGGAGCGCATAGAACAGACGCTCGGCGAAATCGGCGGCGCGGTGCGCACCGCCATGTCGGTGGAACCGCGTGACGGAAGGCTTTGCGTCTTCATGCCGCCGGTCGAGCGCATCGAGGACTATCTGGAACTGATTGCAGCAGCGGAAGCGGCAGCCGCCGATCTTGGTTTGCCCGTCCATATCGAGGGTTATGCGCCGCCGCATGACGAGCGCGTCAATGTCATCCGCGTCGCACCCGATCCCGGCGTCATCGAGGTCAACATCCACCCCGCCGCGGGCTGGAAGGATTGCGTCGACATCACCACGGCTGTTTATGAGGAAGCGCGTCAATCGCGTCTCGGCGCCGACAAGTTCATGATCGACGGCCGCCACACCGGCACCGGCGGCGGCAACCATGTGGTCGTGGGTGGCGCCAACCCCAATGACAGCCCCTTCCTGCGCCGGCCCGATCTTCTCAAAAGCCTCGTTCTGCACTGGCAGCGGCATCCCTCGCTCTCCTATCTCTTCTCAGGTCTCTTCATCGGCCCGACGAGCCAGGCGCCGCGTATCGACGAAGCCCGCCACGACAGTCTCTACGAGCTGGAGATCGCGCTTGCGCAGGTGCCTGCCCCCGGAGAAGGCGTGCCGCCGCTGCCATGGCTGGTCGACCGGCTGTTCCGCAATCTTCTGACGGATGTGACGGGCAATACCCATCGCGCTGAAATCTGCATCGACAAGCTGTTTTCGCCTGACGGGCCGACTGGCCGCCTTGGCCTTGTGGAATTCCGCGGTTTCGAAATGCCGCCCAACGCGCGCATGTCGCTCGCCCAGCAATTGCTGGTGCGCGCCCTCATCGCCCGCTTCTGGAAAAACCCGGCCGCCGGCAAATTCGTGCGCTGGGGTACGGCGCTCGCCGACCGTTTCATGCTGCCGCATTATATCTGGGCGGATTTCCTCGACGTGCTTGCCGACCTCAGGGAAAACGGCTTCGATCTCAAGCCGGAATGGTTCACTGCCCAGCAGGAATTCCGTTTCCCCTTCTTCGGCGAAGTGGAATATGAGGGTGCGAAGCTGGAACTGCGCCAGGCGCTGGAGCCCTGGCATGTGATGGGCGAACAGGGCGCCATCGGCGGAACCGTGCGTTATGTCGACAGCTCCGTCGAGCGCCTGCAGGTGCGGCTGGAAACCTCCAATCCCGCCCGTTACGCGGTTGCCTGCAACGGCCGCGCCGTGCCGCTGACCCCGACTGAAAACCGCAGCGTCGCGGTCGCCGGCGTTCGCTTCAAGGCATGGCAGCCCGCTTCCGGCCTGCATCCAGTTCTGCCCGTCAATTCACCCTTGACCTTTGACATTTATGATACATGGTCGAGGCGATCGATCGGCGGATGCATCTACCATGTTGCTCATCCGGGCGGGCGCAATTACGAGACGTTTCCCGTCAACGGCAATGAGGCCGAGGCACGCCGCCTCGCCCGTTTCGAACCATGGGGGCATACGGCAGGGCAATATCCGCTTAACGCGGAAACCGAGTCGCCAGAATTTCCGCTGACGCTCGATCTGCGTCGGCCTTACGGAGTGTAAATTGTCAAAAGCCCCGGCAACGGAACGCAAGACGGAAACGAGCGCGCAACCGCGTGGGCTTGAATATTCCCCCTTGCCGGGCGTTGCCGACGAAATGCTCGATACCAATGGCAAGGTCAGGCCGGTCTGGAAGACCCTGCTCGACGCCCTGTCACGCATGTCGGAACGGGAATTGCACGAGCGCTTTGCCCGCACCGACCGCTATCTGCGCGATGCCGGCGTGTTCTACCGCGATTACGGTAAGGGCAGCAGCGAAAGAAACTGGCCGATCTCCCATATTCCGGTCCTGATCGACGACAGGGAATGGGCGGTTCTTTCCGAGGGGCTGAAACAGCGCGCCAATCTTCTAGAAGCCATGGTCGCCGATTTTTATGGCGAAAACCGGCTGGTCAAGGAAGGTTTCGTACCCCCGGCCCTGATCGCCTCCAATCCGGAATATCTGCGGCCCATGGTCGGCGTGAAACCGGCAAGCGGCCATTATCTGCATTTCTGTTCCTTCGAGATCGGGCGCGGACCTGACGGAAACTGGTGGGTGCTGGCCGACCGGACGCAGGCGCCTTCCGGTGCGGGTTTCGCGCTCGAAAACCGGGTGGCCACCACCCGTGCACTTTCCGACATCTATGCCGAAACCCATGTGCATCGTCTGGCCTCGTTCTTCGGCGCTTTCCGCGACACGCTGCAGGCGCAAAGAAAGCACCCAGACGACCGGATCGCCGTGTTGACGCCCGGCCCCGCCAACGAAACCTATTTCGAACACGCCTATATCGCCCGTTATCTCGGCTTCATGCTGCTGGAAGGCGAAGACCTCACCGTCGTCAACGGCCGCGTCATGGTCAGAACCGTAGCGGGACTGAAACCGGTCGGCGTTCTCTGGCGGCGTCTCGACGCCTCCTATTCGGATCCGCTGGAACTGAACCAGCAATCCCATATCGGCACGCCGGGCATGGTGCAGGCGCTACGCAATGAAGCGCTCACCGTCGTCAATGCGCTCGGCAGCGGCATTCTCGAGACGCGGGCACTGCTCGCCTTCATGCCGCGCATCTGCCGCCACATTCTGGGCGAGGAGCTGAAACTGCCCTCCATCGCCACCTGGTGGTGCGGGCAGGAATCGGAACGCCGCCATGTCGCCGGCAATATCGAAGGCATGGTCATCGGCCCCGCTTATTCCCGGCTTCCCTTCTTCGACGATAACGGTCAATCCGTGCTTGGCTCGTCGCTGCGCGAAACGGCGAAGGAATCGATCAGCGACTGGCTCGCCTCCGACGGCCACAGGCTGGTGGGACAGGAAGTGGTGACGCTTTCGACAACCCCGGCCTATATCGACAACAAGCTCGTGCCGCGCCCGATGAGCCTTCGCGTTTTTGCCGCGCGCACCCAGGATGGCTGGCAGATCATGCCCGGCGGCTTCGCCCGTATCGGCAGCAGCAACGATGTCTCCGCCATTGCCATGCAATCGGGCGGAAGCGCTGCGGATGTCTGGATCGTCAGCGACAAGCCGGTGGAACGCACCACGCTTCTGCCGGCGGAAGAAAGCTTTACCCGCAATATGCCGGGCAGCCTGCCGAGCCGCGCCGCCGACAATCTCTTCTGGCTCGGCCGTTATATCGAGCGTTCGGAAGGCGCCCTGCGCATCCTGCGCGCCTGGCACGGGCGTTATGCCGAATCCGCCGATCCGCGCCAGCCTCTGCTCGCGCATGTGACACGCTATCTCGAAGCGCTCGATGTGGAGATGAGCGATGCCGTGCCGGAAAGCCTGCTGAACAACATCAACAGCGCGCTTTATTCCGCCAGCAATATCCGCGACCGCTTTTCGCCTGACGGGTGGCTGGCGCTGAACGACCTTGCCAAGACCGCCCGCCGTTTCCACGCGAAAGTCGCCCCCGGTGACGACGCCACCCATGCCATGACGATCCTGCTGCGCAAGCTTGCGGGCTTTGCCGGTCTCGTGCACGAAAACATGTATCGCTTCACCGGCTGGCGTTTCCTGTCGATCGGCCGTTACCTGGAGCGCGGCCTGCATATGACGCGTCTTCTCGGCCATATGACCGGCCCGGACGCACCTGACGGCTCCTATGACATGCTGCTCGAAATCGGCGACAGCGTCATGACCCATCGCCGCCGCTACAACGTCAATACGGCCGGCCTGACCGTGACCGATCTTCTGGCGCTCGACCCGCTCAATCCCCGCTCGATCCTGTTCCAGCTTAACGAGATCCGCACCGAGGTGGAACAGCTTCCGAACGCCTTCGTCAACGGTCAGATGTCGCCCTTCTACCGCGAGGCGATGCGTCTGCATTCCGGGCTTGCGGTCATGACGCCGGAAAACATGAACGGCGCGATCTATCGCCAGCTCGAAACCGACATGGAACATCTCTCCGATGTTCTGGCCCGGACCTATCTTGGATAATCCTATGCTTTACGATCTTTCCCTGCATATGGGTTACACCTACGACACGCTGGCCCACGGCGCGCGCCACATCATCCGGGTCCTGCCGCTCTCCATCCCTGGCCGGCAGCGGCTTGTCGCCGGCTCCATCGATGTTTCGCCGGTGCCGGAAGAACGTGCCACCTTCGAGGACTTCTTTCATCAATCGGCCACATCAGTGCATCTGCGCGCGCCGCATGAGAAGCTGGATATCCGCATGCAGGCCCGCGTGATGGTGGAGGCACCGGCGCTGACGGCGGATTTTTCGCCCGAGCTTTCCCGCCTGCCGCAGGACCTGGCCGATGTCTGGTCGCTCGATTTCCAGTCGCCGCACCACTTCATCGGTGCGAGCCCGAGGATCGGAATGGATGCGGCAATATCCGCCTATGCCCGGGAATTGCTGAAACCCGGAATGACCATTCGCGAAATCGCGCTCTCTCTGTGCAAACGCATCCACAAGGACTTTACCTATGACGGCGAGGCGACGACCGTCGATACGACGCCATCGGAAGCCTTCAAGCTCAAGCGCGGCGTGTGCCAGGATTTTTCGCATATCATGATCATGGCGCTGCGCAGCCTCGGCATTCCCGCCGGTTATGTCAGCGGTTTCCTGCGCACCATTCCGCCACCGGGCAAGGAACGGCTTGAAGGCGCCGATGCAATGCATGCCTGGGTTCGCGTCTGGTGCGGAGAAGCAGCCGGTTATCTGGAACTCGATCCCACCAATGATATCGTCGCCGGAAGCGACCATATCGTCGTCGGTTACGGCCGGGATTATTCCGATGTCGCCCCGGTGATCGGTGTCTTGAAGAGCTATGGCAACCAGCAGATAAAACAGGCTGTCGACGTCATCCCCGTCCAATAATGACACGATGTGTATTATTGCGGCCATCGCGCCAACAATTCTTGAAAATACTTCGAAAACTGCTCCAATTTGATCGCTGCGTAAAATTGAACCGATCACGTTAGCGGATTTTACATCGTTTGCGGCTTCTCTGTGCTCAGTCGAATATTCTAATCCGTGAGCCCCTCATGACCGCCTCTGCACATCAAAAACCGAAGCGCCGTTTTCTCGCCGATACCAGCGGCAATTTCGGCATGATGACGGCCATTCTGCTACCGGTATTGCTGGGTTTTGCCGGCGCCGGCATGGAGTTGGCGAATGTGATGCAGGTGAAAGCGGATATGCAGAATACTGCGGATTCTGCAGCCCTTGCGGCGGCCACCGAGGCCCGTTTGAAAATGGGCGACCTGACGGACGAGCAGATCAAGGAAATCGCCAAGAACTTCATCGCGGCCCAGATGGAAAAGAACCTGACCGAGGAAGAGAAAAAGGAACTGGAGCAGAATTCTCCGACCAATATCACGAAGACGGAAAATGCCCGCGGCAAAACCTACACCGTCGAGACCACGATCAACCACCGAGTACAGCTCAATCCGCTGCTCGGGTTCATTGGCGCAAAAACACTCGATCTTTCGGTAACGGGCACCGCAAAGAGCACCGTCAACAAGGGCGCACCGATCTCCATGTATCTGGCGCTTGATCGTTCCGGTTCGATGTCATTCAAGACGGATACCATCAATACCGCGAAAAAATCGTGCCCGGTTTATACGGCTGACAATTGGGGTACCAGCGAAGCGAAGGCCACATCCAGTCCCTGCTATGTCAACAAGGCCACGTCGCTCAAAACCGCCGTCGGGTTCCTCGTCGCAACATTGAACAAGGCTGATCCGACCTACACGGCTAACGGCGGCTCAGAGCTCGTCCGCACCGGTGCCTCGGTCTATACGCACGAGACCTATGCGGCCCAGCCCATCAGCTGGGGTACGGGCAGCGTTGTCAGCTACGTGGACAAGCAAATCCCGGAATTCCCCACCGGTGGCACGGATGCCCGCAGCAGCCTGAACGCCGCCTATAACGCCCTTAAAAAATCCAACACCGACGAAGCGAAAGCACATAAAGACAAAGGCAGTGAATCGTTCGAGCGCTACATTGTTCTCATGACCGACGGTGAAATGACGGGCAACAGCGCCTCGTGGAACTCCAGCATCGACCAGTCCGTGCGCACCACCTGCGAGACCGCCAAGAAAGACGGGATCAAGATTTTCAGCGTCGCCTTCATGGCGCCGGACAAGGGCAAGTCGCTGTTGCAATATTGCGCATCCAGCCTCGACAATTATTACGCGCCGGAAAACATGGAGCAGATCGTCACAGCCTTTGGTGAAATCGCCCGCAAGGCTGCCGGCAGCATAGCCACGCTCACCAACTGATCTGTTTCCGGAGCGTCTTGTCGGCTGCATGGCTGACAAGACGTGTGCGACAGGTGACAGCGGCGGCGGCCCGTGGCATAGGAGGGCCGCTCCCATTCACAGGCCCTGTCATGATCCGCATCGAAAACATCAGCAAGTCGAACAGTCACCGTATTCTCTATATCGAGGCCTCCGCCGCGCTCAATCGCGGCGAGAAGATCGGCCTTGTCGGCCCGAATGGCGCCGGCAAGACCACGCTGTTCCGGATGATCACCGGCGAAGAGCAGCCCGACGAGGGCCAGGTCGTCGTCGAAAAGGGCATGACGGTCGGTTATTTCGATCAGGATGTCGGTGAAATGTCCGGCCGCTCGGCCGTCGCGGAAGTCATGGAAGGGGCAGGCCCCGTCAGCGAAGTGGCAGCCGAACTTCGGGAACTGGAAGCCGCCATGTCCGATCCCGACCGGATGGACGAGATGGACACCATCATCGAACGTTACGGCGAAGTGCAGGCGCGTTATGAGGAACTGGACGGCTACGCGCTTGAAGGCCGTGCGCGCGAAGTGCTGGACGGGTTGAGCTTCAGCCAGGAGATGATGGACGGCGATGTTTCCAAGCTTTCCGGCGGCTGGAAGATGCGCGTGGCGCTTGCGCGCATCCTCTTGATGCGCCCGGACGTGATGCTCCTCGACGAACCGTCGAACCATCTCGATCTCGAAAGCTTGATCTGGCTCGAAGATTTCTTGAAGAATTATGACGGCGCTTTGCTGATGACGTCGCATGACCGCGAATTCATGAACCGCATCGTCACCAAGATCATCGAAATCGATGCCGGCAATCTCACCACCTATTCCGGTGACTACGGCTTTTACGAACAGCAGCGCGCGCAGAACGAAAAGCAGCAGCAGGCACAGTTCGAACGCCAGCAGGCCATGCTCGCCAAGGAAATCAAGTTCATCGAACGCTTCAAGGCCCGCGCTTCGCACGCCTCGCAGGTGCAGAGCCGCGTGAAGAAACTCGAGAAGATCGACCGCGTCGAGCCGCCAAAACGGCGTCAGACGGTGGCTTTTGAATTCGCGCCGGCGCCCCGGTCGGGCGAGGATGTCGTGGCGCTGAAGAAGGTCAATAAGGCCTATGGCAGCCGCACGATCTATGGCGAGCTCGATTTCATGGTGCGGCGCAAGGAACGCTGGTGCATCATGGGCGTCAACGGCGCTGGAAAATCGACGCTGCTGAAGCTGGTGACCGGCACGGCGGAACCGGATTCCGGCAATGTCACCCTCGGCGCCAGCGTCAAGCTCGGCTATTTCGCCCAGCACGCCATGGATGTTCTGGATGGCGACAGCACCATTCTCGAATGGCTGGAGGAGCGTTTTCCGAAAGCGGGGCAGGCGCCGTTGCGCGCCCTTGCCGGCTGTTTCGGCTTTTCCGGCGACGACGTGGAAAAACGCTGCCGTGTTCTTTCCGGCGGCGAAAAGGCCCGTCTCGTCATGGCGGCCATGCTGTTCGATCCGCCGAACTTCCTCGTGCTGGACGAGCCGACCAACCATCTCGATCTCGACACCAAGGAAATGCTGATCAAGGCCCTGTCGGATTATGAAGGCACGATGCTGTTCGTTTCGCACGACCGCCATTTCCTGGCCGCGCTTTCGAACCGGGTGCTGGAACTGACACCTGATGGTATCCACCAATATGGCGGCGGCTATACCGAATATGTCGAAAGCACGGGACAGGAAGCACCGGGTCTTCGCAGCTAAGCCACCTGCCGGACGCGTCGCCCTGTAACGGCAGCTTTCGTTTGGAGACTGGAGAAACAGATGCGGATCGTGGTCTACAGCGCCAAACCCTATGACAGGCAGTTCCTTGACGCTGCCGCCCACGCTGGCATGCGGATGCAATATTGCGAAGCACGCCTGTCTCTCGAGACAGTGGCGCTGGCGAAAGGAGCGGCGGCGATCTGCGCCTTCGTTAATGACGACCTGTCGCGGCCAGTACTCGAAAAGCTTGCGGAAATGGGTATCCGGCTCATCGCCCTGCGCTGCGCCGGTTTCAATCAGGTCGATCTCGCCGGTGCCGAAAAGCTCGGCCTGACCGTTGCGCGCGTGCCGGCCTATTCGCCCTATGCGGTCGCCGAACACACCATGGCGCTCATCCTGTCGCTCAACCGCAAGATCCATCGCGCCTATAACCGTGTCCGCGAAGGAAACTTCGCCCTCGATGGCCTTCTCGGCTTCGACCTTCACGGCAAGACGGTCGGCATTGTCGGCACGGGCAAGATCGGGGCGATTTTCGCGCGCATTGCGGCCGGCTTCGGCTGCCGTCTCGTCGGCCATGACGTCCGGCCAAATCCGGATTGCGAGGCACTGGGCATGGTCTACGTCACGCGCGAGGAACTGTTTCGAACATCGGACATTCTGGCGCTGATGTGCCCGCTCACACCGGAGACGCGTCACCTCATTCGCCGGGAGACGCTGCCGCTTCTGAAAAAGGGCGTGATGCTCGTCAATACCAGCCGCGGCGCCATCATCGACACGCAGGCGGCAATTGCGGGTCTGAAAGACGGCACCATCGGCAGTCTCGGCATCGATGTCTATGAAGAAGAGGCCGATCTCTTTTTTGAGGATCTTTCCAACGATGTGCTGCGCGACGATGTTTTCGCGCGACTGCTGACCTTCCCCAATGTTCTGGTCACCGGCCACCAGGGCTTCTTCACGCAGGAGGCCCTCAGGAACATCGCGGACACCACGATCGGCAATATCGAAAGCTTTTTCAGGACCGGCAGGGCGCTACATGCCGTTTCCACGGAGCAGCTAGCAGGCCCCTAAAAGTCGCGAACAATAAGGTCCGATATGTCACAACCGGGCCACGCGCAGATTGTTCGTCGTACCGGACTGACCGAACGGAATACCGCTGACGATGACGAGATTGTCACCGGAACGGGCCAGATCGACATGTTTCGCAAGCCGTGCCGCCTGTTCGAACCTGTCGTCAATGCCAAGGTCTTCGTCATAGAGGCTGATTGCACCCCACAAAAGGCAAAGCCTGCGGGCCACCGCCATATCCGCCGTGATCGCCACGATTGGCAAAGACGGGCGCTCCCGTGCTATGCGAGCCGCCGTCACGCCGCTCGATGTGAAGGCTACAATCGCCGGCGCACCGATCGCGGTGGCGACATCGGCCGCCGCGCCGGCCACCGCATGGGCGGGTGTTGGCTCCAGCGCCGGTTCCGTCGCCCGCAGGATCGAATTATAGAGCTTGTGGCCTTCGGTACTGCGAATGATACGGTCCATCATCTCAACGGTTTCGACGGGATATCTGCCGGTCGCGGTTTCAGCGGAGAGCATCACCGCATCGACGCCGTCATAGATCGCCATGGCAACATCCGACGCTTCGGCGCGTGTGGGTGATGCGGACGAAACCATCGAATCCAGCATCTGGGTGGCGACAATGACTGGCTTCACCGCCTGACGACAGGCGCGCACAAGCTCTTTCTGACGCCCCGGAACCTCCTCGGCAGGAATTTCGACGCCGAGATCGCCGCGCGCCACCATCAGGGCATCGGACAGGCTGATGATATCGTCGATCTTCTCGAGAGCGGACGGCTTCTCGATTTTTGCCACCAGCCCCGCACGTTCGACGATCAGGCCGCGCGCCTCGATGAGATCGCCGGGTTTCTGCACGAAAGAAAGCGCGACCCAGTCGACACCGAGATCGAGACCGAAGGCGAGATCGCTGCGGTCCTTCGTCGTGAGCGGCGAGATGTCCAGCACCGTTCCCGGAATATTGACGCCCTTGCGGTCGGAAATCGCACCGCCGAAGATCACCTCAGCCTCCAGCTCATCCGCCCCCACGCGCAAAAGACGGACACGTATGCGACCGTCATCGATCAGAAGATCGTCGCCGGGCTTTACGGCGGCGAATATTTCGGGGTGAGGCAGGGGAATCGCCGACGTTTCCCCACTCTCTGAACGGAGAACGAAACGAACGACATCCCCCGCCGACACGCTGGCCGACCCGCCCGCGATCCGTCCGAGCCTTATCTTGGGACCCTGCAAATCCTGCAAGATGCCGATGGGCATCGCCATTTCCCGCTCGATCGTCCGGATCGCGTGGAAAACCCGGGCATGATCCTCATGCGAGCCATGGCTGAAATTCAGGCGAAACGTATCGACGCCCGCCAGGAACAGGGCTTTCAGCATTTCAGGCGATGCGCTGGCAGGCCCGACCGTCGCAACAATTTTTGCTTGGCGTTTACGATGCATGATCAATCAATCGGCTTTCGCCGCCCTTTAAAATACGAGAATTGCGCGGAAATCATTCACATTGGTCAGGGTGGGACCTGTTTTCACCAGGTCACCGAGGTGCTCGAAAAAACGATAGCTGTCGTGAGAGGCGAGATAGGCCTTCGCGTCGAGGTTCAGGGCCGCCGCTCTTACAAGCGTGTCCGGCGCAACGATCGCACCCGCCGCATCTTCCGTCCCGTCGATACCGTCCGTATCGCAGGCGATGGCCCATAGTCCCGTCCGACCATTCAAGGTGGCCGCAAGGGCGAGAAGAAACTCCGTGTTGCGCCCGCCGCGACCGGCACCGCCCGAACCGATGGTGACAGTCGCCTCACCGCCGGAGAGGATAACCGCGGGGCCTTTCAGCGGATGCCCCCTGGTAACGGCGGAAAGCGCGATGCCGCCCAATACCGTGCCGAGTTCCCGCGCCTCACCCTCCAGCGCATCGCCCAGTATCAGCGTTCGCAGTCCGGCCGCCGCCGCCACCTCCGCCGCCGCCTCAAGAGCAAGCGAGGGTGTCGCGATCATCCGCACATCGCTTGCCATGTCGTGAGATTTGGGCGTCTCATGGCCGCTTTCGAGGACGGCTAGTGCCGATGGCGGCAAGGCTATGCCGCGCCGGCGAACGATTTCCCGGACCTCCGCGATGGTGCTGTCGTCGGCAACGGTCGGACCCGACGCAATGTCGGAAGGATCATCGCCCGGCACGTCGGAAATCACCATGGTCACAAGGCGGGCGGGCTCGGCCGCCTTGGCGAGCTGTCCACCCTTGATCATGGACAGATGCTTGCGGATCGCGTTCATCTCCCGGATGGTCGCCCCGCTTGCCAGCAGCGCCCTGTTCACCGCCTGCTTGTCCGCAAGCGACATATCGCCAGCGGGCGCAACGAGGAGGGCGGAACCGCCGCCGGAGATCATGGCTATGACCAGATCGCGTTCCGACAGTCCGGAAACCGCATCCAGCACGGCGCGCCCGGCCTCCAGGCTGCTCTCGTCGGGAACCGGATGAGACGCCTCGATGATGCGGATGCGGCCAGCCGGGACGGCGTGGCCGTATCGCGTGACGACAACGCCGGAAACGTCGACGTCGGGCCATGCCGCCTCGAGTGCCGCCGCCATCGCCGCCGAGGCTTTTCCGGCGCCGACCACGATACACCGCCCTTGCGGTTTCGGCGGCAGGTGCCGCATCACCGCTTCCTGCGGATTGGCGCTTGCCACGGCCGCGTCGAACATCCGGCGCAGCAGGTCTCTCGCGGTCTCATCCGTCCAGCGCATGGTCGATCCGGTCACACGTTGGAGGAATAAATGGCATCGACAACGGCGTCGGTCACGTCGTTTGTCGTTGCCGTGCCGCCGACATCCGGGGTCAGGATGCCCGAGCCCGTCACCCGTTCCACCGCCCGCATCAGCCGGGCGGATGCGTCGGCTTCGCCGAGATGATCCAGCATCTGCGCCGCCGTCCAGAACGTGGCGACCGGATTGGCGATGCCCTTGCCGGTAATATCGAAGGCGGAACCGTGGATCGGTTCGAACATCGACGGGAAACGCCGCTCGGGATCGATATTGCCGGTTGGCGCCACGCCAAGGCTGCCGGCCAGCGCGCCCGCAAGGTCAGACAGGATATCGGCATGAAGATTGGTGGCGACGATGGTGTCGAGGCTCTTCGGATTGAGCGTCATGCGAACCGTCATGGCGTCCACCAGCATCTTGTCCCAGGTCACATCTGGAAACTCTTCGGCGACTTCCGCCGCGATCTCGTCCCACATGACCATGCCGTGACGCTGCGCATTGGATTTGGTCACGACCGTCAGCAGCTTGCGCGGCCGCGACTGCGCCAGTTTGAACGCGTAACGCATGATGCGGGTGACGCCGACACGGGTAAAGATCGCGACCTCGGTGCCGACCTCTTCGGGCAGGCCGCGATGCGCGCGACCGCCATGTCCGGAATATTCACCTTCCGAATTTTCACGGACGATGACCCAGTCAAGGTCGCCGGGACCGCAATTGCGCAGCGGCGGCGTAATGCCCGGCAGAATCTTCGTGGGCCGGACATTGGCATATTGGTCAAAACCCTGGCAGATGGGCAGGCGAAGGCCCCACAGCGTGATGTGATCCGGCACATCCGGCGCGCCGACGGCGCCGAAATAGATCGCGTCGAACTTCTTCAGCTTCGACAGGCCGTCGGACGGCATCATCACACCGTTCTTCTTGTAATAGTCGGAACCCCAATCGAAATTCTCTAAATTGAACTTGATGCCGCCGTCCCGCTTTTCGATGGCCGCAAGCACCCGGGTGCCGGCGGCGATGACTTCAGGGCCGATGCCGTCGGCCGGGATGGTGGCTATGGAATATTCGCGCATGTCTGGTCTCCGTTACGATATTGCTGGTTAAGGGCGCTGGCTTGCCGCATTGGCGGCTTCGGCGCTTTTTTGGCTTGTCTTCGACAGGATGAGGGTAAGAACGGCCGACAGAAGCAGAAGGCCGGCGACGAAATAGAGGCCGCCGCTGAAACCTCCGGTCTGGTCCTTGACCCAGCCGATGACGGAGGGGCCGACGAAACCGCCGAGATTACCGATGGAATTGATGGTGGCGATGCCGGCGGCCGCAGCCGGCCCGGACAGGAACAGCGTGGGCATGCTCCAGAGAGGCGGCTTCGAGCAGCTGATGCCGATATTGACCAGCGTCAGCGCGATGAGGACGGCAAAGACCGAGGCGGCGCCGGTTGCAAAAGCAAGACCCACCGCCGCCAACAGGCATGCACCGACGACATGCCATGTGCGTTCGCCTGTCCTGTCGGAATGGCGTGCCCAGAGAACCATCGCCACTACGGCGAAAATGGCGGGAATGGCATTGATGAAGCCGACCTGAAGTGACGAAAGGCCGAATTGCTTGATGATCTGAGGCGCCCAGATGCCAAGCGTATAAAGCCCGGCGGACGTGCCGAAATAGACGAGCGAAAGCGCAAGGACACGCATGTCCGCAAGACCTGCCCAGATGCTATAGCTCGACTTGGCGGCCTTCGATGCCTGTTCCTCGTTCATGGTCTTGACGAGCCAGTCCCGCTCCTCCGTCGTCAGCCAATTGGCTTTTTCCGGGCGGTCCGTCAGATAAAACAGGACGACAACGCCGAGAATGACGGCGGGTGCGGCTTCGATCAGGAACATCCACTGCCAGCCGGCAAGACCCAGCAACCCGTGCATTTCCATCAGCGCACCGGAAATCGGCGAACCGAGCACCGTCGATAGCGGCGCGGCCGCCATGAAGATCGCGGTCACGGCGGCGCGGCGGCGGGCAGGAAACCAGAAGCTCAGATACAGAATGATGCCGGGGAAAAAGCCGGCTTCGGCAATTCCGAGCAGGAACCGCAGCGTATAGAAACTCGGAATGCCCTGGACGAAGGCCATGCCCCCCGAAATGAACCCCCAGGTGATCATTACCCGCGCGATCCAGATACGGGCGCCGACCTTGTTCAGGATCAGGTTGGAGGGAACCTCGAACAGAAAATAGCCGAGGAAAAAAATGCCGGCGCCGATGCCGAACACGGTGGATGAGAAACCAAGATCCTGATTCATGGTCAAGGCCGCAAAACCGATGTTCACGCGGTCCAGGAACGCGATGAAGTAGAGCAGCATGATGAAGGGTACGATGCGGAATGTAATTTTGCGCAAGACGCGCGTTTCCAGCTCGCTGGCCACGGCATTTTCCTCCCAGTTTGAAATCGATGAGCGCACCTCCTGCGCTGATCAACCCTTTTCCTCCTGGACGCCGTTGACCTCAATCGACAGAAAATTATATAATTTTTTGATATAATAAGGAGAACGCCATGGAACTCGGCCAGTTGCGATGCTTCGTCTGCGTTGCGGAAGAATTGCATTTCGGACGGGCCGCACAAAAGCTAGATATGTTGCCGGCCTCTCTCGGCCGGCACATCAGGCTGCTTGAGGACGCGCTCGGCACCAAGCTCGTCCTGCGAACCACGCGCAATGTTGGCTTGACCACGGATGGCGCGATGCTTTTGCCGGAAGCGCGGCAGCTCGTGGAAAAGGCCGATGCACTGGTGGCGCGCTTTCGCGCCTCCGGCGGCGAGGGTGAAAAAGTCGTCCGGATCGGAGCCATCGACAGCGCTGCCGCCGGGCTTCTGCCCATGCTGCTGCACGATCTGCGCGTTCTCCATCCCTCAATCGCCACCCAGCTGATCGAGGACAAGACGATACGCCTCATTCCGCGCCTGCTTTCCGGCAGGATAGACCTAGCCTTCATCCGTCCGCCTGATATCATCGACCGCCATATCAAGACGCAGAGGCTGTTTCACGAAACGGCGGTTGTCGCCGTCTCCGTCAATCATCGGCTGGCGAAACGGGAAAGCCTGTGCATCAGGGAACTTGCGGACGAACCGCTGATTGTCCCGGAACGCCGGTCGAGGCCGCACAGCCATGATCTGACGATCAAGCTTTTCACCGAAGCGGGGCTTCAGGCGCGTATCGCCCAGCTGGCGGATGAGAAACAGACCATCGTCAATCTGGTGGCGGCGGAAATAGGCATCGCGATCGTTCCCCAATGGACCTCGCGGCTGGCAGTCAGCGGCGTCTGCTTCATTCCCCTGACGGTCGAACCCGGAACCATGATCAGCAAATTGCCGCTTTCGGTCGCCTGGTTGAAGAATGCGCGCGATCCGGCACGAGACGCCATCATGGAGGTGCTCAACGCCAATCTTGCAAGATATGAAACATTTGCATGAAAGTGGGTAAAATTGGTATGATCATTGAGTTTTATTGAAATTCATCATACATATTTGACAGGCTTCACGCCTGCCTCGATTTCAATGCATGGTGACCGACGTGCCTGAACAGCAAAAACAGCGCAGCAAATCCTCCGGTTCTCTGGTCAGCAGAGTTAGCCTCAGCCTGAGAAATGCGATTGCCTCCGGGCAATATGGACCCGGTGACCGCCTGCCCAGCGAAATCGAGATGACGGAAACCCATGGCGTCAGCCGCACCGTGGTGCGCGAGGCGGTGACGGCGCTACGCTGCGACGGGCTGGTGGAGGTGCGTCAGGGGGCGGGCATTTTCGTGCTGAAGCGTGAAAAGGACGCGTCGCCCACACCCGGTATCGACCGCGCCCGGCTCTCTTCCGATCTGGAGGTGCTGGAAATCAGAACGCCGCTCGAAATCGAAGCGGCGGGGCTCGCCGCCCTTCGTCGTTCGCCATCGCAGGAGGAAGCGATTTTCGACTGTCACGCCCGGCTTCTGCAATGTATCGAGGAGAACCGCTCCATTCGCGAGGCGGATCTGGCGCTGCATCTGGCCATTGCGGCCGCCACCAACAATCCGCTTTTCACCCAGTTCCTCGAGCTGCACGGTCAGGCCGTGATTCCACAATCGCGCGTGGTTTCCGAAACCGGCGAGAACGACCAGACAGCTTACCGGCGATTGATCCACAAGGAACATGAAGCCATCGTCATCGCCATATCGGACCGGAACGAACAGGCCGCGAAGCTGGCGATGCAGGCGCATCTGCGCGGCAGCCAGCACCGCTACCGCGACATGATGCGCGATCTGCGCGGCATCGCGCACAGCTAAAGGGTTTTCAGTAAAACCGGGTCGTAGCTCTGTGCCCGAAAGGGGCGATCAGGAGCTACGGCGCTTCCCGCAGATCCGCTCCCCAGACCTCGATCTGCGTCAGCGCGGGAAAAGGCGAAGGATCGTCGGCTTTTTTTAGATCATGCAGACGAATCCATTCCACCTGGCGCGGTGCGACCGGGAAACTCTGGGCAGCTCCGGTTTTTTGCAGGGAAAAGCTTGCGCTTTCGCCGTCGGAAAAAGTGACGCTCGCTTTTTCCCACCAGGCATCATGGGGAAAGTCCGCCCGCAGGTAAAAAGTCAGCTGGTCGATGAGGACTGCGCGGCCGAATACGAGGGTCAGCGAAGCTTCGGGATCGCGGTTGATGCCCCAGCTTGTATAGGGCCAGAAGCCGTGGCCCGCGCTCGCCTTTTCACCATCGATGACATTGCGGGCTGCGAAAGCCGCCTCCCCGCGCGTTTCCGTGCTCGCATAAACGTGCGGAAACAGCGAGGTGTTTTCATGATCGTCAAACGGGTTGAGGGCCAGATTCCTGCGAACTCCGATTTCACCGGCAAGTGTGCGGCGCGCGGCGATCCGGTGAAGGTTACCGCTGAAAGCCTGCGGCGGATAGGATTTGCGTTTCGCCGCGGAAGGAATGGGCAGGATGAATTCGTTTCCGTGCAGGAAAACCAGCGTCGGCGGCATGCCGGCGTCGAGCGCAAGCCAGATATGACCGGGCTGCGAAACCTCAACGACAAGCCTGTCGCCCTCGCAATATTCCGCGCGATAGACGAGCAAAGCTTCGTCCTCCGCTCCGGCTTTCGCCAGAACATCACCCACCGCATTGACGACCTTGAGTATAAGTTTCATCGGCACTTCCTTAACTGATCGTCAGGCACAGACGCTGGGCTGCGATGGGGATGAGAATGCGATAGATCACCGGTGGCCAAGACTGGCGAAGGCGGGCATCATCGATTGTTATGGCTTCGATGGTTGGTTCTCCTGCACCTTCGCAGGCTATCTCTCCCAGCCCCGCAAAAATCAGGCCGCCCGGCGTGACGACGGGCTTTTCCGCAGCCATCAGCGACAGAACCGCCTCCTGCCCGCCCTGATAGTCGTCAAGGACTTCCACATGGCTGCCACGCAGCAGTCGGACGCGGCGGCGATAGTGCTCAACACGCGCCACGGCGGGATAGGCCCCGGCTATATCGAAAGAGACTTCCGCCTGATCTTCAGAAAATTCGGTCACAAAATCTCTTGCAGCAAACTCTGCCCCGGCGGCCTGCATGTCGCCGCCGAAAGTCGGCAGATTGTGAAAGGCCGATTGCATCGTCCAGATGTCGTAGCGCTGCGGCGAGAAGGTTTTTGCGGTGTAGGTTTCCACCCCGACATCGATGATGAACGGCCGGCCGTTCTTATAAAGCGTGAAACTGCCGACATCGTTGTGGTTATGGCTCTCGCCATTATTGCCCGCCTTCACGGCAAGATCGAAAACCCCATCGCGGGCAATCGCCAGACCGATGCCGGGATAGGCGATGTCGGTCTTTGCCGGTTCTGCAGGAACAGACGCGGATAATTCCGGGATGGCAAGCACCGCCTGGACCCGATACCAGAGGTTCCACTCCTTGCACATCAGCCGGTCCGGTGAGCGGTTCCAGCAGGTAGCAGCGAAAGCCTGGAGCGGCGGCGAAGAAACGGCCTTGCCGAAGAGATATTCCCGCACGCCGGATGTCTCGACCTTCGCCGGCGCATCGGCGAAGTTGAAAAACCGGTCTTCCGCCACGTGCATGTTGAGAATGAATTCGGCCATGCTGCGCAGCTTCGGCGCATGAAAGTGCGGCGCCATGAAACCGGGCGCGGAGACTTCGAGAATGCTCATCGCCCCGAACAGGCAAAGTGCCGCATGGCCATAATAAAGAACGCCCTCTTCGCAGGCGCCGTCTTCCGCATAATCCTTCTGAAACGCATCGAGACTCTTGAGCGCCTTTTCCACGACCGTACGCCTCGTCGACTGGTCGGTGGGCAATAGCAGGGTCGAGAGAAGGATGTTCTGGGTGATCCAGGCCGTCCAGTTGTTCATCCGCTCGCCGCCATTCCCCATCCACCAGAAATGCCGGGCGAGATAGGGCTTCGTAATGCGCCGGTCGATCTCGGCGCGGACGCGGGAAACGAGGTTTGCATTTGCCCTTTCCAGTTCCGGTGCCAACAAATGCAGGCACAAAGCGAGATTGGCGCCCGTTTCGGCGGCGAACAGGTCGATCACCGGGTTTCGCGGATCGGGCAGAGGATCTCGTGGGCCGCCGCGAATATGGGAATTATGGGCGGGCAATTGCCAGCCGCTCTCCTCGCATATCAACCAAAGACCATCAATGATGGCATCGAGAAAGCGGCCCTGCCCCTCGGCGCATTCCCCAAGAACCAGCGCGTTCAGCTTCAGCCGTCGGGAAAAATAAAGCGCCTCGAAACGATCGCGATTGCCGGTGCGGCTATATTCCTGGTAGTCGCCCGCCAGAATTGTGGGCCAAGGCTCGTCAAGCGTCTGTTCCGCCGCCTCGATGAGACTACGGGAAACCGCGCCCGGTGCTGAAGACCGTATTTTCTGCGCCGTCAGTTCCGCGCCGAAATCGGCGAACCGTTCGGGCAGAAGCCGCATCATTTCGACAAACACGCCCTCAAACCTCCCGCGCGTTCCGCAATCCGATATGGGCCTCCTATCATACGTATTTTTGAAAAACCAGAAAATTTGTCTGACTTTATGCAAAGTTGTTTGACCAATATCGATATTGTGTTATCCAGAGCGCGGGAGGCGGCAGGGCGAAGACCCGGACCGCAATGGAAAATGCAGGCAGCCGGCACCGATGAAACAGTGAAACGGCGGCAATGGGAGATATGCTGTGGCAACCGCGACCATGTCCGACAAGCAGGCGACTCCGTATCGCAGGAAAAAACTCCGCATCGTCTCCAAACGGCGGCGCGGAATAGAAAATGCGCTCGTCGCCTATTCCTTCATTGCGCCCAATTTTCTCGGCTTTGCGATTTTCACGCTCGGACCGATCCTCTTTGCCTTTGCGCTGGCCTTCATGCATTGGGACGGCTCCAATGCCATGCGTTTTGCCGGTCTCGATAATTTCTGGCGGCTTTTCGAGGACAGGGCCTTCATCGCGGCCTTCTGGAACACGGTCATCTACACCGTCGCGTCGGTGCCGGCCACGCTCGCCTGCGCACTCGGGCTTGCGATCCTCCTCAACCAGAAAATCCTCGGCCGCAACTTCTTCCGCACGGCCATGTTCTTTCCTTATGTCGCATCGCTGGTCGCCGTGGCCGTCGTCTGGAACATGATTTTCAATCCGGAGATGGGTCCGGTCAACATGCTGCTCTATACGCTCGGCCTCGATCCCGCCAACATGCCGGGATGGGCGGCGGACCGTCACTGGGCCATGGTCACGGTCATTCTCTTCGGCGTGTGGAAGAGCATGGGTTATTACATGGTCATCTATCTCGCCGGGCTGCAGGGCATCAATTCGGAGCTTTATGAAGCCGCGGGGCTGGATGGCGCCAATGCCTGGCAGAAATTCATCCACGTCACCCTGCCACAGCTTGCTCCAACGACCTTTTTCGTCACCGTAATGCTGACGATCCAGTCCTTCAAGGTTTTCGATCAGGTCTATATGATCACGCAGGGCGGTCCCGGCACTTCGACGCTGGTTCTCGTCTATCACATCTACAATGAGGCCTTCATCTCCTGGGATCTCGGCTATTCCAGCATGATCGCCCTTGTCCTGTTCTTCCTCGTCCTGATGGTCACCATCGTCCAGTTCAAACGGCAGCGGGAGGATTGATCCATGCGCATCATGGGCCGCAAAATCCCCGCCGCCACGATTGGCATCTATCTGACGGTGATCGTCGTCACCATCGTCATGCTTCTGCCCTTCGCATGGATGCTGTCGGCGTCGCTGAAACTCAGCCGCGATGTCTTCGCGTTTCCGATCGAATGGATCCCCTCGCAGCCGCGCTGGGAAAACTACGTGGAAATCTGGACTAAAATCCCGCTGGCGCTATTCATCTACAACACGTCGAAGCTGACGATCATCGTCACACTGCTGCAATTGCTGACCTCAAGCTTTGCGGCCTACGCCTTCGCCAAGCTGCATTTTCCCTACAAGAACACGCTGTTTCTCGGCTATATCGCCACCATCGCCATGCCCTGGCAGGTCTATATGGTGCCGCAGTTTCTGTTGATGCGCGAATTCGGGCTCAACAATACCCATCTCGCCCTGATTTTCCTGCAGGCCTTCACCGCCTTCGGCGTTTTCCTGATGCGGCAGTTTTACATGTCTATCCCGAACGAGCTTTGCGAGGCGGCGCGCATCGACGGTATGAACGAATACCAGATCTGGGCGAAGATCATGCTGCCGCTTTCCAAACCTGCGCTTTCCACCTTGACGATTTTCACCTTCGTCACGACCTGGAACGACTTCATGGGTCCGATGATCTATCTCACCAAGACCGAGCTGAAAACCATCCAGATCGGCCTGCGCATGTTCATTTCGCAATATTCGGCGGAATACGGATTGATCATGGCCGCCTCGGTCGTGGCGCTTGTCCCGGTTCTCGTCGTTTTCCTGGCGTTGCAGCGCTTCTTCGTCGAAGGCGTCGCCTCCACCGGCCTCAAGGGTTGATTTCATGCTCGATTTGACCACGTCCCTCCCAACCCCGATCACAGACACCGAAATCGATGCGGCGCTGGCCGTGGCCGTCGCACAGGTCAGGCGCAACCTGCCGCAATTTACCTATGCGGCGCAGAACCATTCGAGCGTGAAGAATTTTTACCCCGCAGTCGCCAACGACCAATGGACCGCCGGTTTCTGGCCGGGCCAGATATGGCTCGCCTTCGAACATACCGGCGATAAGACCTTTCAGCATGCGGCGCAAATTCAGGTGCAGAGCTTCCTATACCGTATCGAAAACCGCATCGAGACCGACCATCACGATATGGGCTTTCTCTATTCGCCCTCCTGCATCGCCGCATGGAAACTGGTGGGCGATGAGGATGGAAGACGCGCGGCGCTGATGGCGGCGGACCAGTTGATGGAGCGGTTCCAGCCGGTCGGGCAATTCATCCAGGCCTGGGGCCGCAGGAACAATCCCAACGAATATCGCTATATCATCGACTGCCTTTTGAACCTGCCGCTGCTCTATTGGGCAAGCCGCGAAACGGGCCGGGAAGACTACCGCACCGTGGCGCTTGCCCATGCCCGCACCACGCTTGCCCATTCCGTCCGGCCGGACGATTCCACCTATCATACATTTTACATGGACCCGGAGACCGGCGCGCCGGTGCGCGGCGTCACAAAACAGGGTTACAGCGATGAGAGCTACTGGGCCCGCGGACAGGCCTGGGGCATTGCCGGCATGGCCATTTCCTATCGATATGAGCGCCTGCCCGCCTATCGCGACACCTTCGAGCGGCTTCTCGCCTTCTATCTCAAACGCCTGCCCGACGATCTCGTACCCTATTGGGACCTGATTTTTGCGGATGGCGATGGCGAACCGCGCGACAGCTCGGCGGCGGCCATCGTCGCCTGTGGCCTCCTGGAAATGGCGGAGCTGGAGACGCCGGAAAAGGCCGCGGAATATCGCGATCTGGCAAGGCGCATGGTGAAAAGCCTCGCCGACATCTATTCGGTTCGCGATCCCGCGATCTCCAACGGGCAGCTTCTGCACGGCACCTATTCCAAGAAGACCCCCCATAATACCTGCCGGGGCGAAGGCGTCGACGAGTGCGTCTCCTGGGGCGATTATTATTATCTGGAAGCGCTGATCCGGCTTTCGCGCAACTGGTCTTCCTATTGGTGAGCGCGAGGAACAGATGGCTAGCATTTCCCTGAAAAAACTCAACAAGACCTTCGGCGCGCTCAAGGTCGTTCACGATATCGATCTGGATATTGCCGACAAGGAATTCATCATTCTGGTCGGCCCTTCCGGATGCGGAAAATCCACGACGCTCAGGATGATCGCCGGGCTGGAGGAAATCTCCGGCGGCGAATTGCGCATCGGCGAGGACGTGATGAACGATGTGCCCTCCAAGGATCGCGACATCGCCATGGTGTTCCAGAACTATGCGCTATACCCGCACATGACGGTTTACAAGAACATGGCCTTCGGTCTGGAACTCAGAAAGGCGCCGCGCGATCTCATCGACACCAAGGTCAAGGATGCGGCGAAAATTCTCGCATCACCCATCTCTTGAACCGCAAGCCGAAAGCGCTCTCCGGCGGCCAGCGCCAGCGTGTCGCGCTCGGCCGGGCCATGGTGCGCAACCCGGAAGTCTTCCTGCTCGATGAGCCGCTTTCCAATCTCGACGCCAAGCTGCGCGGCACGATGCGTTCGGAAATCTCCAAGCTCCACAAGCGGCTGGACGCCACCTTCATTTATGTCACCCACGATCAGGTGGAAGCCATGACCATGGCGGACCGCATCGTGGTGATGAAGGACGGGCATATCCAGCAGGTGGATACGCCGCAAAATCTTTACGACCGGCCGATCAACATGTTCGTCGCGGGTTTCATCGGCGCGCCGCAGATGAACATGCTGCCAGTCACGCTGCGCCGCGACGGCGACCGCTTCATCGCCCTGTTCGACGGCAATCCGCTGCCTCTGCCGGCAGGCATCGCTACCGCACGCCTGCTCCCCCATGAAGGAAAGGACATCGTTCTCGGCATCCGGCCGGAAAATTTCCACGAATTCGCCCCGGCGGATATCGATGCCACCAATGTCGCACCCTTCCGGGCGACGGTGGAACTGGCGGAGCCGATGGGATCGGAAGTGCATCTCAACCTCGTCTCCGGCGGCAGAAACCTCGTCGCACGCGTCTCACCGCGTTTCAGGGCGAAGATCGGCGATCCCGTCGAACTGGTGGCCGATCTGACGAATGCACAGCTTTTCGATCCCGCCACCGAGCGATCGATCCTTTATTGAGGCGACGGGGAGAAACGCGATGCAATGGCTGCAAGGGTTATGGACGAAGGAAGGGGCCGGGATCGACAAGAACGCCCCGCCGCTGACCGGTCTTGCCCTGTTCCTCGATATCATCAAGCGCGAATGGTGGGAGATGGTGAAGCTCAACCTCCTCTTCATCATCGCCAGCCTGCCGGTGGTGACGATGCCGGCGGCGATGCTGGCCATGGCCCGTGTCTCTATTTCCTTCGCAAATGACGAGAATACCTATCTGCTGCGCGACTTTCTCGAGGCCTTGCGAAAATTCGCCCTGCGCGGCACCGCGCTTGTGGTTTTAAGCGCCCTGCTGGTGAGCGCCGGTGTTTACGCGACTGTCAGCTATGCCGGGGCCACCCGGCTTCAACTCGCCTATAGCCTGCCTTTTGCGATCAGCCTTGCAGTAACAATATTCCTCATCCTCCTCAGTGCCTATGCCAGCGTTGTTCTGGCCAAGCGGGACCTGCCGCTTTCGGAAACCCTGCGGCAGGCGGCGTTTCTGGCGCTCACCAGGCCATTGCCGATGCTTGCTGCGCTCGGCTTCGTCGCAGCGCTCTGGCTCGCGCATATCCTATTTTATCCGGTGTCGGTGTTCATGCCGGCCACCATCAATTTTTCGCTCGGCATGTTCGCCCTCTGTTTCGCAGCGAGAAACGCCGCCGCAAAAACACGCGCGCGGATGCCTGAACCGGCGGGGAGCGGCGCCTAAGACAGACTAAAATCAAACGACATCAGTCAGGGAAGGAGAAACGGGCTATGGAGTTTAAGACAACCAGACGTGCATTCGCTCTCGCAACCGCCGGTCTCGGCATTGCCGTGGGCATGGGAGGAACGGCGTTCGCTGCGGGCGATGCGCCCGTCACGCTGAAATGGGCGCTGTGGGATCTGGACAAGGGCGCTTATTTCAAGCCCTTGATGGAGGCCTACAAGCAGAAGCATCCGAATGTGACGTTCGAGGTGGTCGACCTCGGCTCGCAGGATTATACGCAGATGATATCCACGCAGCTCACCGGCGGCTCCAAGGATATCGATGTCGTCACCATCAAGGATGTGCCCGGCTACGCCAATCTGGTACGCGCCGGCAACATCACCGATCTCAGCGGCTTCATCAAGGACCAGAAGATCGAGACGGCCCCCTATGGCGGCCTGATCGAGGAGCTGACCATCGACGGCAAGATTTACGCCCTGCCGTTCCGCTCGGATTTCTGGGTGGTCTATTACAACAAGGATATTTTCGACAAGGCCGGCGTGCCTTACCCCACCAACGACATGAGCTGGGCGCAGTTCGATGAGATCGCCGGCAAGCTGAAGGGCGGCATGGGCGCCAACCGCACCTATGGCGCGCTGCTGCACACCTGGCGTTCGACGGTGCAGCTGCCCGGTATTCAGGATGGCAAGCACACGCTGGTGGACGGCAATTATGAATTCCTGAAACCCTGGTATGAGCGTGCGCTTGCCCTGCAGAAGAGCGGCGCGATACCGTCCTACGCCTCGCTGAAAACCTCGAACACCCATTATTCCGCTCTGTTCTTCAACGGAACGATCGGCATGTTGCCCATGGGCACATGGTTTGTCGGCACCCAGATCGCCAAGGTGAAATCCGGCGAGTCGAAAAGCGTCAATTGGGGCATCGTGAAATTCCCCCATCCGGATGGTGTGGCGGCAGGCGCGACGGCCGCGCAGATTGCCGGATTGTCGGTCAACGCCAATTCCGGCCACAAGGAAGCGGCGCTGGACTTCATCCACTTCGTTACCGGACCTGAGGGTGCGGCGATCATCGCCTCCACCGGCACTTTCCCTGCACTCAGAACCGATGATGTGGCCGAGAAGATCGCAGCGCTGCCGGGCTTCCCGCAGGACCAGAACAGCAAGGACGCGCTGCAGGCGGGCAAGGCCTATCTGGAAATGGCGGTCAACCCGAATGCGGCCAAGATCGAAGTCGTCCTGAACCGCGTGCATGACGCGCTGATGACCGACAATATCTCCATCGATGACGGCATCAAGGACATGAATGACGGCGTCAAGGCCATCAAATAATTGCCACAGGGCCGCTGGCGATGAGCCTGCGGCCCTTTCCTAGATCATGAATTCCGGACATTCGTAACCGTGCCTCACGAGACCGCCACAGCCAATCCGCTCTTTCACAATCCGCTTCTCGGCAGGGACGATCTCGCAAAGGCGGTGATCGATCTCTTCAACCCGCTGCTTGCCTGTTTTTCACCGGGCGGCGCGCGGGTGCGGCTCGGAGCAACGGGGGCGATTTTCGATTTTCCTGCGGCGGAACTGGAAGGTTTTGCCCGGCCATTATGGGGCATCGTTCCACTTGCCGCCGGCGGTTATAACTTTCCCCACTGGGATCTCTACAGACGTGGACTGGCCAATGGCGCCAACCCCGCCCACCCCGAATATTGGGGCGACACGGCTGATCGGCACCAGCGGCTGGTCGAACTGGCGGCGATAGGATTTGCGCTCGCCATGGTTCCCGAACATATCTGGGAGCCGCTTGCCGAAACGGACAGGCAGGCTGTCGCCGCCTATCTTCTGGCTGCCCGCGAGCGGGAATTCGTCGACAATAACTGGAAATTCTTCCGCGTTCTGATCGATCTTGGGCTGGAGCGGGTCGGCTTGGAATTCGACCGGACCAAGACCCAAACCTATCTCGATGAACTCGAGGCTTTCGATATCGGCAACGGCTGGTATAGGGACGGGCCGGTGCGCCGGGTCGATCACTACATTCCCTTCGCCATGCATTTTTACGGCCTGATCTATACGGTGCTGGCGAAAGGTGATGACACGCGAAAAACACGCTTGCTCGAACGCTCCCGCATTTTCACCCGTGACATACGCCACTGGTTCGGGCCCGATGGGGCATCGCTCGCCTTCGGACGCAGCCAGACCTACCGTTTTGCGGCGGGCGGTTTCTGGGGCGCTCTTGCCTTTTCCGGTCTGGAAGCGCTGCCGTGGCCGGAGATCAAGGGCTATTACATGCGCCATATCCGCTGGTGGTCGAAGCAGCCGATCGCGGACCGCGACGGCGTCCTGTCGGTCGGATACGCCTATCCAAACCTTCTGATGAGCGAGAGCTACAATTCTCCCTGCTCGCCCTATTGGGCGCTCAAATTTTTCCTGCCGCTGGCGCTGCCCGCCGATCACCCGTTCTGGACTGCGGAGGAGGCCGAACCGCAGGACTTTACCCAACCGGTTCCCTTGGCGGAGCCTGGCATGGTGGCCTTTCATACGCCGGGCAATATCGTGGTCCTGTCCTCCGGTCAGCAGCACGACAGGATGCGCGGCGCGCAGGAAAAATATTCGAAATTCGTCTATTCCACCCGTTATGCCTTCAATGTCGAGGCGGATGACCGGCATTTCGCCGCCGCGAGTTTCGATGGCATGCTCGGCCTTTCCGACGACGGCGTGCACTTCCGCACCCGCGAGACGATGGGAGAGGCGTTGATCGCCAAAGACTGCCTCTATTCCCGCTGGCGACCATGGGCGGATGTCGAGATCGAGACCTGGCTCGTGCCGCAAAACCCTTGGCACATAAGGCTGCACCGCATCCGCGCCCCGCGCCCGCTGCAAACGTCGGAAGGCGGATTCGCCATAGAACGCGCCGATTTCAACCGCGACCGCACCGAGGCAGTAGAAGGTCGCGCCGTCTGTTACGGACAGACTGACACCAGCCTCATCGCCGATCTTTCGGCTGGCATTCAGCGCGAAGGCGTGTGCCATCAGGCAATCGCCAATACCAACCTCATTCACGCCAGAACCCTTGTTCCGCAATTGCGCGGCACCATCGCCTCCGGCGAAACGCTGCTGGTGACGGCGGCCATGGCACTGCCAACCGGCAAAGAAGCAGAGGCAGCATTGGCTGCCCTCCCCGAGAGTCCCGATCTCCCGAGGCTGGAAGAGATGTTCAAACGGGAGGGGCGGCGCGTTCCCGCCTATGCTCTCGATGAAAACCGCGCAGGCTGACGGAGATGACCGACGACGCACCGGGTGTTTCCCAGAGACCGGATCGGCTGAACATCCTGACCTGGGAGCGGAAGCAGGAGGATATCGACAGCCCCGACCATCAGGCGCGGTTACGCGGCCTTGAGCGCTCTGCCAACACCGTTTTCGGGCAGGGCGTCTACATCGCCGCCAGGGCCGAGGTGCATACGGATAGACTCCTTATGGGTGCGCAGTCCTGGATCGCCGGTTACGCAATCGTGCGCGGCGATATCGAACTCGGCGAAAATGTCTCGATCAACCCCTATGCCTGTCTGTCCGGCAGGGTGAAGATCGGCAATGGCGTTCGCATTGCCTCACATGTCAGCATCGTCGGCTTCAACCATGGCTTCGACGACATTGAAACTCCGATCTATCGCCAACCGCTGACCTCGCTCGGGATAGAGATCGGCGACGACGTCTGGATCGGCGCCAATGCGGTTGTGCTGGATGGCGTGAAGATAGGGTGCGGCGCAATTATTGCCGCAGGCGCGGTGGTGGCGAAGGACATTCCCGCCATGGCCATTGCAGGCGGCGTTCCCGCCCGGGTTCTGCGATATCGCGGAGAAAAAGCGGCCGCGCCGAAGCTGATGGAACCCGATGGCCTGCTGCAAGAACTCGGCAAGGAGATTGCCGACGACTGGCTTGCCGCCATCCGCTCCTATGGCGAGGATGGCATCTATCGTTCCGCCGATGCATCCGGACGTGAGGTCGAAAGCGTCAGGCATCTGTGCGATGCCATCGAGATCGCAGCAGCCTTCGGACAGGAAAAGATCGCTTTCGATGCCGGAAAAACCGTGGCCAACCTTCAGGCCCTGCAGGATCGGGAAACGGGGCTGTTTCTTAACCGTCACCACCGCCCCTCGACGCCTCTCGAGAAGGACCCTGCCGTCCTCTATAATATTCTGGCTGTCGGATATGGACTTGAATGTTTCGGTGCTACGCCGAAACAGCCGATCGCTTTCGTTGAGCGTCTGCGCACCGACGAACTCATCCTCCTGCTGGAAGAATTGCCATGGCAAAGCCGGGCATGGCATTGCGGCGCCACCATAGACGCCATTGCCACCGCGCTTTATTTCAACAGGCGCTATTTCACATCCGGCGACAACCTCACCGTTCTCTTCGGCTGGCTGGCGATGAATGTGGATAAAACCACCGGGCTTTGGGGTGAACCGACTTCCGCACAGGGCCTGCTGCAACCGGTCAACGGCTTTTACCGGCTTACCCGCGGCTCTTACGCACAGTTCGGCCTGCCCGTTCCCTATCCGGAAGCAGCAATAGACTCCGTTATCGCCAACTATCGTGCCTATGGCGGTTTCCATGGCGAGGATTTTAATGCCTGCAACCTGCTCGATACGATCCATCCGCTTCTTCTGTGCCTGAAACAGACGGATCACCGGCAGGACGAGGCGAAGGAAATCGCCCGCGAAATTCTGCGCCGAAATGAGGGACGCTGGCAAAGGAACAGGGGATTTGCCTTTGCCGAGGGGCATCCGGCCGGGCTGCAGGGCACGGAAATGTGGATGTCGGTTCTCTGGCTTTCAGCGAAGCTTCTCGGTGCGGAACATCTCCTGCCGTTCCGACCTCGCGGCATCCATCGCTTCGAGCCTGCGGAAATCGTCCGTGGCCTGATTGCCCGCTATAAATCTCCGGTATAGGTTTCCGACACTCTTTTGAAAGCTTTCAAACCGGACCGGTCGAGTAAAAGATGCAACTCAAAGACTGCTATAATTTCCACGATTTTCGCCGCATGGCCAAACAGCGTCTGCCCGGACCGATCTTCAATTATATAGATGGCGCTGCCGATGACGAGGTGACGTATCGGCGAAACACGGCCGCCTTCGAAAAATGCGATCTCGTTCCCGATGTGCTGCGGGGCGTGGCCGATGTGGATATGTCGGTCACCGTCATGGGGCAGAAGCTGTCCATGCCGGTCTATTGTTCGCCGACGGCGCTGCAACGCCTCTTCCACCATCAGGGGGAACGGGCGGTTGCGGCAGCGGCGGGGAAATACGGCACGATGTTCGGCGTCTCCTCGCTCGGCACCACGAGCCTTGAAGAAGCCCGCCGGATCAGCGGCGGCCCGCAGGTCTATCAGTTCTATTTCCATAAGGACCGCGGCCTCAACCGCGATATGATGGCGCGCGCCAAGAGCGCCGGCGTCGAGACGATGATGCTGACGGTGGACAGTATTACCGGCGGCAACCGCGAGCGCGACAAGCGCACCGGCTTTGCCATTCCGTTCAAGCTCAATCTTTCCGGCATCGCGCAATTCGCCATCAAGCCGGCCTGGGGCATCAATTACCTGACGCATGAGCGCTTCAGCCTGCCGCAGCTCGACGACCACATTAAAATGGACGGCGGCGCTCTTTCCATCAGCCGCTATTTCACCGACATGCTCGACCCTTCGATGAACTGGGACGACGTGGCGCAGATGGTGCGCGAATGGGGCGGGCCGTTCTGCCTAAAAGGCATCATGTCGGTGGACGACGCCAGACGCGCCGTGGAGATCGGCTGCAGCGGCATCGTGCTTTCCAATCACGGCGGGCGCCAGCTCGATGGCTCCCGCAGCGCCTTCGATCAGCTGGCCGAGATCGTCGATGCGGTCGGCGACCGGATCGATGTGATGATGGATGGCGGCGTGCAGCGCGGCACCCATGTTCTGAAAGCACTGTCCCTCGGTGCAAAAGCCGTGGGGCTCGGCCGCTATTACCTTTTCCCCCTGGCTGCTGCCGGGCAACCGGGCGTCGAACGGGCGCTTGAGCTGATGCGCATCGAAATCGAGCGCGGAATGAAGCTGATGGGCTGCACCTCCGTCGATCAGCTCACACGCCGGAACCTTCGGTTCCGTTGAACAAGCGGGACGATTGCGGAAGAACTAGGGCGGAGCGCGGTCACAACCGACTACTGAAACCGCACGCCATTTCAGCCGCGTTTCGCCGCTGCTCCTGAAGCGCCATGCCAATGTTCCAGACGAGCGCCAGGCAAACAAGTCCACAAAAGCAGGCTGAAATCAGCGAGCGATGGCGCTTGGCTCCGGAGAGAAACATCCAGCCGATAATTGCATAGGCCGCAAGCGCCGGCACGGCGGCAATCAGAACGGATATGGGGCCATCGCAATCGACGGCCTCGACGCCGATGGCGCGATATTCGTTCGGGGTTGCCACCAGGCCGAGGACGGCCACGGGAAACATGGCCGCTAAAACCGCGTAACGGAAAAATCGGGGCGTGTCGGGCATGCCTGCTCCATAGCCGGATAATCAACTGCCGCAAACGGCGCAGGTAAAGTCCCGCCGCGCGATCTCAGCGAATATCCATCTTGCCGATAATATCGGTTTAGCCGCCATTGTCGGCGACCGGAAGAGCAGATTGCCCGCTTTTGCTGAGAAAGCCAGCCTTTTACGTCGGGGGCGATCTTGGCAAGTCAGGCTGAATATGATTATGGTTGCACGATGCAACCATAATGGATTGAACGTGCCCCAACAGCCCTTCCCCATAAACGATATCCGTTCCACCTCCCGCCGGCTCGTCCGCGAACTCGGCTTCATGGGGGGAGACTTTGCCGGCACCGATCTGCCGCCCTCCGCCGTGCATGCCCTGATCGAGATTGAGGCGCGCCCCGACATCACGGCGCGGGATCTGGGAAAACTTCTGCGGCTTGAAAAATCGAGTGTCAGCCGCATGCTACGCAAGCTCGTCCTGTCGGGCGATGTTCGCGAAGAAACGGATGAAGGGGACAGCCGCATCAAGCGGCTGCGTCTTACGGGTCAGGGACAAGAACAGGTGGGCGCCATTCATGGCTTCGCGAACCGGCAGGTCTCCGACGCCCTGACGCAGCTTACGTCAGCGGATGCCCACACGATCCTCCAGGGGCTTCGTCTTTACGCCGATGCGCTGGGAGACAGGACCGATGCCGTTGCTCCCTCCATAGAGATCCTGGAGGGATATAGGCCGGGCATCATTGCCCGGATCACGCAGATGCATGCGCTCTATTACGCCCGGACATCCGGCTTCGGCCAGCGTTTCGAATCCGTCGTGGCCGAAGGCCTCGCGGCTTTTTGCAACCGGCTCGAAAGCCCGAAGAATGCGATCTGGGTCGCAATGCGCGGACAGGAGATCATCGGCTCCGTCGCTATCGATGGCGAAGATCTCGGCGCGGATATTGCGCATCTGCGCTGGTTCATCGTTGATGACGGCGTGCGCGGTGGCGGTGTCGGACGCAGGCTGCTGGAAACCGCACTGGCCTTCGTCGATGAAAAAGGCTTTGCCGAAACCCATCTCTGGACATTCAACGGCCTCTTGGCCGCACGGCACCTTTACGAAGCCCATGGCTTCAAATGCGTCGAGGAACATCCGGGCAGCCAGTGGGGAAGCGAGGTTCTGGAACAGCGCTTTGTCCGCTCACGGCCCGAATGATCTTTCAACCACATATAAACGGCCGCAATCGGAATCTTCCTGCGGCCGTTTCGAAATCAGGCACCGGCACCCGTTAAAAGGCGAGTTGAACCTTCATCGACCTGCTTCGGTCGCCGGCGGCTTCGAATGCCGCAACCGCCTCTTCCAGCGGAAAGGTTCCAGTCAGCAGGGGCTTCAGGTCGACACGGCGCTGGTTGATGAAATCGACGGCAAGTCCGAATTCCTCATGGAACCGGAAGGTGCCCTTCATCTCGATTTCCTTGGCAACCACCATATTCTGCGGAATGGACACATCGCCGCCCAGACCAAGCTGCACCACCGTGGAGCGCGGTTTCAGCGCTTCAAGACCCGAACGGACCGCTCTTTCATTGCCAGACGCCTCGAATTGCACATCGAAATAGCCCTTGTTTGCCGAATAGGCGGAGAGCGCATCCGGATCGCTGGCGACATTGATGACACGGTCGGCGCCGATGGCGAGCGCCTTTTGCAGAACCGCATCCATGACATCGGTTGCGACGATTTCCCGGGCGCCATGGGCGCGGGCGGCGATGATAGCAAGCGCACCGATCGGCCCACAGCCGGTGACCAGAACGCGCTTGTCGGTCAAGGCACCGGCGCGATTGACGCCATGCAGCGTTACCGCGAAGGGTTCGGCCATGGCCGCTTCATGAATGGAGATTCCATCCCGCACCTTGTGGCACTGATATGCCTCGGCGACGAGACGCTGACGAAACGCGCCCTGAATATGCGGCATGGGCATGGCGGAACCATAAAAGCGCATGTTCAGGCACTGGTTCTGCTGGCCCTTCAGGCAGAATTCGCAATGGTTGCAGGGCCGGCTCGGCGATACGGCAACGCGGTCGCCAACGGCGAGGCCGGAGACACCTTCTCCCAGCGCCTTGATGGTGCCGGCCACTTCATGGCCGAGGATCATCGGCTCCCGCACCCGCACAGTGCCGAAGCCGCCATGATTGTAATAATGCAGGTCGGAGCCGCAGATGCCACCCGCTTCGATGGCCACCTCGACCTGCCCCGGACCGGGCTGCTCTGTCTCCCGTTCCTCGATCCGCAGATCCTTCGCCGCGTGGATGACAACCGCTTTCATAGTCTCTCCTCCCATAAGGCTCACACGGCGGCAGTCGCCGCCGTTGCCCATTGTCCGGACTTGTCTCAGATATCGACCACGAGGCCCTTGGCTTTCAGAACCGGCTCGAGCTTGCTGACCTCGATCACCGACTTGCCCTGCTTGTAGGCTTCGATGTAGCCGGCCTCGGCATCTTCGCGGGCCTGCGAAAGCTTGGCCGCTTCCTGCGCTTCCTCGCGTCTGACGACGACGAGACCGTCGGCGTCGCCGACGATGATATCGCCCGGATTGATGATCTCGCCGCCGACGATCACCTGATCGTTGACCGCGGCAATGGTCTCCTTGACCGTGCCCTTGATGCAGACGCTGAGCGAGAAGACCGGGAAGCCGAGGTCCCGCAGCTGCAGCGTATCGCGCACGCCGGTATCCGTCACCAGGCCGCCGATGCCTTTTGCGAGGCAGGCATTGGCGAGCACGTCGCCGAAGGAACCGGCTTCTTCATATTCGCCGGCGGAAACGACGATGATATCGCCCGGCTTGGCATAGTTGATGGCCAGCTGCAGCATGATGTTGTCGCGCGGTGCGCATTTGACCGTGAAGGCCGGGCCGCAGAGCTTCATGCGATAATCGACCGGCTTCAGCCGCGAAGACAATGCGCCGCGGCGTCCCTGCGCCTCATGGATCGTGGCGGGAGAAAATTTGGCAAGGGCGTCGACATCCGCCTTGGCCGGACGCTGCGCGATATCTTTAATGTGGATCATGAAAACCTCCCACGTTGAAGCTGTCGGCGAGAGCGTCTCGCCGACCGATAGTGTTGAAGAGTTGAAAATTGGCCGAGGCTGAGCCGAAGCTCAGGGGATCGGGTCGAACTTCAGTTCGGACAGAGGCACGACCTTGTCGGTGCGCGTCATCTTGTATTCGGTGTTCGGGCCAAGCCACTTGTCCCAGATGCGGTTGATTTCGCCATCCGCATCGAGCTTACGCAGGATTTCGTTGATCTTCGCGGTGAGCGCCGGGTTGTCCTTGGCCATGCCGATGCCGATGGGCTGGAAGAGCATCGGCTCTTCGATCATGCGCATCTGCTTGCCCTTGGTCTTGGATTCATTGACGAACTTGGTCATCGTCATGGTGTTTCCGACGATGCCGCGCGCCTTGCCCTGCTGGACGGCGAGATAGGCGGATGCCGTATCCTGGAACGTCAGCGGCTCGGACTTGTTGAGCTTGACGGAGAGTTCCGATGTCGAGCCCTTGCTGGACGCGATGCGCTGGCCGACGAAATCGGACTTCTTGGTGCCGGGATCATCGACCGGAACGATCAGCATTTCCTTAGCCAGGTAATATGGGTCGCTGAACTGGATCTGTTCGGCGCGGCTCTGGGTGTAAGCGAGGTTGGCGACCGAAAGATCGACGCGGCCGAGCTTGACTTCGGGAACGCGCGCTTCGACCGACACCGGCTTGATCTCGGCCTTGACGCCGAGTTCCTTGGCGATGGCGCCGCACAGATCGACATCGAAGCCGGCCATTTCGCGCGTCTTCGGATCCGGCGAGGCGAAAGGCGGCACATCGGCGAATGTCGCGCAACGCAGCGTCTTGTTCGCAATGATCGTATCGAGCTGGTCGGCCTTGGCCGGAATGACCGCAGCCGAGGTTGCCAATATGGCGGTAAGAGTAATGCACTTCCAGTTCATTTCAGTTCTCCCGTTATTATAGAGGTTGGGTCTAGTGTCTCAAATCGGCAAGAAACCGCTGGGCACGCGGATGTTGCGGATTTTTGAAAAACTCGTCCGGTTTTGCGGTTTCGAGAATGCGCCCTGCATCGATGAACCAGATGCGGTCGGCCACTTCACGGGCAAAGCCCATTTCATGGGTGACGCAGAGCATGGTCATGCCTTCGGCGGCGAGGCTCTTCATGACCGCGAGCACTTCGCCGACCATTTCCGGATCGAGCGCTGAGGTCGGCTCGTCGAACAGCATGACCGGCGGTTCCATGGCGAGCGCCCGCGCGATGGCGACGCGCTGCTGCTGACCGCCGGAAAGCTGGGCGGGATAGGAACCTGCCTTGTCGGCAAGGCCGACGCGGTCGAGAAGCTTCAGCGCCTTGTCATGGGCGACGGCGGGAGCAATGCCCTTCACCCGGATCGGCGACATGGAGACATTTTCCACCACCGAAAGATGCGGGAAGAGGTTGAAGCTCTGGAAGACGAACCCGACCCGGCTGCGCAGCGCATTCAGCTCCTTTGCGCGCATCTGGGCATGGATGTTCCTGCCATCCAGCATGATCGACCCGCTGCTGATCTCTTCCAGACGGTTGATCGTGCGGATGAGGGTGGACTTGCCGGAGCCCGACGGCCCGCAGATGACCACGACCTCGCCACGGGTGACGTTTTCGTTGACATCCTTGAGCACCTGATAATCGCCATAGCTTTTGCAGACCTGCGAAAGCGTGATGGTGTAGTCCTGAGTGGCGGAAACTGGCGCGGTCATAGCTGCTCCGTAACGATATTGGCGGGGGCCGGTGCCGTGTCTGCGGCAAGCTTGCCGCGCGGACCGGCCCGGCGGCGGGCGATACGCCGCTCGAGAAGATTGGCGACATGGGTGAGCGACCAGCAGATGATGTAATAAACCAGCGCCAGAATGAGGAAGACCTGGAAGGGCTGGGTCAAAAGCTGGTTGTTCACCTGGTTTGCCGCGAAGGTCAGATCCGGCACATTGATGACGTAACCGAGCGTCGTATCCTTGATGGTGGATACGAAAGTCGAGATCAGGCTCGGGATCATGTTGTAGAGCGCCTGCGGCAGGATGACATAACGCATCGCACCGAAGTAACCGTGGCCAAGCGCCCGTGCTGCATCCATCTGCCCCGTGCCCAGCGATACGATGCCGGCGCGGACGACTTCGCTCATGAAAGCACCCTGATAGATGACGAGCGTGGTCAGCATCGTCACGAAGCTCGGCACATCGGCGCCGGTCCAGAGCGGAACGAGGAAGTAGCTCCAGAGAATGAGCATCAGCAGCGGCACGCCACGGGTGAAATACACCACGGCGGTCACCGGCCAGCGCAGGGCCCGCCATTTCGACAGCCGCGCCAGCGCCATCAGGATGCTGACGGGAAAGGCAAGCGCGATGCTGAGCGCCGACAGGATGAGCGTGTTGGCAAGGCCGCCGAGCGGACCGTTGGGATATTGGCCGATCAGGAGCAGCAGCCAGTAATCCTGAATGATTGCGATCATGTCGTGGATCATGCCCGCGCCCTCCGGAGAGGATCGGCACGCATGGAGATATAGGCTCCAAGACCCATGATCAGCAGCGAGAAGAACAGATAAAGCACGGTGGCGACCAGATAGACCTCAAACGTCCGGAAACTCAGATTTTCGACTTCCTTGACCGCATGGGTCAGTTCCGGTGCGCCGATCAGAACGCCGAGACTGCTGTTCTTGAAAAGCGAGGTACTGTGGTTGATGAGCGGCGGCAGCGCATTGCGAACGCCCTGCGGCATGATGACGAAGCGCATGGCCGAGACATAGCTATGCCCGAGCGCACGCGCCGCCTCCATCTGGCCGGGATTGATGGAGCGAACGCCCGAACGCAGATCTTCGCTGAAATAGGCGGCCTGACAGAGACCGAGGCCGACAATGGCGAAGATCGCTTCCGCATTATGGCTGGAAAGCCAGCTGGCCAGCCCGCTCGGCAGCAGCGTGAAGACGCCGAAATACCAGAGCATCAGCTGCACCAGCGTCGGCACGTTGCGGTGATAGGACACATAGGCCGCCACCAGCGGATCGCCGAAGCGGAAGGGCGAGAGGCGGATGGCGAGAAGCACGATGGCGAGCGACATGGCGAGCAGCCACGAGCCGGCATAGATGATGAACGTCATCTGGATGCCATGCAAAAGCATCGAGACATAGTCCGCATTGTTCAAGATTGCGCCGAGGTCAAAACCGCTCACGCGACTTTTCCTCCGGCTCCGCCCGCCGCGACCTTTTCAGCCGGCCGATTTTCAACCGTTTGGGGCTTGGCCGTCTGCAGCCCGCCCATGACCTGAAGCGTCGGGGTAATTTCCATGTGGCCGATATTCATGGCCACGGGTGCGGCGATGGCAAAGGCAATCGCATCGGCGATATCGGACGCCTGCGGCAGTTCGAAACCATCGATGAAACGTTCGCGAATGCTCGGATCGTCGCCGTGCACATGGTTGAAAATATCAGTCGCGACGCGGCCGGGGCAGATTTCCGTCACCCGCACGCGTTTACCGAAAGCATCGATACGCAGCTGGTTGGACAGCATCGCCACGCCGGCCTTGCTGGCATGATAGGTGGAATTGCCGCCGAAATTGTAATTGCCGGCAATGGAGGAGATGTTGATGACATGGCCGCGATCGCGCGCCACCATGCCCGGCACCACCATACGGCACAGATGCAGCACGGCGCGCAGGTTCACGTCGATCAGGAGATCGATATCGCTCTCATCCGCTTCCAGAAACTTCTTCGGGCGGTCGACGCCGGCATTGTTCACGAGGACATCGAACGCAACTTCGCTCGTCAGCTTTGCAAGCGCCGGCCGGTCCGTCACATCGATGGCATGTGCGAAGCAGCCCGTACGCTTCGCCAGCTTGTTGAGAGCGTCCGCGCTTCTGGCAACCGCATGCACTTCCAGCCCTTCGCGGCAAAGGCGCTCCACGACGGCGGCGCCAATTCCGGAAGATGCGCCGGTTACGAGTGCGGTCTTGTAGTCTGAGAATGGCATGTTTGTCCCCTATCGTTGAGCAAACATTAGTGAAGCTTTCATCGCTTGCCTAAGACCGATTTTTTTTGGAGTAATAAGCAACTTGTATGGATGGCGATTGCACCACTTTCAGCGATGCGGCAATCCGGCCGGCGGGGCATGCATCCCCCTTGCCGGCCACCGGTACATTCTAGACCACAGCCGTCGGCAGGTCCTGTCCTGCGAAATGCGCATCCAGATTGGCGAGAACCAGAGCGCCCATCTGAAGCCGCGTCTCATGGGTCGCAGCGCCGATATGCGGGGCGAGAACGACATTGCGCATGCCGATCAGCGCTTCGGGAACATGCGGCTCGTTCTCGAAGACATCGAGCGCCGCACCCTTCAGCCCGCCTGCCACAAGAATATCGACCAGCGCCTTTTCATCCACCAGCGATCCTCTGGCGACATTGACGAGCACGCCATCCGGCCCCAGCGCCGCCAGCACCTCGCGGTTGATCGCGTGCCGGGTCTCCGGCGTCGCCGCCGCCGCGACGATCAGGACATCGCAGGCGCTTGCGAGCGACACTGCCGTTGAATGATAACCATAGGCCACGTCCTGTTTCCGCCGGCTGAAATAGGAAATCTCCGCATCGAAGGCTTCCAGCCGCGCCGCGATGGCGCGGCCTATACGGCCAAGCCCGTAGATCCCGTAACGCCGCCGCGAGGCCTTGTTGCCAAGCGGCATCTCGGCTTTTTTCCACTCCCCCGAGCGGACATGGTGATCCGCGCTGACGAGCTGGCGCAACAGCATGATGGAAAGGCCGATGGCGAGATCGGCGACGTCCTCGGTCAGCACGTCCGGCGTGTTCGTGACCCTGAAGCCACGCGCGCGCGCCTGATCGAGGTCGACCTTATCGAAACCGACGCCGTTGATGGCGACGATTTCGAGAGCGGGCAGGCAGGCGGCGAGATCAGGGGCAAGGCCGATATGACCGCCGGTGACGACAGCCTTTATCGAAGCCGCCTCCGCCTGCAGAAACGCCTGTTTGTCGGATATTTCGTGCCAGCGATGGACCCGGAAGCGCTTTTGCAGCTCGGCTTCTATCTGTGGCTGAAGCGGGTAGGTTTGCAGAAGATCGGGCTTCATGCGCGCTCCTTAGCCGCGACCGACGAAAGGCATGCCGCTCGCCATCACCGTCATGGTCAGCACATTCGCCTCGAGCGGCAGCGAGGCCATATGCACCACGGCCCGGGCGACGATGCTGGCATCGATGGTCGGTTCGACGGCGGTGCTGCCATCCGCCTGCAGCACGCCGGTCGCCATGGCGCGCGTCATTTCGGTGCTGGCATTGCCGATATCGATCTGCCCGCAGGCGATGTTGAATGCCCTGCCATCCAGCGCGGCCGACTTGGTAAGGCCGGTAATCGCGTGTTTGGTCGCGGTATAGGGCGCCGAACGCGGCCGCGGCGTGGTGGCCGAAATCGAGCCGTTATTGATGATGCGCCCGCCCTGCGGCGATTGCGCCTTCATCTGGCGAAACGCCGCCTGCGTGCAGAGGAAGGCGCCAGTGAGGTTGGCCCCGACCACCGCGTTCCAGGTTTCGAACGGCACATCTTCGATATGGACGGCCGGTGCCGACATGCCGGCATTATTGACCAGAAGGTCGAGACGGCCGAAACGTCCGGTGACCTCCGCAAACAGCCGTTCGACATCGGCCAGAACGGAAATATCGGCCGCGACGGCCAGAACACGGTCTCGATGTTCGCGCCATTCGCCGACGGCGGCGTCCAGAACCTCACGCCGCCGCCCGGTGATCGAGACGCTGTAACCATCTTCCAGAAGGGCCTCGGCAATCGCCTTGCCGACTCCTGTTCCTCCGCCCGTGACGAGCGCGATCTTTCCATCACTCATGCTGCTTTCCCTTCCAGCTCATCTTCCACATGCGCCTGAATGATTTCGGCAAACGACGTTTCCGCCCGGAAGCCGAGCGACATAGCCAGTTGCGGATCGTAATCCTCGGCCCAGCCGTCGACGATCCGGATGATACGCTCGTCGGGGACGCGCTTGATGAGCGCCACAGCCTTTTCCCCGGCAAAGGCGCGCAGGGCCTCGATTTCATCGGCCACCGTGGCAGAAAGTCCCGGCATAATGAGATTGCGGCGAACGCCAAGCCCGGAGAGATCAACACTCGCGGCGCGCAGCAGGAAGGCGACGGCCGAGCGCGGGCTGGCGAACCAATGGCGCACGGTATCGGCAACGGGCAGCACCGCCTCCTGGCCCACCAGCGGTTCGCGCAGAATATTGGAGAAGAAGCCGGAGGCAGCCGCATTCGGCTTGCCGGGGCGGATGCAGATGGTGGGCAGGCGGATGCTGACGCCATCGAAGAAACCGCGACGGCTATAATCCGCAAGCAACAGTTCCACGATCGCCTTCTGCGTGCCGTAGCTGGTCAGCGGCGCCGGCAGGAACTGGTCGCCGATCACCTCGGGGAATGGCGACCCGAAAACCGCGAGCGACGAGCAGAAAACCACACGCGGCCGGTATCCATCCTTCTGATGCTCCAGACGAATGGCCTCGAACAGCGAACGCCCGCCATCGAGATTGATGCGATAGCCTTTCTCGAAATCGGCCTCCGCCTCGCCCGAAACCACAGCGGCGAGGTTGAAGATCACATCCGGTCGCCTGGCGATCAGCTTTTCGGCGACGCCGGCATTCGACAGATCGCTACGCTCGACGGTCAGTGTGCCGCCAAAGCCTTTCGGCGCGGCCGGTTCGAAAACATCCGTCAGGGTCATTTCGATGATCTTCGCACCGCCAAGCGCTCCGTCAGAAGCGAGACGTTGCGTCAATTTGCGGCCGATCATTCCTGCGGCACCGATTATCAGAATATGCATGTTTCACCTTTGTTTGGCCGGCTGCGCCGGCTCGATTGATCGTCAGTCGTCATCACCCTGAAACACCACCTCGCGACGGCGCATGATCGCCGGCATCGCCATCATGATAACGACCATGCCGGACAAGGCGAGCAGGGTGGCGCTGATCGGATGGGTGACGAATGTCGAGAAACTTCCCTGCGAAATCAGCAGCCCAAGACGCATGTTCTGCTCCAGAAGCGGACCGAGAACGAAGCCCAGCACCAGCGGTGCCGGCTCGCAGCCGATCTTGCGCAGGAAGAAGCCGACAATGCCGAAGACCGCGCAGAACAGAACGTCGACGACACTGTAGGACAGGCCATAGGCCCCGATGGCGCAGAACATCAAAATGGCGGGGCACAAGAAGCGATAGGGAATGCCGAGAAGGCGAACCCAGATGCCGATGAGCGGCAAGTTCAGCACCAGAAGCAGCAGATTGCCCACCCACATGCTGGCGATCAGCCCCCAGAAGAGATCGGGCCGCGATTGCATGACTTCCGGTCCCGGTGTGATGCCCTGGATCATCATCGCCCCGACCATCAGCGCCATCAGTCCATTGGCGGGAATACCGAGCGTCAGAAGCGGGATGAAGGAGGTCTGCGCGCCGGCATTATTGGCGCTTTCCGGCCCCGCCAGCCCTTCGATTGCGCCCTTGCCGAAACGGGATGGATCCTTGGCGATCTTGCGCTCCAGCGCATAACTCGCGAAAGAACTCATGATCGCACCACCGCCTGGCAGCACGCCGAGGAAAGAACCGAGCGCCGTGCCGCGCAGCACGGCCGGAAAGGCCTGTTTGAAATCCTGTCGGGTCGGCATCAGCGATCCGGTCTTTGCCGCACCCGCATCGCGCTCCACGCCCTGCTGCAGGTTGAAGAGAATTTCGCTGACGCCGAGAAGCCCGATGGCGAGAACGACGAAATCGATGCCGTCAAACAATTCCGCCATGCCGAAGGTGAAACGCTGCTCGCCCGATGTCGGATCGATGCCGACGAGGCTGAGCGCGATACCGAAGGCGACCATGCCGACCGCCTTGACCGGCGATCCGCTCGACAGGAACACGGCAAACAGCAGCCCGAAGATCACCAGACTGAAATAATCGGCCGGGCCGAAGGCAAGCGCAATGGCTGAAAGCGGCTTTGCGACAACGACGATCAGAACGGTCGCCACCGTGCCGGCAAAAAACGACCCAAGCGCCGCCGTGGCCAGCGCCACACCCGCCCTGCCCTGCCGGGCCATGGCATATCCATCGATGCAGGTGACGACGGATGAGGACTCGCCCGGCAGATTGACGAGGATCGCCGTGGTCGAGCCGCCATATTGCGCACCGTAGAAAATGCCCGCGAGCATGATCAGCGCCGCCGTATCCGGCATGGTGTAGGTAATGGGAAGAAGCAGCGCGACGGTGGCGGAAGGGCCGATGCCCGGCAGGATGCCGATCATCGTGCCGAGCGTGACACCCAGCAGGCAATAGAAAAGATTGACGGGTGTGACGGCCACGCCGAAACCGAGAACGATATTGGAAAGAAGATCGGTCATGGCAGCAACGGTATCCTCTGTCCGAGGCCCACAACGAAAATGAGGATGCAGGCGAGGATGAGCACGGCGGAAAGCAGCAGAACCTCAACCGGCCGGATCCTGCCATAAGCGATGCAGGCGAGCACGATCAGCACGAAGGCCGCCGCGATAAAGCCCAATGGCTCGATCAGCAGCGCAAAACCGGCAATGCCGGCCACCGCCAGAAACGGGCGCATTTTCGGCGCCACCCAGGCTTCGGACGGTGTCTTTCCCAGCAGATCCTGCAAAAGCAGCGCGATACCCAGTGCAAACATCAATGCCGCGATGACCGTCGGCATATAGCCGGGCCCGGGCTGGAAATTAGTGCCCATGCTCAGCGGCCGCGCGCCATAATAAAGCCCGGCGGCGGCCACCAGAAAGAAAGCCCCGGATAGAATATTCGCCGTCAGTTTCGAGCCGTGTTCGGCCATGATTATCTCCCCTCCACATTGAGAAATACGCCGCGCCTCCCGACACGGCGTATTCAGATGTCGAAACGCTGGCTCAATCGGCCCAGACACATCCTTTCGAGCGCATCATTTCATAGCGATCCTCGATATCCATCTTGCCCTGCCGGTGCAGTTCCATCATGTGGTTCTCGTGGTCGTCGCGCTCCCGGCAGGCCTTGACGAGTTTCGGGATATCGCTCTCGCGAACGACGACAACGCCGTCATCATCGCCGCAGACGATATCGCCGGGGCTGATCAGTTCACCGCCGACCACGACCGGATGGTTGATGGTGCCGAGCGTGTCCTTGGAGGTGCCCTTCATGCAAAGCCCGAGCGAGAACACCGGGAAACCGATCTCGCGCAGACCCTTGCCATCACGCACGGCGGCGCTGACCACGAAGCCGACAATGCCCTTGCCGATGCAGGCGGCAGCCAGCACATCACCAAAGCCGCCCTGATTGGGATTGTCGCCGCCATCGATGACCAGCACATCGCCGGGCTTTGCCAGATTGATGGCCTCGAAGATCATCAGATTATCGCCAATATGGCATTTCGCGGTGATTGCGGGGCCGCAGATTTTCAGGCCGGGCTTGATCGGCTTGATGCGATAATCGAGAGCGCCGAGCTTGCCCTGCGCCTCGTGAATGGTGGCGGGGCTGAATTTGCTGATCTCCTCGATATCGGCTCTGGAAGGGCGCTGGAAATTGCGGATGACATGGGCCATTGGCCGGATTCCTTTCAACAGTGGGTCATGCCTGGGCCAAACGCGGCCCAAGCGTCAATTTTCATTGGGGATGAGAGAAGCGGTCGGTACCGGCCGCTTATTTTGTCCAGGGCTTGCTTTTCCAAAGCTCCGCCAGACTGGCGTTGCCCTTCTTGAGCGCCTCGGCAAATTCGGCCTGTGTCAGTGGCAGCATCGTCAGTTCGCGCTTTTTGGCATCGGCAAGATAATCCGGATCCTTCAGCGCCTTCTGGAAAGCATCGACCAGCCTGGCCTCCACATCCGCGGGCAAGCCCTTCGGCGCACCGAAGCCCGCCAGCAGGCTGAACTGCACATTGTAGCCGGCTTCCTTGAAGGTCGGCACATCAGGCGAAAGCGGCGAACGCTCGGCACCGGAGGTCGCGAGCACACGCAGCGCGCCGGAACGATTGTCGGCAAAGACCTCGTTGAGGTTCATGAAACCGAGCGTGACGTGGTTGCCCAGCATGGCGAGCCGTGCCGGCCCGCCGCCATTGAAGGGCACGAAATTGAGCTTCACACCCGCCGCCTCTTCAAACAGCAGGGCGGTGATCTGGCTCGGATGACCGATGCCCGTCACGCCGACGACGACCGGGTTACCCTTGGCCGCCTCCACGAATTCCTTGGCGGTCTTGATCGGCGACACCTTGTTGACCGTCAGCGCCAGATCTCCGCCGATCTGGTTTGCGAGCGGCGTGAAGGCGTCTTCCTTGTAGCTGGCATTGCCCTGCACGATCGGCGAATACATTGACGGGAAATTCAGCGCACCGATGGTGTAACCGTCAGGTTTCGCATTGGCGATATAGGTCGCGCCGATCAACCCGCCGGCACCTTCGCGGTTTTCCACCACGACCGATGTGCCGAGATATTTTTCAAGATAGGGCACCAGCGCCCGCGACTGGATATCGGTGCCGCCACCGGCCGGATAACCGATGACGAGCGTTACCGGCCGCTCCGGATATTCCGCCGCCGCCCCTCCCGCAGCCAGCATTCCCGCCGCCGCCAGCATGCCAAACAGAGATGTCTTCAAACGCATATCTTTTCCTCCCCGATACGCTTTCACCGGGGAGGCTAGGAAGAAGCCATCAACAACACAAATACCGAGTTTTCAATTTACCCATACAGATCGTTTATGGGTTAAATGCCGGCTCGCGTCTTGCGACAGCCCGCAAAAGGTCGCGGAACAGCCTGAACGTTCGCTCATCCACCTCCCTGCCCTTCAGCAGGTGGATGGAGCGATAAATGACGGGCTCAGTAATATGGGCGGCCTGAAGCTGACCGGCTTCCTGTTCCTGCTGCACCGAATTCCATGACAGGATCGTCGCACCGATGCCGGCGCTGACGGCGCGTTTGATCGTATCCTGCCCGTCGATCTCCATGGTCACGTTCAGTGTTATTCCGGCACGGGCAGCGGCCTCGTCGATCGATATGCGCAGTGGATTGTCCTTCGGCGGCAGGATCAGGTTGAGCCCTGCCGCAGCCTCAAGCGGCATCGACCGGCCGATAGGCCTTGAAGAAACGGCAAACAGGCTCTCCTTGACGATAAGATCGTCGGCCTTGTCCTCCGCACCGACCAGCGCAACGGCCATATCCACCTTGCCGAGACGGATGAGCCGCAGGGATTCGTCATTGCGCGCCTCTATCAGCCGCAATGAGACCTTGGGCATCGAAGCGGCAACCTCGCTGATAATGCTCGGCGCAAAGGCGGTCGCCCAGGAGGGAATGAGGCTCAGCCGGATCACCCGCTCATCCAGATAGGCCATGGCCCGGATTTCCGCCTCCGCCTGCCGCACCTTCTCGGTAATCTCCCGCGCATGGGAAAGCAGGACTTCACCCTTTTCCGTCGCCTTCACCCCGCGCGCCAGCCGGTGCAGCACGGGAAAACCCACCAGCCGCTCCAGTTCCGTAATGTGATGGCTGAGCGCCGGCTGGGCGATCCCCAATTGCCGCGCCGCCGCCGACATGGAGCCGCAATCGGCAATCGCGACCAGATATCGCAGCCTGCGCAAATCCAACATGCCCGCTTAAACCTCCCGCCGGTTCGAGATGCGATCATGACACCAAATCACCGCAGGGGCCTAGGGGAAAAGCGCCGTCCGGTGGTCCTGCCTGTCTTCAAGAGAGTGATGGGGTAAGACAAGATTCTTATGACAGCCGGCTAAGGCTTTTCTCCGCTTCTTCCCCATGACACGGTTTGGGCTGTGATGGGGAGCGGGATGAATCCTAAGACCGGAATTTTGCTCAAGCTGACGGCCATGCTGGCATTCACAGTCATGTCCGCCTGCGTGAAGGGCCTGAACGGGGCGATCCCCGTCGGCGAAGTCGTCTTCTGCCGGGGATTTTTTGCCCTCATTCCCCTCTGTCTCTGGTTCATCGCCTCCTCGGAGCGGATAACCGTACCGGCCGCGAAGAACATCGGCAGCCTGCTTGCGGGCAGCTCGGCCGGGCTTGGCGGCATGTTCTTCGGCTTTCTCGCCCTCGCCTATCTGCCGCTGGTGAATGTGACGGTGCTGAGCTACACGACACCGCTTTTCACCATCATGCTGGCGGCGCTGCTGCTTGGCGAAAAAGTGCGGATATATCGCTGGTCCGCCGTGCTGACCGGTTTCATCGGCGTTTTCATCACGCTCTCGCCGAAACTGATCTTCGATGCCGCCTCAGGCCCCGCCCAAATCGACAGGGTCGCGATGATCGGAACCGCACTGGCGCTGACCGGTGCGCTTTGCGCGGCCTTTTCCTCCATCGCCGTCCGCCATCTGAACAGCATTGAAAAGCCGTCGCGCATCGTGCTCATCTATACGCTGACGGGTGTGGTGGCCGGCCTCGCCACGCTCGGATTTGGATGGAAGATGCCGGATTTTCACCAGTTCCTGCTGCTCGCTGGCGGCGGCCTTGCCGGCGGCATCGGCCAGATCGCCATGACGCTCAGCCTGCGCCACGCCCAGGCCTCGCTGCTTGCGCCGTTCGATTACACCACGATGATATGGGCAATCGCCCTCGGTTATCTCTTCATGGCCGAAGTGCCGACGGGTGCAACCATCGTTGGCGCCTTGACTGTCATCGCCGCCGGCCTTTTTGCGATGTGGCGCGAAAACCGGCTGGCGAAACAGGCCGTCAGGGAGCCGACAGCGTCAGCTGTTCCGTAACACGCTTTTTGTGCAGCCGCCTTTCCCGCCACAGCGTGAACAAACCGGCGGCAACCACGATAGAAGCCCCCAGAATGGTCGTCAGGGCCGGAACCTGATCCATGAAGGCATAACCGATCAACAGCGCCCAGATCATCGTCGTATAGTCGAACGGCGCCAGCAGCGAGGCCTCGGCATAACGCAGGCTGAGCGTCACCAGTATCTGCGCGGTTCCGCCAATGAGACCGGTGCCGATCAGCAGGGTCCATTGCCACGCCGTCGGCATTTTCCAGCCCATACCGATGCTGGCAAAGCCGATGACGGTGGTGAGCAGGGTGAAATAGAAGATGATTGCGCCGGTATTTTCCGTCTGCGTCAAATGCCGGATCTGGATCATCGATATGGCGGAGAAAAAAGCAGCCGCCAGACCGAACAGGCCGCCGAGCATGGCGACGCCGGAGCCGGAAGCGAAATCCGAAACATCGAAGGAAAAATGCGGCGACAGGATCAGCACGATGCCGCAGAGCCCGACGACCACCGCCGTCCAGCGGTAAATCCTGACGACTTCCTTCAAAAGCAACACCGCCAGAATGACGGTGAAGAGCGGTGTCGCATAACTGATGGCCGTTGCGTCGGCCAGCGGAATATAGGCGAGCGCCAGATAGCTGAAGACCATGCCGCCGGTGCCGGAAAAACTCCGCACCAGATGGCCGCCAATATGGCTGGTTGCCACCTGCCTTCGGAAACCGCCCTGCGCCGCCATCCACAGACAGAGCGGCAGCATGGCCACAGCCGATCTGAAGAAGACCACCTGCCCGATGGGTATCTCGCCCCTGAGGCTGCTGATGCAGGCGCCCATCAGCACCAGAGCGAGCGCTGCGGAGATTTTGAGGAGAATGCCTTTGCGGGAATCCATGGTTCGTTCCTTCGGAGTCTTTGAACCGTTTCACCACGCGGCGGCGGGATATCAAACCGGAAAGCAATGTCCATAGGAACTTCGTCTGACCCCATCAATCCCGCCCCCATGGTAGCTATTGCTGATGGACAGGGTGCGGATTCCGCTCCGCTCACCTGCCGCCGTGGGGACAAAAAAGACGTTGGAAACCAATATGGATCTGGAAAAGATCAAGAAACTGATCGAGTTCGTCGGCTCTTCGCGAGTATCCGAATTGACCGTGAGCCAGGAGGGAACCACGGTCCGGATCATCCGCGAAAACAATGCCGTTTCACCGCAGGCGTCATCGTCGCAGCCCCGGCCCGTTGCGGTAGCCGAAACGGCATCCGAGACACCCCGCGCCGAAGAGCAGGCGCCGGCATCCGCCGCAGCCGCACCGGCGTCATCCGGCATCGTCGTGGCACCGTCATTCGGCCTTTTCCATCGCGCCCCGAGCCCGGGTGCGGCGCCTTTCGCCGAAGCCGGCGACGAGGTGAAGGAAGGACAGGAACTCTTCATCATCGAGGCGATGAAAGTGTTCAACACCGTGAGGGCCGAACGAAGCGGCAGGATCGCCAGATTTATCGCCAATGACGGCGAAGACGTTGAACTTGGACAGCCGGTGCTGGAGTTCGAATGATGGATGCGACACTCCCAAAGGTGGCTGAGCCAAGAGCATTCGACAACGTCCTGATCGCCAATCGCGGCGAGATCGCATTGCGGGTGCAGCGCGCCTGCCGTGAACTCGGTCTGAAGACCGTCATGATCTATTCGGAAGCCGATAAGGATGCCGACTATCTGAAGGCGGCCGATACCGCCATCTGCATCGGCCCGGCCTCTCCCGCCCAGAGCTACCTCAACGCGCCGGCCATACTGCTTGCGATGGAGCTGACCGGCGCTGGCGCAGTTCACCCCGGCTATGGTTTTCTATCCGAAAGAGCATCCTTTTCGGAAGCCGTGGAAGCGGCGGGAGCGGTCTTCATTGGCCCGCGCGCCGACGCCATCCGCACCATGGGTGACAAGATCGCGGCGAAGCGGGCAATGATGGAGGCCGGTGTGCCCTGCGTTCCCGGACCCGATTCCGCCCTGCCGGATGACATGGCCGAAGTCTCGAAAATCGCCGCTGAAATCGGTTATCCCGTCATTGTCAAGGCGGCCGGCGGCGGCGGCGGGCGCGGCATGCGTGTCGTGCACGATGCCTCCGCCCTTCAGGATGCAGTTCTCGTCACGCGGGAGGAGGCAAGCCGGGCCTTCGGAACGCCGGAACTCTATATCGAAAAATTCCTCGAACATCCGCGCCATGTCGAAATTCAGGTTCTCTGCGATGGTCAGGGTAACGGAGTCTGGGTGGGCCTGCGCGATTGTTCCATGCAGCGCCGCCACCAGAAGGTCGTCGAAGAAGGCCCGGCCATCGGCATCCCACCCGATGTCGCGGCTTTCGTCGGCAATCGCTGCGTCGAAGCCTGCCGCCAGATCGGTTATCGCGGCGTCGGCACCTTCGAATTTCTTTACGAGAACGGCGAATTTTATTTCATCGAGATGAATACCCGCCTGCAGGTCGAACATCCGGTTACGGAAATGACCTCGGGCGTGGATCTGGTGCGCCAGCAGCTTCTCGTCGCTCTTGGCCATCCGCTCGAGATTTCGCAGGAGGATACCGTCTGCGAGGGCCATTCGATCGAATGCCGCATCAATGCCGAAGACCCCTATAGCTTCATTCCCTGCCCCGGCCTGATCACGGCTCTGCACCTGCCGGGCGGCCCCGGCGTCCGGGTCGATACCCATGTGACGGCGGGTTATCGGGTTTCGGCCCATTACGATTCGCTGATCGCCAAGCTCATCGTCCATGCGCCGACCCGCGAGCAGGCGATCCTGCGCATGCGGCGCGCACTTGGCGAAATGCGCATCGAAGGCGTTTCCACCAACCTACCGCTGCACCGGGAAATATTGCAGGACCCGGCCTTTTCCGAAGGCGGCACGGATATTCATTACCTCGAGCATTGGCTTGCAGCGCGGAGTGCAAAGTGAAGCGACAGCCTGTTTCCATATCCCGCTACAGCGAGCCCGGCACGATTGCCGATCTTGCCGCTCACCTCGAGCGCAATAACATCTCCGCCATTGAAATAGAGACGCCGGATGGATCATTGAAGATCGTCGCCATGGCAGGCGGTCAGGCCCCTGCCGCACAGCGGCCCATCGAAGCGGCCAAAGTGCCGGTAAAGGCGGGCGATATTCTTGCCCGTGCACCGATGGCCGGCATCTTCACGCCCGCGCATCCGCAGCGCCCCGACCGGGCGGTTCGGGCAGGACAATCCGTAGCGAAAGGCGAGATCGTCGCATTCGTCGCGGCCGGACCCGTGCTTGTTCCGGTCATCGCCGAAAAAGCCGGCACCGTCAGCGAAATCGTGACGGAAGCCGGCACGCTTGTCGGCTATGGCTCCACCCTTCTCAAGACCGAAACATGATGGTGACGTCGATGAGCAATCTCCCGCTAAAAACGCCCCACCTCACCCCCGCCCATCTGGGCCTGCCGAAAATCTCGATGATCGGCAACAAAACGTTTCTGATCGAAGCGCCCGGCGAGTTGGACCTGCCCGCCCAGCGGCGCATCTGGGCGCTGACGCGCGCATTGAAGGACCGCCCCGAGGTGCTGGAACTCATACCCGGCATGACCAACCTGCTGATCGTGCTACGCAGCACGCCTGAAGATGCCGGGCGTTTGCAGGACGAGCTTCTCGACATCTGGCAAAGGACGGCGGAACTCGACCTTCTCGGCAAGACCATCGAGGTGCCGACGACCTATGGCGGCGAGCACGCCATCGACCTTGCTGCGATCTGCGATTATTCCGGCCTGCCGGACAAAGAAGTCGTGCGCCTGCATTTCGAGCGGACCTATACGGTTTTCGCCGTCGGCAGCGCGCCGGGCTTCGGTTATCTCGGCGGCCTCGACCCACGCATTTTCATGCCACGAAAGAAAGTCCCGTCGCTTCGCATGTTGAAGGGCATGGTGACGATCGGCGGCATGCAATCCGGCATCTCGGTTCTGACCGGGCCGAATGGCTGGAACTCGCTGGGCTTCACCGAAATCACCATGTTCGACGCCACCGCCGAACAGCCGGCGGTGCTGGCGCCCGGTGACCGCGTTCGTTTCCTTCCTGAAAGGATCGAACTATGATCCATATTCTTGCCTGCGGTCCGCTGAACACCGTGCAGGACCTCGGCCGCGCGGGTTACCGCAATATCGGCATCACCGCCACGGGCGCGATGGATCCAATCGCGCTCAGGATCGGTAATATTCTCGTCGGCAACGGCGAGGGTGCCGCGGCGATTGAAATCCAGACCTTTCCTTTCCGCATTGAATTCGAAGAGGCACTGACCTTCTCCGTAACCGGTGCGGATTGCGCTGCCCGGCTCAATGGTGCCGATCTGCCGCCCTATTGGTGCGTTAGAGCCGAGAAGGGGCAAACCCTTGAGCTTTCGACGCCCATGAAAAATGCGCGCGCCTATCTCTGCCTTCAGGGCGGCATAGACGTCCCCGTGGTCATGGGATCACGAAGCACCTCGCTTCGCGGCTCCTTCGGCGGCCATGAGGGACGCCACCTCACCGCCGGCGACAGGCTGTCCGTTCTGCCATCCGCACCACTGGCGCTGCCGGCAAGCGGCCTCGGTGTCATGCCGCTTGCCGAGGCGATGCCGGACATGTTTCCGGTATCTGACAAGGGCGAATTGCTGCTGAGAGCCATTCCCGCCGCCGAACACGATCTTTTTGGCGAAGGTGCGGAACGTTTCTGGTCCGAAGCCTGGAAAATCACCTCGCAGAGCGACCGCACCGGCTACCGGCTTGCCGGCACGCCACTTATGCTTTCGGCTCCCGTCGAGTTGCGCTCCTATGGCGTCATTCCGGGCGTGGTTCAGGTGCCGCCGGGCGGCGAGCCGATCATCCAGATGAGCGACGCCAACACGGCCGGCGGTTATCCCAAGATGGCGGGCATTATCGACAGCGATCTGTGGCGGCTCGGACAGGCGCGCATCGGCAGTCGCATCCGCTTCGTGCAGGCAACGGTGCGCGAGGCGCTGGAAGTCGAACAGGCAATCGACGCCTATTTCGCGGGTATCCGCAAAACCCTGCCGCTGGTCACCGCCGCACTCGGCACGCTCACAAAACGATAATCCTGAAAAACACGGAGAGGGAACCATGAAGATCGATGTTAATTCCGATATGGGCGAAGGTTTCGGCGTCTATAAGGTCTGCGACGACGAGAAGCTTATGGAAGTCGTCTCTTCGGCGAATATCGCCTGCGGCTTCCATGCCGGCGATCCGGAAATGATGGCGCGCATGGTGCGTCTCGCCAAACGAAACGGCGTCGGCATCGGCGCCCATCCGGGCCTTGCCGACCGTCTCGGCTTCGGCCGCCGCGAAATTCCCGTCGATGCGGAAGAAATGGAACAGCAGGTTCTCTACCAGCTCGGCGCGCTCTCGGCGATTGCCAGGGCGCAGGAGGTTACGCTCTCCCATATCAGTTTCCATGCCGCCATGGGCAACATGATCAACCGCGATGCGGCGCTTGCGGAGCGGATCATGAAAAAGATCAAAGCGGTCGAACCCAATCTCATCGTCTTTTCGATGCCAGACATGCTGATCGAAAAGGCGGCTCTGGATTGCGGGCTGAAAGTACTCAACCTCTTTCTCGCCGACCGGGCCTATGATGTGAAGGGCCAGCTCGTGCCACGCAAGCTGCCCAATTCCGTCATCAAGGAAGAGGGAAAAGTTCGCGCACGCGTGCGCCAGTTTCTGGAAAAAGGCACGGTCACGACCATCGAGGGCGAGACCATCACCGTTCGCGCCAGATCGATCCTCGTTCATAGCGATACGCCCGGCTCGCTGGAGCTTGCGCGCACGGTGCGCAGCGAAGTGGAAGCCTGCGGCGGCAGCGTCGTGCCGGCTCGCGAAGTCGTCGCCTGAAGCGGCATACGCCTCATATCCTGAAGCACAAAAAGTACGACACCGCATTCCATGTCAGGAGCGCGGTGCCGTAATTTTGTCGGCTATGGAATACAGCGCGGATTTCGATCCGTCGACAGCCGGGTCGCCTAAGCGACCCGGCCGCGAAATCATCAATTCAGCTGGATCACGTGATTGCTATCGCTCGTCCAGCTCAGTCTCACCCGGTCGCCAGCGGCGCTGACGGCATTGGTGAAACCTTCCGTCTGGGTCTGCCGGTAGGCGATCATCGGTTCGCCATTGTCCAGACGCAGGTAATAATGCAGCATGAAACCGCGATAGACGACCTGCTCTACCCGCGCCGTGGTGGAATTGCTGGCGTTTTCACCTGCGTCCACCGCAAGCGGTGAGACCGAAATCGCTTCGGGGCGAACGGTGACGACGACCTTGTCGCCCTGAACCGCCCCCATATCCTCGACATCGAGCCGCACACCGGAACCGGTGACCAGCCTTGCGGAGCGACCATTGCGCTCCGCCACGCTTGCCTCGAAGAAGTTCGAGGCGCCGATGAAACCCGCGACAAAGCGGGTCAGCGGCTTCTGGTAGATTTCGCCGGCCGGTGCAATCTGCTCGAGATTGCCATCCCGCATCACGGCAATCTGGTCCGCCATGGTCAGGGCCTCGTCCTGATCGTGGGTCACCATGATGGTGGTGAGCCCTAGCCGCTGCTGCAGGCTGCGGATCTCGACCTGCATGCTTTCTCTCAGGCCCTTGTCGAGTGCGCCGAGCGGCTCGTCGAGAAGCAGCATCGACGGTTCGATCACCAGCGCGCGCGCCAGCGCCACACGCTGCTGCTGACCGCCGGAAAGCTGCACCGGCAGCCGGTCGCCGAAGGCGTGCAGCTGAACGAGATCGAGCGCCTGTTTCACGCGCCCTTCACGGTCGGCCTTCGAGATGCCCCGCATCTCCAGACCGAAGGCGACGTTTTCGGCAACGGTCATATGAGGAAACAGGGCGTAGTTCTGGAAAAGCATGCCAACATTGCGGCGGTGAACCGGGGTGCGCGTGGTCGGCTTGCCGCCGACCACGATTTCACCCGAGGTGGGATCGACAAGCCCCGCAATCATGCGCAGGCAAGTCGTTTTCCCGCAGCCGCTCGGGCCGAGAAGCGCCAGGATTTCCCCTGCCTTGACGGTAAGCGAAACATCATCGACGGCAACGACCTGACCGCTGTAATGCTTGGTCAGTCTTTCCAGGCGGACTTCTACGGATTTCATCAGCGTTCCTCAGCCGTTAAAGGTCTGGTTGTATTTTTCGAGCCACTGGGCGCGGCGCGGGATGATGTATTTCCAGTCCGGCGTGAAGAGGTTGAGCGATTCCATCTTCGCTTCCGGGTAGGCGAGGAACTTCGCCGTATCTGCGCCGAACTCGATGCCCTTGACGGAGGGGGCGCTCAGCGTCGCTTCCGAAAGCATCTTCTGCACACCGGGATCGAGGATGCGGTTGATATAGGCAAGCGCGAGATCGCGGTGCGGCCCGCCCTTTACCAGCGCGATGGAATTGATGCCGGTGAATGCGCCTTCCTTCGGGAAGGTCATATCCAGCGGCACACCCTTCTTGGTGTGCGGATAAACCGCCTTGGAATATTCGATGCCGCCGAAATCCGCCTGGCCCTGCGCCACCATCATCGTCTGCGCTTCCGCGTCGTATATCGAGAGCACGTTCGGCTTCAGCTCGGCGAGTTTCGCCCAGCCGGCATCGGTATCATATTGCGCTTCTTTCAGCGGCTTGCCGGTCGCAAGAGCGGCCGCTACCATCAGCATCAGAACGCTCTGGGTGTTCTTCGGTGTGTTGAGAAGCATGCGGCGGGCATATTTCTTGTCGAACATCTGTTCGTAGCTTTCGAACGGCTTGCCCGTCGTCGGATTGTAGAACAGGCCGGCAATCGAGATTGCAAAACCGACCCCGAAATTGTCTTCGAAAAGATAGCGCGAATAGACGTTCTTGAGGTTGGGGATTTCGTCCGCCGGCAATTGCTCGATCAGGCCTTCCTCCTTGGCCTGCGGAACGCCGACATCGTCCATCGACATCACGCTATATTGCGGATTTTCGCGGGTGGCGCGCAGCGTGGCGATGTTGGCGAGCGTTGCGCCTTCGGTCGTCAGCACCCGGCACTTATATTCCTTTTCGAAAGCCGGGATCACTTCCTTCTTAATCAGCCCGCCCTGCGCCGAATTATAGACGCCGACATACATGGTGCGGTCCTGTGCGGAAGCCGCGGTGTAGAAATAGGGTGTGGCGAGCGCGCCCGCGGTGACTGTCAGGAAACTGCGCCGTTTCATGATGATGGTCTTGTCTGTCATTTCCGGTACCCCTCTTGTTGTTGATTTACATAGCCATTGCCCGGCGCAGACCCACCAGCCTGTCGAGGACGAGCACGACGGTCACCGCCAGAAGAATGATGATGGTGGACATGGTCGCGACCGAAGGATCGAAGACCGTGCCGATCTGGCGATAGAGAACGATGGGCACGGGCAGGTTCGCGGAATCCGCCAGCCACATCGAAACGGGATAATTGTCGAAAGAAACCATGAAGCAGAATATCGAGCCGGAGGCGACGCCGGGCGCGATCTGCGGAAAGATCACCCGCGTGAAGGTTTTCCAGCGGGTGGCGCCAAGCGTGCGCGCCGCCTCCTCGAGGCTGACATTGACGAGCTGAAGGCTGGTCAGCACCGTGCGGATCACATAGGGCGACGTCACGACGGTGTGGGCGATCAGAAGCTTCAGCTTGGTATCCATCCAGCCATAACCGGAGAAAAGCTGCAGCAATGCCAGGCCGGTCACCAGCACGGGAAAGATCAGCGGCGACAGCAGCAGCCCTTTCATCAGCGAACGGCCGATGAATTTTCCACGGGAGAGTGCGAAGGCTGCCGGAACGCCGAGCGCCAGTGAAAGAATGGTGGTCGCCACCGCAAGTGCTGCACTGAAGGTGAGGCCGGCGGTAAATTCCTCATTCTGCATTACCGCCGCATACCAGCGGAACGTGAAACCCTGCGGTGGGAAGGTGACGAAATAACTGTCGGAAAACGAGATGGCGACAACGAGAACGATGGGGGCCAGGATAAAGACCATCATGGCGGCGGTGATCGCGTAGAGACGATGGCGGAAGTGCCGGTCAGCTTGTTGTTCATGACGCGCTTGCCTTGATACGACGCCCGCCGAGCAGCCTCATCGAGACGGCGTTGATCAGAATGACGATGAAAACGAGGATGGTGGCGATGGTGGCGCCGAACGGCCAGTCATAGACCGCGAGAACCTGCTGTTCGACCATGTTACCGAGCATCTGCGAGCCGGGACCGCCGATCAAAGCCGGAATGACGTAGGACGCCGAGGCCAGAGAGAAGACCAGCGTGAAACCCGCGACCAGACCGGGAAGGCTGAGCGGGAAGGTGATCCGCAGGAACACTTTCCATGTCGGCGCGCCCAAAGTTCTGGCGGCCTGTTGCAAATTCGGATCGATCTTTCCGAGAGCCGAGGACAGCGGCAGCACCATCATCGGGAAGAAAATGTGCAGGGAGCCGATAACCACGGCGGCATCCGAAAACAGCAGCGTCATCGGACTGTCTATGATGCCCAGATTCATCAGCACGTAGTTCAAAAGGCCGGTCGGACCGTTGCCGAGAATGAGCTGCCAGCCGTAAGCACGTACCACCACGCTAACGGCAAGCGGCGCAATCACGATCAACGTGATGATACGGGTCGTGACGATATTGCCGCGCACGAGAACGGTCGCGACCGGATAGGCCAGTATCGCCGCAAGAGCCGAGGTGATCAGGCTGATGCGGATCGTCGCCCAAAGCACCTTCTGGTAAAGATCGACCTCGAAAAACCTGACATAATGGGCAAGCGTGAAGGGGGAGCCGATCAGCCCCTGCGAATTCTGGGTCATGACGCTGAAGCTCATCAGCCGAACCGCCGGCCAGAAGAAAAAGATCAGCAGAAAGATCAGCAGCGGCAGGATGAGGATGCCGGGCGAAAACAGCCGACGCTCGAGGGCTTTCCAGCCGGAAACTCCACGGCGTGGCGGGGCATGTGGTTCCATGATCGCAATATCCGACATCTATACTCCCGTCGCGTTGAATACGGCACGAGGCATCGCTTTGAGTCGAACGAGATCGTCCAGACCCTATGACTAGAATTTGCTGGGTGTGCTCCCTGTCGAGGCATCCGGTCTTTTGCCGGCGCCTGTCGCATATTTCTGCATTTTCGCGCCGGTTACCTCTCTGGGTAACATTGCCCGACGCGTCGTTCCCTTGTTGTTACGCCAAGCTTAGGGGCTAAGCCGACGGGCTGCATAATATTTTATTCCTCTGAGGTCATCGCATACGCATATGGACTGCCCACCCCATTTTGACGGCGATGCATCAAAATCCCGTATGACCTCACATCGAAGTCGTATTGGGGAAACGGCGGAAAATTCCCGTAACCTCTTTGTCATGCACTGGCGTCGCGACGATGCCTGCCTTCACCGTTACAATCGGAAATAATCCATGCCCACCATCGCCCAACGCCTTAACAACGTCACCGTGTCAGCTTCGCTCGCCATGACCCAGAAAGCGCGCGATCTCGCCGCTCAGGGCATCAAGGTCATCAGCCTGTCATCCGGCGAGCCGGATTTCCCGACGCCTGCCCACGCGGTTGAGGCGGCGCATGCGGCGGCCCTTGCCGGCGACACGAAATATCCGCCAGCCGACGGAACGCCTGCGCTACGGGCCGCGATCCAGCGGAAGTTCAAACGCGACAATAATCTCGATTACGATCCGAGCCAGATCCTGGTGGCGGGCGGCGGCAAGCAGATCATCTTCAACGCCATCATGGCCACCTGCGACCCGGGCGATGAGGTCGTCATTCCCGCGCCGTCGTGGATCAGCTATGCCGATATCGTGAAGTTCGCGGGCGCCGTGCCCGTGCCGGTGGTTTGCCCGGAAAATAACGGTTTCCGTCTGCGCGCCGAAGATCTCGAAGCCGCCATTACCCCGAAGACCAAGTGGCTGCTTTTCAACTTCCCCAACAACCCCACGGGCGCCGCCTGCTCCCGCGCGGAAATGAAGGAAATCGCCGAGGTCATGCTGCGGCATCCGCATGTCTGGATCATGACCGACGACATGTATGAGCACCTGATCTATGACGACTTCGAATTCTGCACCATCGCCGAGGTCGAGCCACGCCTCTATGATCGTGTCCTGACCGTCAACGGCGCATCGAAAGCCTATGCCATGACCGGCTGGCGTCTCGGCTTCTGCGGCGGCCCGAAGGATCTCATCAAGGCCATCAGCAACGTCAATACCCAGAACAGCGGCGGTGTCGCAACCATCGTGCAGGCTGCCGCCGTCGCGGTTCTCGACGGCCCGCAGGATCTGCTGAAGGAGCGCGCCGATATCTACAAGACGCGCCGCGACTTCGTGCTCGGCAAGCTTTCGGAAATCGAGGGGCTCCGCTGCCACAAGCCCGAAGGCGCCTTCTATATCTTCCCGAACATTGCCGCGCTGATCGGCAAGACGACGAAGGGCGGCACGAAGATCGAAAACGATACCGATTTCGTCATGGCGCTTCTCGCCGAACATCACGTTGCGACAGTGCAGGGCGCGGCCTATGGCCTGAGCCCCTTCTTCCGGCTTTCCTATGCCACCAGCATGGAGAACCTTGCCGAAGGCTGCGCCCGCATCGCCGAATTCTGCAATGGAATGAAATAGGGAGAACAGCATGTTGGGAGGAAGTGGCCGTGTCATCATGGTTTCCGGCGCATCGCGGGGCCTTGGCCTTGCGATCGCCAAAAGGCTTCACGAAGCCGGTTTCACCGTCGCGGCGGGAGCGAGAAATCCGGCCGCCGTTGCGGTGAAGGATCGGCTTTCGGCCGATCGCTACGATGCGGAAGAGGCGGGTTCGGCGGAGGCCTGGGTTGAGGCCGTTGCCGCCAGATATGGCCGGATCGACGGGCTGGTGAATTGCGCCGGCATCAACCCCAAAGTCCGGGTCATGGATGCGGGTGAAGAAAGCCTCGACCAGATGTGGCGCATCAACGTCAAGGGTCCGCTGAGGGTAACCCGCGCCGCCATTCCTCATCTCGTAAAAACCGGACAGGGCAGGGTCATCAATGTCGCTTCGCTGGCGGGACGCCGTGTGGGGTCGAATGTGGGTTATGCCATGACGAAATTCGCCGTCGTCGCCCTCACCCACGGCATCCGGCAGGAATTGTGGGACAGCGGTGTGCGCGCCACCGCGCTTTGCCCCGGCTATATCGCAACCGATATGACCGTTGGCGAAACGGAAGTCAGCCGCGAGGACATGACCCAGCCGGAAGATCTCGCCGAAATGGTGGAAACCCTGCTCCGCCTGCCGAACAACCTTTCGGTGGCCGAATTGCTGGTGAACTGCCGCAAGGAAGCCATGCTTTGATCTTTTCCACGCCCGGCACCGGGAAAGGGTGCTGCGCGTGGCTTTAGAACCGGCCTGACCCTTTTATTTCAGGGTCTCCGCCAGTTGCAGCAATATTTCCTTCACGGCAAGCGCCGGCTCGGAGAGCGGTGTATTGTCCGATACGCAGAAGGACAGCGTTTCCTCAATCATCGGGCTGGCGATCTGCCTCACGACGATGTCCTCGTTGGATTCCGCGACGATACGGTCGGCGATGGCCTTGGGCGTTATGGTCGCGCCAAGCCCGGCATCCACGCCGCGCGCGATGGTCCTTACCGATTCCAGCTCCGCCATCACGATCAGATCCTTGCGGCTGCGGGTGAAGGCGAGATTGATGGCGCGGCGCACGAAATTATAGGTCGGCGGCAGAAGGAAGGGCAAAAACGCCAGATCGGCGACTGTGATCGGCGCATCGCCCGGTTCCACGCCGAAGCTGCGATGCACGACCAGAACGAATTCCTCACGCAACAGCGGCGTGAACTTGACACCCCGGATCGGCCCGACGCCGTGGATCAAACCCATTTCCAGACGGCCGTTCATGATCATCTGGCTATAGGGCTGGCTGACGCTTTCCGTGATGTGCAGCAGAATGCCGGGATGAAGCCGCTTGGTTTCCTCCATCAGACGCAGCGAAAGCGTGGCGGCGCTGCTGAAGGGCGCAAGGCCCACGGATACCTTGCCGGAAAGCACAGCGCCCGCTTCCAGAGCCTCCGCCTGCGCCTGCTCCATCTGCCGCAAAATGACCTGCGCATGCCTATAGACAACCTTGCCGGCATCGGTCATGACCACGCCCTGCTGGCTTCGGGTCAGCAGTTTCTGGCGGAAATGCTCCTCGATGCTTGCCAGTTGCTGGCTGAGCGCCGGCTGGGCAATATGCAGCACATCGGCCGCTCTGGTTATGCTACCCATGTCGACAATCGTGATAAACGATTTCAGGCGCCTGATATCCATCTGCTGTTGATCATCCCATTACTTGCTTGCAGGAAATAAGATGCTCAATTTGCAGACAAAGTCCATCTTCCATTTCCCCGCCGTGCCCATCGGCGCTGATGGACACGGCCGCTCAGGGCGTCCAGTCAGGCCGCCTTCAGAGACCCCCGATGGACACCTGTTCCCTGACCGAGTTCGAACTGGCCGAGCAGCCGGTTCAGTGCATCGACCTCCGTTGCCAGCGTGTGGCTTGCGGCGGTCATCTCCTCGACCATCGCGGCATTTTTCTGCGTGTCCTGATCCATCTGGTTGACGGCGACGTTGATCTGCTGGAGGCCGGATGACTGTTCCTGCGCGGATTCCACGATCGCGGCGACGTGCTGGTTGATCTCCTGCACTTCGGCAACGATGACATCGAGCGCCTTGCCGGTATCGCCGACAAGATGCACGCCCTCTTCGACCTGCTGGTTCGACTTGGTGATCAGCGACTTGATTTCCTTCGCCGCGGCGGCGGAGCGTTGGGCAAGCTCCCGCACTTCCTGCGCCACCACGGCAAAACCCTTGCCCGCCTCACCGGCACGCGCCGCTTCCACCCCGGCATTCAGCGCCAGCAAATTCGTCTGGAAGGCGATCTCATCGATCACGCCGATAATGTTGGAAATTTCGTTCGACGATTTCTCGATCCGCTCCATCGCCATCACGGCCTGACGCACGACCTCACCCGACCGTTCCGCGCCGATGCGCGTGCGGGAAACCAGCCGGCCCGCCTCATGCGCACGGTTCGCAGCATCTTTTACCGTTGTCGTAATCTCTTCAAGGGCGGCAGCGGTTTCTTCAACGGCCGCCGCCTGCTGCTCCGTTCGCCGCGCCAGATCATCGGACGCTGCCTTGATTTCATTGGCGCCGGCGTCGATGCCGGAGGCATTTTCCGATACCCGCAGAAGCGCGTCCTGCAATTTCCCGGCCGAGCCGTTGAAATCGCCACGCACCGCATCGAGCTGCTCGACAAAGGGATTGTCGATACGGCAGGACAGGTCGCCGTCAGCGAGCTTCGCCAGCGCATAAGCCAGGCTGTCGACGGCAAAGCGGATGCTGCCCGCCTCATCGACGGCCCTACGCTCCCGGGCCGCACGCTCTTCTTCGCCAAGCGTGCGGTTGCTCTCGGCCTCCTGTTCCAGTGAGGCCTTCTGCCGATTGTTTTCGCGCAGAACATCGAGAGAGCGGGCAAGATCGCCGATTTCGTCCCTTGTCCCGATATCCTTCAGTGTCAGATGAAGATTTCCCTGTGCAATCTGGGCGGTCTCATCGATGATGTTTGCGATGCGCCCGATGAACCGCCGCGCGATGAACCATCCCGCCAGGGCCAGCAACACGGTGGCCGTCACAATGGTCAAAGCGGCGTCACGCATCATGGCATGCAGCTGCGCAAACACCGTTTCTTCCGGCACCGAGATGATTGCGTACCATTTCATGTCCTGGGTAAGCATGACGGGCAAGGCGATGGCGAAGGACGCCGTTCCATCCTGCGCGGTGATCTCGCGCTCAGCACCGGGATTTGCAATCAGCTGGTCCCAGCCGTCGGTCTGCGCACCGCCATCCGCAAGGCTTTTTCCCATGATCGCCGCATCCGGATGACTGATGATCTTGCCGCCGCCGCTGACGAGACTGACGAAACCCGTTCCCATGGGCCGCACCGCCGAAAGCGCCTTGCTTGTTTCATCGAGCGACAGGTCGAGGCCGGCGACCCCCTGGGGCTTGCCATCGACCATAACCGGCTTGGCGATCGAGGTGATCAGGACTTCCTTGCCGTCGATTGCATAGGAATAGGGCTCGACGACGACCGTTTTCTTCAGGGTGAAGGGCAATTGATAATAATCACCCGGGCCTGCGGTGGCATAGTCAGTCAAAGCGGTATTGCTTATTTTGCCCCCGCTGCGCACCCAATAGGGTATGTACCGGCCGGTCGCATCATGCCCTTCCCTGTTGGCGAAATCCGCGTCCTTGCCGTCAAACGCATTTGGCTCCCATCCGGTCCAGAGACCGAGCACATCGGGGTTGTTTGCCAGCATGTGGTGAATGATCTGATCGGCCTTACCCCGGTCGGCATCGCCTGACTGTTTCATCGATTCCAGAACCGAGGCGAGGCTGTTGACGATATGGATCGTGCCGCCGATATTCTTTTCGGTCGCCAGGGCTTCGCTATGGGCGATCTGCCGCATACGCTCGAGATTGTTGGCCCTGGTATCCTCAATGGACCGATAAAACAGCATGGCCGAGGCCGCGATCGTCGCAAAGACGCCGCATGCGGCGACCGCAAAAATATTCCGACCCGTTGTCGATTTAAAAAGCATGTCCCATCCCCCAAAACTATGCTGCAACGGTGGCGAGAGTTACGGGTGCGTGCGCAACTGTTGGCGACCGGGCTGGAGGGTGAGCTTAAGAAGTTATGTTTAAAATTTACTTTCAATTCTATTTTTCAAGCGTCATAAACAAACATCAATACTTTATAAAGTTGAAATATTAAAGTATATACAAACTATTGCGCGATATCCTTGCCCCCTGCACAGATACTTTCTCTCTGCGCAGGGGCTCTGATTGATGCGGGCGCGCGATTGCGCCCTGCAGAAACCGGAGACTATTGCGGTAGCCGCAAAGCGCTCCAGAAGCCACGCAACTGTGCGGTCAATTCTGCATAGAGACCGTAGCGCCGCCCATAGTGCGAGACTTGCGCAGCATCGGGCCGGTAAGCATTCGCAACCCGTGTCATCGCCGCAACCGCCTCCTCATAATCAGGATAAAGCCCAATCGCCACGGCCGCGCCAATGGCCGCGCCGAGCGCGCCCGTCTCGCGGGCTTCCGCGACACGCAGAGGAATTTCCAGAACATCCGCCATGATCTGCGGCCAATGCTGGCTACGGGAACCGCCGCCGGACATCACGGCGCTTTCCACCGGCAGTCCCGCTTCACGCAGGACGCCGATATGGCGGCGATGTTCGAAACACACCCCTTCGAACAGGGCCCGCAACATATGGCCTTCGCCGTGCCATCCCGCGAGGCCGTAAAAGCCACCGCGAAACTCCGCACCCAGCCGCGAGCCGAAAATGAACGGATGGAAGAACGGATCGTCGGCGCGCGGTGAGACGGAGCCGACCAATTCGTTGCAGCGCTCGAAGGCGTGGTCGCCATGGTCGCCGCGAACACGGTGCACGTACCATTCGAGGTTGGCGGCGGAGGTGGCGCTGGATTCGATATTGACATAGCGGTCACGGCCGAAGGTGGTGACCATGAAGACATCGGCGCTGATGACCGGCTTCTCCGCGAAAACCTGATTGATGCTCCAGGTGCCGGCGATGATGGAAGCTTCCCCGGCATTGATGACCCCCGACCCCATGGCGCTGGAGACCACATCGAAGAAACCGCCGATGACGGGTGTGCCTTCGGACAGCCCCGTCATAGCCGCAGCCTCGCCCGTCACCTGGCCGACGATGTCAGCCGATTCCACGCGACGGGGGAAAAACGCGAACGCGTCCTCAAGATCGTAAAGTGATAGAAGCTCCCGGTCGAGCCGCGCTTCCGGCAAGGCAAGCAGCCCCGCGCCGCTGAGATCGGAAATATCATTGGCAAGGCGCCCCGTCAGGCGGAAATTGACGAAATCCTTGCAGAACAGGACCGTACCGGTCCGGGCATAGAGATCGGGTGCATGTCGCTTCACCCAAGCGAGAAGGCTGGGTGTTTGCGCAGGCCATGGCCGCTGCAGGCAACGGGCCTGCAATTGCGCTCCGCTTTTCCGGTCAAGCTCAGCCGCCACATCGGCAGCGCGGCTGTCGAGCGACTGAATGCCGATCAGGGGCTGCCGGTCCTTGTCCAGAAGATAAAGGCCATTGCCGTGGCCGGCGCAGCCCACGGCCAGAATGCTGCGGGGATCAACGGACGATTTCACCAGAAGCTGGCGGATCGCCTCGCAGCCGTTCCGCCATAATTCTTCGAGATCGCGCTCGACGTAGCCAGGCTGCGGAAATGTCGACTGTCCGTCGATTGCGTGTTGCGCAACCTGCCGGCCTTCCGTGTCGAACAGCACGGCCTTGATGACCGTGTTGCCAACATCGAGACCCAATATGTAATTTTTGTCAGCCACGATTATAGATATCCCATGCTTCCTCGCCACCCGCACCCTGATGGATGATGGCCATCAACGCCGCAACGACGGCCTTGGGATTGTCGTGCTGGTAAATATTGCGCCCGTAAACCATCCCGTTCGCACCTTCGGCCACCAGAGCCGCCGATTTCGTAAGCACGTTACGCAAGTCCTCACGCCCCCCGCCCCGCACCAGCACCGGGCACCGCGCGGCCTCGATTACCTTGTGAAAATCGCGCGGATCGCTGGTTGGATCGGCCTTGATGATATCGGCTCCCATTTCCGAGGCAAGACGCACCAGCGTGACGATCTTTTCGGCGTCGCCATCCACCTGATAACCGCCGCGCACATCATTCGGCAGCATCACCAGCGGCTCGATCATCAGCGGCATACCGAAACGATGGCAATCTGCCCGCACACGGCTGATGTTTTCGACGCATTGACGAAACAGCTCCGGCTCATCCGGCAGCATGAACAGGTTCACGACGACGCAGGCGGCGTCCATTTCCAGCGCACCGATGATCGGGTCCTGATGGTTCTGGAGCTGCGACCACATGGTTCTGTGGCGCGTGGAATTGTAAGGGTTACCCATGTCGATACGCATGACGAGGGCCGGCTTGTCGCGCTCCGGCCTCTGCTGCAGCAGATCCGCCTGCCCATAGGCCATCTGGATGGCATCGGGACCGGCCTCGACCAGCCTGTCCACGGTCTGCGCCATATCCTCCAGCCCGATGAGGAAGCTCGGCTCGTTGCAAACCCCGTGATCGATGGCCACATCCAGGCAGCCGCCATTGCGGAACAGCCGGTTCATGCGCGCCTTTTTCGAAATCCGCATCATCATGCATTCTCCTTGCATCTGTGTTGAAGCATTGCCGGCGTGACCCCATAAAAAGTCTCCAGCTCATGGATAAGCCGCTGGCGTTCCGCCGCCGCCTGGGTGGCCGGCCAGCCAAGCTCGCGGGCCGCAACGGCGAGGATCGCGTCGATCAGATCGGCATCGATGACGCCGGTGATGGCGAACGTCGTGCGCCGCAGGGCGAGATCGGTCAGGTGGCGCACGTGTTCGAAGCGGATCAGCCAGACCACCTCCGCGGCCGTGATCCGCGATTTTTCTGAAAGCCGCACATCATCCGCACGATCCCGGCAAAAGCCCATCAGATCGAAGGCACGGGAGCCGTAAGCCAGAGCCAGATGCTCCGCACGGTCTCCGGCAATCGAAAATTCCTCCACCAGCAAGGCGGGCAAGCTGCTGGCACCGGTGGGAAAATTCCTGCCGCCGCCGATCGGGCGGTCCATGGTGCCGGTCAGCCGCCGGCGTCCAAGAAAGGCCAGAACCTCGTCGGTCACCTGCTCGCCAAAAGCCCTGAAAGTGGTCCACTTGCCGCCGATCATGCAGAGCTGCGGCGGATCGCCCGCAACGCGATGGATGAAATGGCTGCGGGAAATTCTTCCGGTAAAGGCGGCGTCGCTGCGCGGCAGCGGGCGTATGCCGCTGAAACTGAAAACGATGTCGGAATGGGTAATGGCAATCTGCGGAAAGACCTGCCGGATCGCGTCCAGAATATAATCCCGCTCCTCGGGCTCACATCGCACCCGCTCGGGGCGATCCACCTTGATATCGGTCGAGCCTGCGAGAACCCGGCCGAGATAGGGAAAGAGGATACAGACGCGATTGTCGTCATTCTCGAAGAAGATCATATGGCCATTCAGGGCCTTCAAAAGCGCCTCGTTAGCGATGATCAGATGCGATCCCTTGGTTCCGGAGACGGTCGGTTTTACCGTGTCCGCCGCCGGGGCCGCAGCCAGCGCGCCAATCGTCTCGTCGATCCAGGCGCCGGTCGCATTGACGACGATCCTTGGACGGATGGGCAGGGCTTCATCCATGCCCTCCAGCCGAATACGATACGCGTCGCCAATACGGACAAGCTCCGCATAGTTGAGCGCAATGCTTTGCGGCGCATCGGCACGGGTGTCGATCAGAAGCTCCAGAGCCAGCCGTTCGGGCTGGCTGATCCACGCATCGTAATAGGTGGCCGAATATCTGATCTCCGGCGTCAAATCCGGCCAATGCTGCAAAGTTCCGGACGCACCGCGAAACGCATGACGGGGCAGGATACGGTTTTTGCGGGTGACGAAATCATAGAGCATCAGACCCGCCTTGATGGCGAGAGCGCCCCGGCTTGCGGGTTTTCCGCCGGAGCCGGCAAAGGTTGCCGCCGCGTTGAACAGGCCGCTGAAAGTCGAAAAGATCGGGATCGTGGTCGGCAGCGGATGAACCATATGCGGTGCGAGCTTGAGAAGCGCATCCCGCTCGCGCAACGATTCTGCCACGAGGCCGAATTCACCGTTTTCGAGATAACGCAGGCCACCATGAATCATGCGCGAGGGTGCGGCGCTGCAACCGGAGGAGAAATCGTTGCGCTCCACCAGCAGCACCCGCAGCCCCTGCAAGGCGAGATCGCGATAGGCGGCAATTCCGTTGATGCCGCCGCCGATAACGACGGCATCGAAATCACCATCGAGCCGGATACGGCGCAGAGCGTCCTCGCGAAAACTGGGCATAGAAATACCGTTCGCCGGCTGATGACCAGCGTCCCAATGTTGTTGACCGTTTAAAGCGACGTGAGAGACGGGACGAAAATGATGCGCTGTTCGCCTGAAGTCCCGTCTCAGCCTACATAATCAGGTATCGAGCCCCACAAGATGCTCCGCGACACCGGCGCTGATGAGCGCCAGCTCACTCGCAGTGAGGCGAAGACGTGCCGCGGCAGCGTTTTCAACCGCCTGAGCCGGATCGCGCGCGCCGCACAGCGAGAATGTTATGCCCGGTTGCGCAATCGTCCAGGCAATCACCACCTGCGCGACCGAAGCCCTGTGGGCAGCCGCCACCGGTTCCAGCACGCCCATCAACCGCGCAATCTTCTGACGGTTCGCCTGGCTGAAGCGCGGGTTGCCGTGGCGCTGGTCGTCTTCCGCAAAGACTCGTTCAGGCCCAACCTTGCCCGAGAGGAGACCGAGCGCCAGCGACGAATAGCTGAGGACAGAGACATCATTCTTTCGGCAAAGCGGCAGCAGCGTCGTCTCGATATCGCGCTTCACCATGGAATATTCTTCCTGAATGGCATCCAGCGCGCCGGTGGCGATATAAGCCTCCAGATCGCCGGGCGAGACGTTGCTTGCCCCGATGGAGCGGATCTTCCCCTCCTCTTTCAGCCGCACCAAAGCCCCGACCGTTTCGGCAATCGGCGTCGTGGCGTCCTGCCAATGGGTCACGTAGTGATCGATATAGTCGGTTCCGAGCCGTTTCAGGCTCTCTTCGACCTCATGCCGGATGGAAGCGGCACCGAGGTAACGGTAAACGGGCTTGCCATCCTGATGGAAGAAATAGGCACCCTCATTCACATGCCAGACCAGCCCGCATTTGGTAACCAGCACCACCTTCTCGCGCCTGCCGGCAATTGCCTTGCCAACGATGGTTTCCGCAAGCCCCATGCCATAGGCCGGTGCGGTGTCGATGAGTGAAATACCCGCATCGATGGAGGCCTGGATGGCGGCGATGGATTGCCGCTCGTCGGTGCCACCCCACATCCAGCCGCCGATGGCCCAGGTGCCGAGCCCCACGGCGGATGCGCCGATGCCGCTTCTGCCGATCGTCCGGGTCAATATTGCATTGTCCGTCACGCGGTTTCCCCTCCTTCATGATCCAGTAAATAGCCGGCTATCGCCTCGTCCACGACGAGCGAGGTCAGATAGCGGCCGGCAAGCGTGGCCGCTACCGGTCCGGCCTTGATGGCGCCTGCCGCCACACCGATGATATTCGGGCACCGGGCAAGCTGCCCGGGGTCCAGCGCCACCACGCGCGAGTTGAGATCGATGCGCGCCAGCTGTCCGTCCGCCATGGTGAGATGGGCGAGAAACTCGCCGGCAATGCCCGCATCCACCAGCGCCTGCCCGCCACGGGCCGCATCCGGCAGAAGATCGTAATAGCCGGAGCCGGGAGCCTCCACGGAGCCGATGCCGACCAGCGCCACCTGCGCCTGCCGGGCCAGATCGAAGACCTCGCGGATCGATGCGACATTCATCAGAAGGTCGCGCTGTTCCTCATCCTCGGCAAACAGCGGCGCATGAACGAGCGATGCGCTGCCGCCGAGCTTCTCCGCCAGTTGCGTGGCGAGATGATTGACATCCGTATAGTGCTTGCCCTGCACGCCGCCGGTCAGCGGCACCACCCGCACATCGAAACGGCGCTCCGCCTCCAGATTGTCGACAACAGCACTCACCGCCTTGCCGCCGGTAATCGCAATCACGTCACCGTCACGAATGGTCTCCAGCAAATGGTTGGCGGCCACCCGACCCACCATCTGCAAGGCGGTTTCCGGATTATCGGAGACCGTCGGCGTTACCACCGACTGCCTGAGGCCGAAACGGCGGGTGATCTCGTTTTCGAGGTCCACCAGCCTCTGATAGGGACTGGCGATGGTGATCTTCACCATGCCCGCCTTGCGGCCGGCCGCAATCATGCGGTTCACCTTGGTATGGGAAAGATTGAGCCGCTCGGCGATTTCCGACTGCTTCACACCCTCGATGAAATGCAGCACCAGGACGGAATACATCTGTCTCTGTTGATCGAAATCGTCCTTGATATCCAGCATGGTCGTCTTTCTCCAGTTACCCTCGGGCGAGCGAAGGGCGCTCAACGGCGGCGCCTGACCAGATAGTGGTCGAACAGGACCGCAGTCAGCAATATGCTGCCCCTGATGATGTCCTGCCAGTAGACAGACACATTGAGCAAGGCAAGCGAACTGGAAACCACCGAAAGAAGGATCGCCCCAAGGATCGCGCCGAGAATCGTGCCCGAGCCGCCCGAAAGGCTTGCGCCGCCGATGACCGCCGCCGCAATCACGTTGAGTTCCATACCGACGCCGAAGCTTGGCTGGGCAGAGCCGAAACGAGCCATATAGATAACGCCTGCAACACCGCACAACATCGAACAAAGCGTGGTGGTGGCAAACACCACCCGGCCGACGCGGATACCGGAATAGGCCGCGGCCTTCGGATTGCTGCCGGTATAGAACACCTTGCGGAAGGCGGTCGTGCGCCGCAGCAGCAGATCGAAAGCAACAACCACCACCGCGAAGATGATCAGCACCAGCGGAATACCACCAAGCGCGCCCTGACCGATGAACTTGAATTCCGGCGGCAGGGAATAGAGCCCAAGCGGCCGCCCGCCCGTCGCCAGCAGGCACACACCGCGCGCAATCACCATGACGCCCAGCGACACGATGAAATGATGCAGACCGATCACCGTCGTCAGGAATCCCATGGCCATGCCGATCAAGGTCGTAAGGCAGATCGCCAGCCCCGCCGCCGCCCATGGGTCGACGCCATTGAGGAAGAGCCAGCCAGCCGCCACCATCGCAAGTGCGGTGACGGAGCCGACCGAAAGGTCGATACCGCCAGAGATCAGCAGGATCGTCATGCCCACCACGACGATGCTTTCGATGGCGAAGACCATGGCCATGGCCCGCAGATTGTCCACGGTCAGGAAATACGGAGATATGAAGGACATTACCGCAAAAAGCGCGAGGATGATGACGATCAGCCCGGTTTCCCGCGCCTTGAGCGCCGGCTCCCACCAGGCGGTGCGGCGAACCGCCGTCTCAGCTATGCCCGAAGGTGTTTCCGATGTTGCCATTTTCCCGCTCCCTCAGGCCCTTTCCGGGCTATGCACAATATTGATCGATGCGAGCTGCATGATCTTTTCCTCCGTCATATCGTCGCCCTCGACCTCACCCGTGATCCGCCCCTCGCGCACGACCAGCACGCGGTCGCTGACGCCGATAAGTTCCGGCAGTTCCGAGGATATGACGACCACACCGACCCCCTCGCGCGCCAGTTCCCGGATCTGGCGGTGGATTTCGGCCTTCGCCCCCACATCCACCCCGCGTGTCGGCTCGTCCAGAAAGATGACCTCCGGCTCCACCGAGAGCATCTTCGCCAGCGCCACCTTCTGCTGGTTACCGCCGCTCAGAGTCGATACCGCATCGCCGATGCTGTTCGCCCGCAATTTCAGCCGGCGTCCCAGCTCATCGGCACGCTTCATTTCCTTGCGCCGTTCGATGAAGCCCATGCCGTTCGATACCCTGCCGATATCGAGCGCAGAGACATTCGAGGCGATGGACATATTGAGGAAAAGCCCATCCCCCTTGCGATCCTCGGACAGATAGACCAGCCCCTCGCGGATGCTGTCACGATAATCCTTGAGCCTCAGCGACCGGCCGCGCAGCGTAACCTCGCCTCTCGGCTTCCCCTCCAGCCGGCAAACCGCCCGGGCGATCTCGCTTCTTCCCGCACCGATCAGCCCGGCAAGTCCCAGGATTTCGCCGCGACGCAGATCGAAATCGACATCGAAAACCCGCTTTCCTTCGTTCAGGCCCCGAACCGAGAGAATGACGTCGTCCGATTTTTCATCCTCCGAAAGCTTTGGCGGGTAGAGCTTGTCGAGCACCCGTCCCACCATGCTGTTGACGACTTCCTCGGGGGAAATATCGGCAATATTCTCCGTCCTGATATGACAGCCGTCGCGCATGACCGTGATGCGGTCGCAATGTTCGAAAATCTCGGCCATACGATGCGAGATATAAATGATGGCAATGCCCCGTTCCGCCAGCCGGTGCATGATCCTGAAAAGCGTCTGGGCTTCGGTTTCGGTCAAAGCCGCCGTCGGCTCGTCGAGGATCAGGATACGGCAATCGAGTGTCAGCGCCTTGGCGATTTCGACGATCTGCTGTTGCGAAATCGACAGGTCGCCGGCGCGGCGGGCGGGATCGATATCACCGATTTCCCGCAGCACAATTGCCGCCCGCTTTTCGAGATCGCGATAATTCATGAACCAGGAGCGGCTCTGGCCCGTCTGCGACATAAACATGTTCTCGGCGACCGAAATCTCCGGGCAGAGCGCGATCTCCTGATGCACGAAACCGATGCCGAGCCGGTTCGCCGAATTGGGCGAGGATATCTTGACCGGTTTGCCATCCAGCACGATTTCCCCGCCATCCGGCTGCAGAATGCCGTCGATGATATGCATCAGCGTCGACTTGCCGGCGCCGTTTTCACCGGCCAGCGCATGGATTTCGCCGCGCCGCAACTCGAGTGCCGCATTGCGCAGCGCCCGCACGGGGCCGAACGCCTTGTGAATATTCGTCATGCTGAGGATGACCTCACCCATAACGCCCTCCCGAACCTGCTTCCCCTTGTGGCCGGCGAGGCGCAAACCTCGCCGGGTCCAGAGCGACGCGTCAGCGCCCCTTCATATAGTCGTTGAGATCGAAGGAAGCGGCGTTCGCCTTGGTGATGACAGCGAAACCATTGTCCATCGAAGGAACCTGCATCGGGTTGAAGCCGGAAACCTTGTAGTCGTTGAACGGATCGATCAGATCCGAATGGGCGCCCAGAAACGTGTTCATGAAACCCATGAAGCCCTGCACGCCCTGATTGGGATTGATGGACATGTAGATATTGCCCTGCTTGATATGTTCCAGCGTGGCCGGGGTGATATCCGCATGCAGGATCAGGACCTTCTTCTTCGCCTCAAGAACGGCGGCCGTCGCGCCTTCGGCCGAACCGGCTTCGGGAATCCACAGAGCACCCAGATTGGGATTGGCCTGCAACAATGCGCCGACAGCCTGATAGGCAAGGTTCGAATCCTGATTGGTCGCCTGGCGGCCGACCAGCTTCATCTGCGGATAGGTGCGCCCCATATAGTCGATGAGAGCGGTGACGCGCAGATCGTGATTGCTCTGCCCCGGATTTTCCAGAACGGCATATTCACCTTTTTCGCCGAGTTTCTTGACGATTTCATCGGCCGCGAATTTCGCCTCGGCGACATTGTCCGAGGTGATATAGGCGGTGCGCTTCGACTTCGGCGAATCCGCCGCAAAAGTCGTCACCGAAACGCCGGAGCCGATTGCCTTGTTGATCGGTTCGATAAAGGGATCGGCCTGCATCGGGTGCAGCAGGATGCCCTTCGGCTTCTTCACCAGTTCCTGCTCGAAAGATGCGATCTGCTTGGTGATGTCATATTCCGGGGTGCCGGTGAAAACGGCCTCGCAGCCGAGCGCCTTTGCGGCCTGCTTGAACCCCTCGAAGACCGGCACCCAATAGGGGTGGCTGGAAACCATGACGTTCATCACATAGGTCTCACCCGGCTCGCAGGCAAATTTGCCCGCAGCAGCGGTGGCCTGCGAACCGGCACCAGCGGCAATCGCCACGGCTAAAACACCCGCGGCAGCGGTCGATTTCAGAAAAGCCAACATATTCCCCTCCCAAGGACAATGACTTAGTCCGCAATAAATTTTATTCGATGTAATTTATTGCATGCGAACTGGGATAGCCGGAAACCGAGCGGCCGTCAATGCTGTTTGAATTTTATTTTATGGCGTGAAATTTATTTCAGCTCATGCGGTAGGATGGAGAATACGGCTTCTCGTCGGGGAGCTTCAAGGCAAACCGGGGCCGCAAGGCACGGAAGCGATGGCCGGCGCCTAATCGGCGCCGAGCAAATAGAGGATGAATTTATAGAGGACATAGGCGCCGACAACGGCGGGAAGAAAGTATATGAAGGGATGGATTATCGCCATATCGAACGCGCCCTTTCCAGATCGACTACGTCGTTGCCAACTGAATGAAGCGAATGGCATCACCGACAGTGGAAAGACTGTCTGCGGCAGCATCGGGAATTTCGATGCCAAATTCCTCTTCGATCTCCATGACGATCTGAACGACCTCAAGCGAATCGGCATTCAGATCTTCGGAAAAATCGGCTGTATCGACTATTTTATCATCAGCTATTCCGAGCTGCTCGCCGATGATTTTCGCCACCCGTTTTCTTATCTCGGACACTGCGGTGTCTGTCGGGACCGAAAAACTCACCATCTCGATTCCGACTTCCTGTTTTCCCTGCCGATGCCATCCGACATCCATCGATAGAAGGCGAAAATGCCTATCGCGAAGACAAAAAGGGATATGAGGCTACCCAGGTTCGACATTGCTCTCTCATTTCTCCCCCCGATAAAATCTAAGCTTCGGAATGAGTGACCTGCAATGAAGATTTTGTAATTTATTGTTGCCCGTAACCGGCTTTTAGACCCCCTCTGTCTCGGAACTTTTCCGGCTTTCATGAATTGTATCCGGCTCGCAGGCGCACTCCGGTGACATAGACAATAAAATGGATGCCGGTCCGGCACCACCTAGCGTAGACCGCTTTGGTCTGAACCAAATAGGTCTACGATATCTGACCTAGCCCTGCCGAACGGGCAATGGACAGTAACCTCCAGATTGCACGCACCGAGCCCTAGGCCTTAAAACAGTTCTCCCGATGCCATTGCAAGAAATGTGGATGAGGCCTCTCGAATGGCCGAGCTGGCACGATTGCCCGGCCAGACCTGTTAATCAGATGAAAAATGCTTTCCGGATCATTGGCCTGGCGGGAAACGATAATTTCGAGGCTATCGGACAGGCCGATCAGCCCGCGGTCAAACATCCAGTGAGCCGTGCCTGAAAGGGCGATACCGTTGCTTATGATGTCGGGACCATTTGCCTCGACAGGACGTATGTGCGCAGCGTCAACTTCTGCCCGCCCGCCGCCATTGATAAGCTTCAGGCCTGTAATTGCGCATCTCTTGTCATAGGCCTGCAAAACCAGCCGGCGAAACAGGCGGTTTCGAACAAGGCGCGAGGAGAGCATCGTGACACGCTCCCTCTCTTCCTCCAAGACGAAGGGCGTCTGAGGTTCGTCTTCGAACGCCAGTAGGCCTCCCGTTTCCTCCGGCTCACCAAGCCGCGGTAATTCCACTTCAAGCTCCGCCAATCCAATAGAGACGATGCGATTAAAATCTGCCGATGATATCGAGCGCGCGGCCGCCTGCGCACGGCCGGAAATCCGGCCCTCATCATTCAGCAACCCGCGCTCGACAATTCCATCCTGCCCACCGAACGCAACAGGATTGACAAAGTCGAGGTAGCTTCCTGGCTCGATCAAAGCCAGATACATCCCGGAAGCCTTGGGGTCGGCAATGACTTCGGCTACTTTGGCGACAGCAAAATAACCACGCGTCGCTACAACCTTGCGCGGCTCGTAATAAATGATCCAATCGCCGACGCAGGCTTGCACACGTCCGAGATATTGGCTCGGAAACTGATATTGCTCCGCCGGACTGTCGTCGTAGATTGAATCTGACCGATGAATGAAAACCCCGAATCCCATGTGCGAATATTAGCATCAACGCGACGGGTAAGTGCAACCTGGTTTTGTATTATCAATCAAGATCAGCTGTGATCTCCAGATCGCATCACTCGTTCCTGAGCGTATCCGGGATAGAGTGTGGCAATAGATCGAGGCCCGGCGGCGTTTGCCAAAAGCAGCGAAAATTTTCTTCACATCTCTCACGGGAGTCATTCAGCAAGCATCTTGCAATTTCGCGTGCCGCCTATAGCGGCACCATTCTCCGTGCCGGAACCAACACATCCTCGCGGAATACCCCACTCTTGACATCCCCTCGCAAACCTTGTTTATACGCATAAGCAGCTAATACGAATTAGCAGCCGGCAGGAAACGAGGTTTCGATGGTTAGGCGCTTGACGCAACGGGACATTGCGATCTTCGCGGGGGTCAGCCAGGCGACGGTTTCGCTCGTGCTCAACGAGGCGAAATCCGCTGAGGGCCGTATCCCGCCTGAAACGCGAGAGCGTGTGCTGAAGGCCATTCGGGACACGGGTTATGTGGCGGACCCCATTGCGCGTAGCATGGTCAAGGGCGCCAATCGGATTCTGGGTGTTTTTACCTATCAGCCGGCTTTCCCGATTGCGCAGGCGGATTTCTACACGCCCTTTCTGATGGGGATAGAGGAGGAAGCGGAGAGGTTGGGCTACGACCTTCTGCTGATGACGGCTGCGGCACGCGACGATAACGGCCGCAAGCGTATCTTCGGGGAAACGGGGCGGCTTCGACTTGCTGACGGATGCCTCATTCTGGGCAGTCAGTTCGACCGCGATGAGCTGGCCCAACTGGTCGCCGGTGACTATCCCTATGTTGCAGTCGGTCGTCGTGACGACGCCGGCGGGCCGGTGCGTTATGTTGGCGCGGATTACGTGACAGCCACGCATGCTCTTGTCCGAGAGGCGCTTGCCGCCGGCCATCACCGCTTCGCCTTTATCGGCGCGACGGGTCCGGCGGAATCCATCAGCGACCGCTGGCGTGGTTTTCTGGCCGCAATCGAGGGCGCAGCGGAGCTGGTCTATTCCCACGAAAGCGAAAATGGCGATCCGGGCGAACAGCTGGCCGCAGTTCGCGCCAGCGGAGCGAGCGTCGTTTTTTTTGCCGAAGTGGCCGAAGCGGTGGTCTTCGACAATCAGGCCCGCGCCCAGGGGGTGAGCGTCCCCGGCGATCTTTCCATCGTGGTGCTGGGCAGCGGCACACGCACGTATACGCTCCGGTCGCAACGCGTCTTCACCTCCTATGCCATCCCCCGCGAAGAGATGGGCCGGCAGGCGACCTCCATGCTGGTCGAAACCCTCACCAGCCCCCCCGGCCCCGTACGGCAGATACTGCTGGGTTGCGACATCGTGGCGGGCGAAACGCTCGGCTCCCCAAATCAAGGCCCAACTTAAGGAAAGAGAACCTGACGTGAGAGAATACAATGCAGATATTCTTGTGGTTGGCGGCGGACTTGGCGGCGTGGCCGCGGCGCTTGGGGCCCTGCGAAACGGCCGCAGCGTTATCCTGACAGAAGCGTTCGACTGGATTGGCGGCCAGCTGACAAGCCAGGCCGTGCCGCCCGACGAGCACAGCTGGGTCGAGCAGTTCGGGATCACGGCCAGCTATCGCGCCCTGCGCACGGGCGTGCGGCAATATTACCGCGACCACTATCCGCTGACGGACGCCGCCCGGGCGGATCTGACGCTCAACCCCGGTGACGGCAATGTATCTCGCCTCTGCCACGAACCACGCGTTTCGCTGGCGGTGATGGAGGCAATGCTTGCCCCTTACGCGGCCGGCGGCAAGCTGACCATCCTCAAGGCCTATGAGCCTATCGCCGCAGACGTCGACGGCGACACCGTGCGGACCGTGACGCTGCGCCATTGCAATACGGGCGATCTCATCTCCTGCTCGGCCCGCTACATTATCGACGCCACTGAATTGGGCGATCTGCTACCGCTGACCGCAACCGATTATGTCACGGGTTTCGAGGCCCAATCCGAAACCGGCGAGCCGAGCGCGCCGGCCGAAGCGCAACCCCACAATCAGCAGGCCGTCTCGATCTGCTTCGCCGTCGATCAGGTTGACGGCAATCATGTCATCGACAAACCCGCCCGGTACGACCACTGGCGTCAGGTTGCCCCCGAATTCTGGGGTGGCCCGTTGTTGAGCTGGGACTCGCCCAATCCCCGCACACTGGAGCGCAGCCGCCGGTTCTTCGATCCCAACCCGGTCGACAACGCAACACGCGACGTTGCCGACCAGCGTCACAGCGCCGGCGATATGAGCCTTTGGATATTCCGCCGTATTGCTGCCCGCCATACATTTCGGCCCGGCGCCTATGCCAGCGATATCTGCCTCGTGAACTGGCCGATGATCGATTATTTCGAGGCGCCGATCATCGACGTTACCCCCGAACAATATGCCGAGCGGCTGGCCGATGCGGCAAGCCTGTCCTATTCCATGTTCTACTGGATGCAGACCGAGGCGCCCCGCCCGGATGGTGGCCAGGGCTTTCCGGGCCTGCGCCTGCGCGGCGACATTACCGGCACGGAGCATGGCCTGGCTATGGCGCCCTATATACGCGAAAGCCGTCGCATTCGCGCCCTGACCACGGTGGTCGAGCAGGATCTGTCGCTTGCGGTGCGCGGCGATCGCGGCGCGGTGCATTACCCGGACAGCATCGGTATCGGCATGTACCGCATCGACCTGCACCCCTCGACGGGCGGCGATAATTATATCGATGTCGGCGCCTGCCCATTCGAAATTCCGTTGGGTGCTCTTATTCCCCGCCATAAAACGAACCTGCTGGCCGCTTCCAAGAATATCGGCACCACGCATATCACCAATGGTTGTTACAGGCTGCATCCGGTCGAGTGGAACATCGGCGAAGTGGCCGGCATGCTGGCCGCCTATTGCCTCGACAAGGGCGAGACCCCGCATGGCGTGCATGCCGACGAAAAACGGCTGGCGAAATTCCACATCTATATCGAACGCCAAGGGGTGGAGCGCCATTGGCCTGATATTCGCGGCTACTAGCTAATACGTATAATCTGGGAGGATTATTATGCGCAGGAGTATAGTGAAAATTGCAGTGGCCGGTTTTCTGGTCACATCCGGGCTGGTTTCGCCAGCTTTGTCGCAGGAATTGCGGATGGCCATCTGGAGCGCCAACGAAGCTCATCTGGCCCTGTTCAACGAGATCGCCGATGAGTTCGAGGCGAGCCATCCCGGCGTCAAGATCACCTACGATTCGCTTGCCTACGAAGGCTATGCCACCACTCTGACCACCCAGATCGCCGGCGGCAACCCGCCCGATCTGGCCTGGCTGTTCGACACGACCGCGCCCGACTTCATGGCGGCCGGAGCGCTTTATCCCCTCACCGAAACCTTTGCCAATACCGAAGGTTACGACATGGGCGACTTCCCCCCGGCAACGCTCACCGCCTGGTCGTATGAAGGGGTACAATATCTCTATCCGTTCTCGACATCGCCCTTCGGCGTCTTCGTCAACAACGACATGATCCGGGCGGCAGGCGCAAAGACGCCCGCCGAGATGATCGCCGCCGGCGAATGGAACTGGGACAATGCCATTGCGACGGCGGCAAAAGTCGCAGCCACCGGCAAACAGGGATTGATCATTCGTGATTTTGAATACAAGGCGTGGGAGAATCTTGCCGAAGTCTATACCGGCTGGAATGCCTATCCCTGGTCGAAAGACACCAAGTCCTGCGCTTTTGCCAGCCCGGAGATGGTTGACGCCATGCGCTTCATCCACGATGCGATCTTCGTGAAGAAAGCCATGCCGGGACCTGGTGTTTCGGCCGATTTCTTTGCCGGCGATGCGGCGATGACGACCACCCAGATCAGCCGAGCATCGCTGCTGCCGAAAGGCGACAAGGCCTTCGACTGGGATCTCGTGCCGTTGCCCACGGGGCCTGCCGGCGACTATGCCGTTACAGGTCGCGCAGGCATTGGCGTCATGGCCAGCGGCAGAAATCCCAAGCTCGCGGCGGAATTCCTGGCGTTTTTCTCCTCCAAGCCTAATGTAGCCAAGCTCGCGCGCTTTTTCCCGCCGGCACGGCAAAGTCTGCTCACCGCCGATGTGCTCGCAGCCGCCAACCCATTGCTGTCGCGTAAACAGATAGAGGCCGTAGTCATTCGCGGCGTCGCCACCGGTCAATCGACGCAGCAGGTTCTCAATTTTGCCCGGCTGCAACAGACCGTTCGCGCTGGCCTCGACGGTCTCTGGCGGCCCGATGCCGATGTCGCGGCTGTCCTGCAAGCGCTTTGCGGCCGTCTTGACCCGTTGCTGGCGGCCAATTGACGCTTCGCAGTCATCCGGTTTTCCGTGGATGCGAAAGGCAAAAGGAAGAAAAGCCATGACGCTTGCCCTCCAAACAGCGCAAACACAGGCCCGGCGCGGTTTCTGGACCATGGCGCGGCGTGACGCCGCGATCGGATATCTGTTCATCGCGCCGCAACTCGTCGGTATCGTCGTTTTCGTGCTCGTTCCGCTGGTACTGGTCTTCTGGTATTCGCTGCACGAGTGGAACGTGCTGGCGGGATCTTTCCGGTTCACCGGCCTTGCCAACTACCAGAAGCTGCTCAGCGACCCGGCCATAGGCGAGGTGATGGCCGTGACCGCCGTGTTCTCCGCCGGGCTTGCCCTGCTCAATATGAGCCTGGCGTTGGGGCTTGCGTTGCTGTTGAACCAGAAACTCGCCTTCATGACACTGTTCCGCACACTGTTCTTTTCTCCTGTCGTGGTGTCGCTGGTCGCCTGGACAATCGTCTGGAGTTTCCTGCTGCAGAATAATGGCGGCATCAACGGCCTCCTGCAAACGGTCGGTGTCGAGGGTCCCAACTGGCTACGCCATCCCACGACAGCGATGATCTCGGTCATCGTCGTGCAGGCGCTCAAGAATCTCGGCCTCAACATGATCCTGTTTCTTGCCGCATTACAGGGCGTGCCGCGGGAACTGTTCGAAGCCGCGCGCGTCGACGGTGTGCCGCGCTTCAAGCAGTTCTATCGCATCACCCTGCCGATGATCAGCCCGACGATCCTGCTCGCCTCCATCGTCACCATCGTGGGCGCGCTGCAGGTCTTTGCGCAGATCATGATCCTCACGCAGGGCGGGCCGGGGTTTTCCACGACGGTTCTCGTTTATTACCTCTATCAGCAGGCCTTCCAGTTCTACCTCTTCGGTTACGGTTCGACACTCTCCATCATTCTGCTGGTCATTGTCGGCGCTCTCACCTTCATCCAATGGCACTTGCGCAGAAAGTTCGTATTCTATGAAAACTGAACTCAGCCCACGCGCGCAGGCGCTGATCTATTTCATACTCTGCGTGCTGCTTGTCCCCTTTGTCTTTCCGACCTGGTGGATGGTGACGTCGTCGGTCAAACCCGTCAGCCAGATATTTGCCTTTCCGCCGGACATCTGGCCGCGCGCCTTCGATTTTTCCTCCTATTCCGACGTTTTCAGAATACAGCCCTTCGCGCTGCAATACTGGAACTCCGCCTATATCGCCGCAATCGTCACCATCGGCACCATGGCTGTAGCGTCGATGGCCGGATATGCCTTTGCGCGCATCAGGTTCCCCTTCGCCAACGCCATCTTCATGGTGGTGCTGGTGGGGTTGCTGATCCCGTCCGAAGTGACGCTGGTTCCGCTGTTTCGAATGTTTCTCAAATGGGGCATGATCAACACGCACTGGCCGCTGATCCTGGTGCCGATCTTCGGTGCGCCGGCGGTCTTCGCCACCTTCATCATGCGCCAGTTCTTCATCTCCCTGCCCGTGGAACTGGAAGAAGCCGCGCGGGTCGATGGCCTCGGCCGGTTGAAGATATTCTGGACCATCGCCCTGCCGCTTGCCCGTCCGGCGCTCGCCGCCGTTGCGATCTTTACATTTCTCGGCAGCTGGAACCTCTATCTCGAACCCATCGTCTTTCTTTCCAGCCCTGACAGGTTCACCCTGCCCCAGGCACTGACACAATTTACCGACGCCTATGGCGGACCGATGTGGAACATCCAGCTTGCCGCCGCAACAATGACCGCCATCCCCGTACTCGTCGTCTTCATCGTCGCGCAGAAACAATTCGTCGAAGGCCTCGCCCATACCGGGCTCAAAGGCTAATCGAAAGGCTGACCCATGGCACCCGTTACCCTTAGATCCGTCAAGAAAAGCTATGGCGCACTCGCCACCATCCACGGTGTCGATATCGATATTGCCGATGGCGAATTCGTTGTGCTCGTCGGCCCTTCGGGCTGCGGCAAATCCACCCTGCTGCGAATGATCGCAGGCCTTGAAACCGTGACCAGCGGCGATATCTCGATCAGCAGCCGTGTCGTCAACGAGATCGAACCGAAAGACCGCGACATCGCCATGGTCTTCCAGAACTACGCGCTTTATCCGCACATGAGCGTAGCGAAAAACATGGCATTTTCGCTCGAGCATCGCGGCGGCAGCAAGGCCGAGATCACTGAGCGGGTAAACTGGGCGGCTGACATATTGGGGCTGACGCCATTGCTCGAACGGTTCCCCCGCCAGCTTTCCGGCGGGCAACGGCAGCGTGTCGCCATGGGCCGCGCAATCGTCCGCAATCCTCAGGTTTTTCTGTTCGACGAACCGCTCAGCAATCTCGATGCCAAGCTGCGTGTGGTGATGCGCGGTGAAATCAAGGCGTTGCACCAGCGTCTGGGGGTCACGACCGTTTATGTCACGCATGATCAGGTGGAAGCCATGACCATGGCCGACAAGATCGTGGTGATGAATGCCGGACGGGTCGAGCAATGCGGAGCGCCGCTCGAGCTTTATGACCGGCCCGCCAATCCCTTCGTCGCCGGCTTCATCGGTTCCCCGGCGATGAATTTCATCAAGGGACGACTTACCGCCGATGGCTTCGAGGCTGACGGCGTCGTCCTGCCCCTCCCGCCCGGCCCTGCCACAGGCGAAGCGATCTACGGCATCCGCCCGGAACATTTCGAACTGGTCAACCATGGCCTCACAGCAACCGTTTTATTGGTGGAGCCGATGGGGTCGGAAACGCAGGTCACGATGATGATCGGCGATCACCAGGTCATCGGTGTCTTCCGCGAGCGCGTCCAAGCGCAGCCGGGCGCAACCATCCAGGTTCAGCCGGATCTGGCATCGATCCACCTGTTCGATGCCAGAACCAGTCAACGGCTCAACTAGCGAACCGCGCGCCGTGACATCGCCTGATGTGCAATGATCGCGGAATCGCAGCGCAAGACAGGATTCAATGACTAAAAATCACTGCTTGTGGGAGGCGTTTGGCGTTGAACCTGGGATAGACAGTATGAAATCGACGTGTCAGGTGTTGGAAAACCGTAATCGGAGGGAGATGCAAATTCGCACGAACGCAACGCGCCGTAATATCGGTCTGGTCCCTTCCCTCTTTCTCGCCGCCGGGCTGATATTCCAGACAACGATGGCAGCCAGCCCGACCCAGGCGGCGGAGAGCGTGACCGTTCCACCTTACGAACCTGCCGTCGGGACTGAGCTTCATTATCGGGTTCAAAAGACGACCGAGACCGACATGTCGCTTTGGTTCGACAGGCCGGAAGCATCGTCCGTTGTCATGCGGGGCGATTTCCGTCAATCGGCAACGGTCCTGTCGCGGAACGACGAGGGGATGCGGATGAAATGGAGACTTTCCACAAACATTCCCCCGGACGCGACGGGCGCTGCGGATTCCTATGCGATGAACGCCATGTTCCGCAATTCGCTCGCCGCTTACGGTGTCGAGGAGCTGGAATTCGATGCGGATCCGAGCGGTGCTCCGACGGCGCTTGTCGGCGCCGATCAGATCATTGCCAATATGGAAATGCTCCTGTCCACGTCCTCGTCGGATAACACGGCCTCCCGCATGCTCCAGACCGTTAAAGGTAATCCTCTTGTCGTTATCAACGTGCTTGCGCCGGAAAGCATGATCCTTGCGCTCGGGCAGTCCTCCGAAGCTTTCACGACGGATATCGGGCAGGAATGGACGGTTGCGGGAAGCGAAGAGCTGAAGGGGGTGCTCGTTCCGACAAGCACCGTCTGGAAACTCGAAGCCGCCGACAAGGCCCGGCAAACAGCCACATTCAGCGCGACGGTCACCTACGATCCGGCTGCCCTGCTGCAATCCCAGCAATCTTCGATTGATGGCATGATCGCAAGCTTCGCAGACCGGGCGAAACAACTGACCGATGCGCAACTGGCGCAGGCCAGAAGCGCCGGCAAGTCGCGGACTGTGACCTATGTGAATTCAACACGCGACGGCTCGACAATCGAAGTGCTGGAAAACACGGTCGCAAGTGTTGGCGGCATGAAGGTCACCGTGGGTGTGCATATCTGGCGAGAGGATCAGCCACCGGTCCTGCCCGCGCCGCATGCCTGGACCGCCGAGACCCTGTCTGGCCAACGCGTTGAGCCGCTACCCAAAAACAATACGCAGGCTTCGATCGATCTGGACCAGTACCGCCCGAAGGCCGACGCCGATACCGCTTCCTCTCCCAACCAGAATGAGGGTGGCAAAACCCCCGCCGACAGCGGCGGGGACATTGCACCGATTTCGCTCAAGGTCGCAAAGGTGAAAACCTCGATCAATCCCGCTGCCGGACCTGCGGTGGAAATTGCCTTGACACCGGAAAGCGCCAAGGCCTTCGAGGATTTCACACGCGCGGCTCTCGGGCAGAAGACCCAGTTGCTGGTTGATGGAGACGTCATCTTCGAACCGGTCGTGAGAGAGCCGATTATGGGCGGCAACGTCACCATCAGTGGCCTTGATTCAGCGCAAGCTCTGGCCGTCGAACGGAAATTGTCGTCTTCGGAGGCCACGATCATTGTGCGGTTGGTGCCATAATCCTGCAAAAGGGAAATGGCGATCGCTGCTGGTCGCCAAAGGACGCGAGCAAGGCAATAACCGGGAACGATCCGTATCTCCTCAAGACTCTCGTAATGTTAGATACGAACCGAGGTCTCCTGCGGCGCTCATCATTTGGCGGATGCGCTCAATCAACTCATCAAGAACGGCAATTCTCTGCGCACCGATTGGCCGTATCGCGTAGTAGGACACTTCGATCTTCGGTTCGAATGGTATCGCCACCACTTCGGCACCGGCAGAGCGCAGGCTGGTATGATCCACGATGCCAACGCCCATGCCCGCCGATGCAAAGTGGCAGCAGTTCAGCATCGACGTTTCCATCGTGCTTATCGGTTGGTGATCTTCAATTGAGAAGGCGCGGTCGAGTGCCAGCCTGAGCGGAGAATTGCGGCCGGGAATGAGCACTCGTTCATCGAGAAGGTCATTTGGCGTGACGACCCGGCGGGACGCCAGTCGATGATCTGCCGTCATTGCGGCAACGGCATAGGAACTGTGCAGAGGCGTGGCGTTCTTGTCCGCCATTCTGGGAGAGCCGAAAACCAGCCCGAGATCATAGCGGTTCTGGTCGACCATATCCCATATATGCCGGCTGTTTTCGACGTCGATCACCAGCGGAATATCCAGCCGGTCGCCAATGGTTTCGACAATCGCCTGATGCAGGTAGGGGCGAACCAGCGACGTCACGCTGCCAATGCGCAGAACGGTGTTCTTGTGCGCTCGTATGTCATCGGCGGCCTGAGCAATCTGGTCGAGGCCGAGATAAAGCCGCTCGACCTCCCGATAAAACTGTGTGGCTTCGGCGGTTGGCACCAATCTGGCGCCCACGCGTTCGAACAGCCGCATTTGAACGATCTCTTCGAGATCGCGGATAAGGCGACTGACGGCCGGCTGGGTGACGTTCATGGCTTCGGCCGCGGCAGTAATGCCACCGGTCATCATCACGGCTCGAAACGCTTCGACCTGCCTTGGTTTCAGTCTCACCTGGTTTCCTTTCATAACATTGCGGCATGGCTTAAGTACAAAATGCAATTTTTCTTTTGCCAGGTAAAACGTTAATTCGTCTTTTACCCGCAGGGAGCGCGGGCCGGACAACCTGGAGGAGTCCCCGTTATGAAGTTTTCTGTTTTCGCAGCCGCATTGGCAGCGTCTGTTTTCGCCATGCCGTTCGCGAGCGAGGCCCGGGATCTGACCGTTGGTCTGTCCGCCTCCACGACGTCCATGGACCCGCAATTTTATGTCGTCGGCCCGAACAGCGCGATGGCGCGCAACATTTTCGATGGCCTCGTCAATCAGGACGACAAGCAGCAGATCCAGCCGGCGCTCGCTGTTTCCTGGAAAATCGTCGATGACAAGACCTGGGAATTCAAGCTGCGCGAAGGCGTGAAATTCCACGACGGCAGCGATTTCACCGCTGAAGACGTGGTCGCCAGCATCAAGCGCATTCCACTTGCCTCGACCAACAGCCCAAGCTCGTTTGCCGCTTACGTGAAGGCTATAACCGAGGTCGAAGCCGTCGATCCGCTGACGGTCCGTATCAAGACTGCCGGCCCAACGCCGCTTCTGCTCAACAATCTCAGTCGTATCGCGATGCTTCCGGCCGAAATGGAAAAGGTTACGACGGGCGAAATGAACACCGGCAAGGGCGTTATCGGCACCGGCCCGTTCAAATTCGTTTCCTGGTCGCCGGACGACAATGTCGTTGTTGCGCGCAATGATGCTTACTGGGGAGAAAAAGCTGCCTGGGACAAGGTGACCTTCCGGGTCTTCAAGAACCCGAGCGCGCGCGTTGCCGCCATGCTTTCGGGCGATGTCGACATGATCGAAAGCATCCCGACGGCCGATACCCGCCGGCTTGAAGCATCCGACAAGCTGAAGGTCGTCAACATTGCCGGCAACCGCATCATGTATCTGCACATGGACCAAGCCCGCGAAGAATCGCCTTTCGCCAAGGGCCCGGACGGCAAGAACCCGCTCCTGAAACCGGAAGTGCGCCGCGCTCTATCCCTGTCGATCAACCGCGAAGCGCTGGTCGACCGCATCATGGACGGGCAGGGCGTGCCGGCCGGCCAGGTCGTGCCGGAAGGTTATTTCGGTTATGATCCCGCCATCAAGGTCGACGCCTATGACCCGACCAAGGCCAAGGAACTGTTGGCGAAGGCCGGTTATCCCGACGGTTTCCAGTTGACCTTCCATGCATCGAATGACCGCTATCCGAACGATAGCAAGGTTGCGCAGGCCATCGGCCAGTTCTTCAGCCGCGTCGGCGTGAAGACCGAAGTCGCCACCCTGCCGGGCAGCGTCTATTTCACCCGTGCCTCGAACCTCGAGTTTTCGTTCATCATGGGCGGCGCCGCCGTCGAAACCGGTGAGGCTTCGGGCGTTCTTGGACCGATCCTCGAGACCTACGGCGAAAAGGCCGGTCAGGGCAATCGCGGTCGTTATTCCAACCCGGAATTCGACAAGGCCCTGAACGAAGCCCGCTCGACGCTCGACGACGCCAAGCGTGAGGAACTTCTGAAGAAGGCCACGGAAATCGCGATGACGGATCTCGGTGTCATTCCGGTTTTCTATCTCGCCAACACCTGGGCGGTGAAGAGCGATATCAACTATGCGGGTCGTTCCGACGGTTACACGCTTCCCTATTACGTGAAGCCGAACTGATCGAAGAAAAGGAGCGGTCCACCATGTCTTTCAGCGGTGTATTTCCCTATCTCGTTTCCCCGGTCGATAGCGCCGGCGAGGTGATGCCAGGTGTGCTGACGGATCTGGTGGACCACCTGGTCGACGCGGGCGTGCATGGTCTGACGCCGCTCGGCAGCACGGGTGAATTTGCCTATCTCTCCCAGGAGCAAAGACGCCGCGTCGTCGATACCGTGATCTCTGCCAATCGCGGCCGGGTTCCCGTTGTCGCCGGCGTGGCGTCGACTTCCACTGCCGACGCCGTTGCCCAGACGGAATATATGGTCGCGGCCGGTGCGGATGGCATTCTGGCGATCCTCGAAGCTTATTTTCCGGTCAGCGACGAGGGTGTGGAAGCCTATTTCACTGCGATCGCCAGGGCGGCCAAAGGCCGTCCGGTGGTGCTCTATACCAATCCGCAGTTTCAGCGTTCCGATCTTTCGTTGCCCGTTATCGAGCGACTGAGCCGGGTCGATAATATCCGCTACATCAAGGACGCCTCGACCAATACGGGGCGCCTACTTTCCATCATCGAGCGGACTCGCGGCCGGATGGAGGTATTTGCAGCCTCCGCGCACATCCCGGTCTGCGTGATGATGATTGGCGGCGTGGGCTGGATGGCCGGCCCGGCTTGCATCGTGCCCAAGCAGAGCATTGCGCTCTATGAGGCGGCCAAGGCCGGTGACTGGACGCGTGCGATGGACCTTCAGCGGCCGATGTGGAAGGTCAACGAGATTTTTGCGAAATATTCGATCGCCGCCTGCATCAAGACGGCGCTCGATCTGCAGGGTTTTGCCGTCGGTGCGCCGATGCATCCGCAAATGCCGCTTGGCGAAGCCGCGCGAGCGGAAATCGCCAGTGTGCTGCGCGATGTCGGCGCGCTCTGAGTTTTCTGATCCCACACATTGAAGGCATTGAGAATGAAGCCGATTTCGATCATCGTCGATTGTGATCCCGGTATCGATGACACGATTGCCCTGTTGACCGCATTCGTGTCGCCGGAACTTAGGATTCTGGGCATCACGCCGGTCTGTGGCAACCAGCCGCTGGAGCGCACGGTGCGCAATGCGCTGCAGGTCTGCGAACTCGGCAATCGTGCCGACATCCCGGTCTATGCCGGCTGCTTTCGGCCGATGCTACGCGAGCCGATCCATGGCCAGTTTCATGGCAAGACAGGTCTCGGCAACACCGTATTGCCGGAACCGGTGAAGAAGGCGGAAGAGACGTCCGCCGTCGATTTCCTGATCGACGCGCTGGGCAAGGCCGCCGAACAGGGCGAGCGTATCACGCTCTGCTGCCTGGGACCGCTCACCAATGTCGCGGTTGCCTTGCGCATGAAGCCACAGATCGCCGAAGGCATCGAACACATCGTCATGATGGGCGGCGCTTATCGCGAACCGGGCAACCGCACCATGACCTCGGAATTCAACGTTCTGGCCGACCCACATGCCGCACATGTGGTGTTTTCGAGCGGCATTCCGCTTGTTGCCCTGTCGCTGGATGCCACGCATCAGGTCATGTTGAAGCCGGAGCATGTCGCCGAGTTTTCGCGTGTCAGCGGCCGTATTTCCGAAACATTGGCCGAGTTGATGGCGTTTTGGGATCGCAACGATGTGCGCCGTTATGGTTCGCGAGGCGGCCCGCTGCACGATCCCCTGGTCATGGCTTATATTCTTGCGCCACATCTGTTCGAAACCCAGAGGGCACGTGTTTTCGTCGAGTATGAAAGCGAGCTTTGCATGGGCCAGACGATTGCCGACTGGTACGGCAAGAGCGGCCTGGAGCCGAATGCCGACATCGTCACCAAGGTCGATGCGGAAGGCGTGATCGCTTTCTTCCTCGAACGCCTGTCGCGTTATGCCGAAAAGGTCGTCGCATGAAACCTCACAAGGTCATCATCGATGCGGATCCGGGCGTGGACGATGCCGCCGCCATTCTGATGGCGCTTGCCTCGCCGGAAATCGAGGTTCTGGGACTGTCCATTGTCGCCGGCAATGTGCCGCTTCGCGATACGGTCGCCAATGCCTGCAAGCTGGTCAGCGTGAGCGGACGGCGTGATGTGCCGGTTTATGCCGGTGCCAGTGGTCCGCTGGTGCGTGAACAGGTCTATGGGAAATATGCCCGCATCGGTGCTTTCGACGATACGCTGGTCAAGGCCGGCGATGTCGTTGCTGCGGAAGAAAACGCGGTGCGGTTCATCGTCCGAACGGCGCGGGCGGCGGCAGCGGCAGGCGAGCCGGTCACCATCTGCGCTATCGGGCCGATGACCAATGTGGCGCTGGCGTTGATCCAGCATCCGGACGTTGCCCGCGGCATCCGCCGGATCGTTTCGATGGGGGGAGCTTTCACCGCACTCGGCCATCGCACGCCATGGGCCGAATTCAACGTCTATGCCGATCCGCACGCCGCCGAAATCGTCTTCCAGTCCGGCGTTCCGATTGTGTTGATGCCGCTCGACATGACCTTCCAGGCGCTGTTTACGGCCAAACATTTTGAACGGTTCCGTGCCGGCGGCGAAGCGGGCGATGCCCTTTTCAATCTTTTCTCGCCTTCGACCGCAGCGATGTCAAACGCTTCGGTCGACCGGGCGGACCGATCCACGATGCGACGACGATCGCGTGGCTGATCCGACCCGAATTGTTCACCAGCCGCGAGGCTTTTGTCGGCGTTGAGGTCACCGGCCTCACGATGGGTTACACCTACGCCGATTTCTACAAGAAGATGGACCGGGCGGCGAACACCACCGTCGTCACCGATGTCGACGAGGCCGGTTTCATCGAATTGCTGATCGAGCGCATCGCCCGCCATGGCGGTGCGGCGCTCGGCAGAAAAACCCTGGGAGGCTCAAGCTCATGAGCGGATATCTTCTAAGCCGGTCGCTACAAACCGTGCTCACGCTTTTTGTCATGTCGGTTCTGGTCTTTGTCGGCCTCTATCTCGTCGGCAATCCGGTTGACGTTCTGCTGAGCCCGACTGCGACACCGGCGGAACGCCTGCAGGTCATCCAGTCCTTCGGCCTCGACAAGTCGGTTTGGGAACAATACTGGCTGTTCCTCACGCGAGCGCTTTCCGGCGATCTCGGCAATTCCTTTGTGTTCAACCAGCCGGCGCTGACCCTGATTTTGAACCGCATGCCGGCAACGCTGGAGCTTGCCTTCGTCGCGCTGTTCATGGCGCTTGTTATCGGCATTCCGCTCGGCGTTTATGCCGGCCTCAAGCCGAAGGGCTTTATCTCCAAGTCGATCATGACCTTCTCGATCCTCGGTTTCAGTCTGCCGACGTTCTGGATCGGGCTCGTCATGATCATGCTGTTCAGCGTCTATTTGGGCTGGTTGCCCGCATCGGGTCGCGGTGAGACTGTCAACGTCCTTGGCGTGCCGCTCAGCCTCTTCACGTTCGATGGTTTGACGCATCTGCTGCTGCCGGCCTTCAATCTGGCGCTGTTCAAGATTTCGCTGGTCATCCGTCTTACACGCGCCGGCGTGATGGAAACCATGCAGCTCGATTTCGTTCGTTTCGCCCGCGCCAAGGGTCTGCCGGAACGCCGTATCGTCACCGTGCATGTGCTGAAGAACACGCTGATCCCCTTGATCACCGTCATCGGTCTGGAACTTGGCTCGCTGATCGCTTTCGCTGTCGTCACGGAAACGATCTTTGCCTGGCCGGGCATGGGCAAGCTGATCATCGACGCCATCGGCGTTCTCGACCGTCCCGTCATCCTCGCCTACCTGATGATCACCGTAGTGATGTTCAGCATCATCAATCTTCTGGTCGACATTCTGTACTCCATCGTCGACCCCCGCGTTCGCCTTGAGGGGAATTCGTGATGACCGACAATAACAGCTCGACCGTTTCGGTTCATGCCGCCGCAAACAGCGGCGGGAAATCCACCTCGCGTTCCCCCGCACGGGAGGTTGTCCATGCGCTGCTGCACGACAAGCTCGCGCTCGTCGGCATCATACTGGTGACGATCTTTATCGTGGCTGCCATCTTCGCACCGGTAATCGCACCGCAAAATCCGTATGATCTGGCTCAGCTCGACATTCTCGACGGTCGCCTGCCACCGGGGTCGGAAAGCATGTCGGGCATGACCTATCTGATCGGCACCGACACGCAGGGTCGCGACCTGTTCAGCGCCATTCTTTATGGCCTGCGCACCAGTATCCTCGTCGGCCTCTCCAGTGCGGCAATCGCGCTCGTCATCGGCGCATCGATCGGCCTCACCAGCGCCTATGTCGGTGGCCGGCTGGACTCGGTGCTGATGCGTATCGTCGATATCCAGCTCAGCTTCCCCGCGATCCTGATTGCGCTGATTTTCCTCGCCATTCTCGGCCAGGGCGTCGACAAGATCATTCTGGCGCTGGTGGTGACGCAATGGGCTTATTATGCCCGCACGATCCGCGGTTCGGCGCTGGTCGAGCGCAAACGCGCCTATGTCGATGCCGCCCGCTCGATGGCGCTGCCGGACCGCAACATCCTTTTCCGGCACATCCTGCCGAACTGCCTGCCGCCGCTGATCGTCGTCGCCACCATGCGCGTCGCTTATGCCATCATGCTGGAAGCAACGCTTTCCTTCCTCGGCATCGGCCTGCCGGTGACGGAACCGTCCCTTGGTCTGCTGATCTCGAACGGCTTCGAATACATGCTTTCCGGTGACTACTGGATCAGCTTGTTCCCGGGCATCGCCCTTCTGTTGCTCATCGTCGCGATCAACCTGATCGGCGATTCCCTGCGCGACATCCTCAATCCGCGTCGTGAGGGCTAAGATCATGACCAATCCAATTCTTTCGATTTCCAATCTCAACACGGCCTTCCGCGTCGGTGGCGAGTGGCGCAATGTCGTGCACGATGTCAGCTTCGATATCGCGCCGAAGGAAACCGTCGCCGTTGTCGGTGAATCCGGTTCGGGCAAGAGCGTCACGGCGATGTCGATCATGCGGCTTCTGTCGCCGGGCAATTCGCGCGTGGCCGGAAAGATCGAGTTCGAGGGCAAGGATCTTCTGTCGATCCCGCTTGAAGACATGCAGAAAATCCGCGGCAATCGCATTGGCATGATCTTTCAGGAGCCGATGACCTCGCTCAATCCGGTGCTGAAGATCGGTGCGCAGATCACCGAGGTCCTGCGCCAGCATCGCGGCATGACGGAAACCGAAGCGCAGGCGGAAGCCGTGCGGCTTCTGGAGAAGGTCCGCATTCCTTCGGCAAAGTCGCGCCTTAACGAATACCCAATGAACTTTTCGGGCGGCATGCGCCAGCGTGTCGTTATCGCGATTGCGCTTGCCTGTGATCCCAAGCTGCTGATCGCCGACGAACCGACGACGGCGCTCGATGTGACCATCCAGGCGCAGATCCTCGAACTCATCAAGACATTGCAGGAAGAGGAAGGCATGTCCGTTCTCTTCATCACCCACGACATGGGCGTTGTTGCGGAAATATCCGACCGTACGGTGGTGATGTATCGTGGAGAACAGGTTGAGACCGGCACGACGCATGATCTCTTTGCCGGCGCCAAACATCCCTATACCCGCGCGCTGTTGTCGGCAGTACCGCAGCTTGGCTCGATGACCGGCAAGGATCGTCCGTTGCGGTTTCCGCAGGTGGACATGGCAACCGGAGAGATCCAACCGGTCAAGCCGACCGAAGATACGGTCAAGCGCAATCACCCACCGATCCTCAAGGTCGACAACCTGATTACGCGCTTTCCGATCCGGAAGGGCTTCCTGCGCAAGACCGTCGGCTGCATCCACGCGGTGGAAGGCGTATCGCTGGAACTGCGTCAGGGAGAAACCCTGTCGCTGGTCGGCGAATCCGGTTGCGGTAAATCTACCACCGGCCGCTCGATCATTCGGCTGACCGATGCGGTATCCGGTGAAGTGCAGATCGGCGGCAAGAATGTACTCACGGCCGGCAAGAGCGACCTTGCCGATATTCGCCGCGAAGCGCAGATGATCTTCCAGGACCCGTTCGAAAGCCTCAATCCGCGCATCCGCGTCGGCCAGGCGATCGCCGAGCCGATCATCACCCATGGTCTGGCGCCAGCTTCGCAAGCGCGTCAGCGCGTTGGTGACCTTCTGGAACGTGTCGGCCTTTCCGCTTCGATGGCGGACCGCTTCCCGCACGAATTTTCCGGCGGCCAGCGTCAACGCGTCTGTATCGCTCGCGCCCTGGCGCTGGAGCCGAAGCTCCTGATTGCCGACGAGTCGGTGTCCGCGCTCGATGTCTCGGTCAAGGCGCAGGTCATCAATCTGATGCTGGACCTGCAGGAAAAATACGGCCTCGGTTACCTCTTCATCAGCCATGACATGGCGGTTGTCGAGCGCATCAGCCACCGCGTCGCCGTGATGTATCTCGGAGAGATCGTCGAAATTGGCCCGCGTCAGGCCGTCTTCGAAAACCCGCAGCATGAATATACCAAGCGGCTGATGGCGGCGGTCCCGATTGCCGATCCCTCGCGCCGACAGACACGCCGTATCTCCAATGACGAGATCAAAAGCCCGTTCCGCGCTGCCGATTATGTGCCGCCGAAGCGGACCTACGAGGAAGCCGGCGAAGGCCACTTCGTTCAGATCGCTTAAGGAAACCGCGTCATGATCATCACCTTCGGCTCAATCAATGTCGACTTCGTTTATGAGGTCGAGGACATGCCGCAGCCGGGCCAGACACTGCTTGCCAAACGTTTCCGCACGGAAGCCGGTGGCAAAGGCGCCAATCAGGCGCTTGCAGCGGCCCGGGACGGTGCCGAGGTGGTGATGGTGGGCGCGGTCGGGCAGGATGGTCTGGCCGAGATCGGCTTGCAGAACCTGAAGACGGCAACGGATATCAGCCGCGTCGCCTCTCTCGGCGAACCGACCGGCAATGCCTCGATCCATATCGACGCCAAGGGTCGGAATATGATTGTGGTGGCGGCTGGCGCCAACCTCGCGGTTTCTTCGAATTGCGTGGAGGAGGATTTGTTACAGCGGGCCAATGTCGTGCTCATGCAAATGGAAAACGATGTGGGCGAAGTGGAAAAGCTCATCCGCCGCACGCATGCCTCAAAGGCCATCTCGATCCTCAACCTCGCACCGGCATTTCCTTTGTCGGAAGAAGTTCTGTCTTTGTGCGATCTGATTGTCGTCAATGAAGACGAAGCCGAGGCTTTGGCGGGTTGGCTCGGTTGCGATGCATCGGCAGAGGCGTTGTCTGTGCGTCTTGGCACCGGCGTTCTGCGCACACTCGGCGGTGAAGGCGCGGAAGCTTGCGCGTTTGGCGAACATGTTCGTATCGCGGCCATGCCCGTTGACGTACAGGACACAACGGCAGCCGGCGATTGTTTCGTCGGTGTGCTTGCCTCAGGACTGGACTGCGGCTTGCCGCTGAAGGCGGCGATGCGGCGGGCGTCGATCGCTGCGGCGCTGACATGCTCGCGAAAAGGCAGTCAGAGCAGTATTCCCGAGCGGCGGGTTACGGATTCCGTCGAAAATAGGTGCAACTAACCCGGCCGCATGACGTTGCCGCTCTTTTTCAAGTGGTTCAGGGCCAGAGAAGGCCTGCCACGGCCGTGCTATAATCTATGGTGCCGCTTCCACTGAAAAAGCAGATTTGATGAGTGTTTCGGTATATTCGGCCGTCGGACTGTTGAATATGGCATCCGTTTCTCCTTCCTCCACAATCTTCCCGTTTCTCATGACGATGACGTAATCCGAAATCGCCTTGATGACAGAAAGGTCGTGGCTGATGAAGATGTAAGAAAGGCCATGCGTCTTCTGCAAATCACGCAGTAGATCGATAACTTGTCCCTGAACGGATCGGTCCAGTGCGGATGTCGGTTCGTCGAGAATGACGACATCCGGTTTGAGGATGATCGCGCGGGCGATTGCGATACGCTGACGTTGTCCGCCCGAGAACTCGTGAGGGTAACGGTTGCGAGCGGCGGGATCGAGACCGACTTCTTTCAGTGCTTCTATTGCCCGCTTGTCCCGTTCCGCTCGGCTCAGCCGTTGCTCATGCACAAACAGGCCTTCCGTGATGATCTCTCCGACCGTCTGTCTTGGCGAAAGCGAGCCATAGGGGTCCTGGAACACAAGCTGCAGACGCCGCCGCAATGGCCGCATTGCCTTCCGATCAAGTCCGGTAATTTCCCTCCCGCCGAAGAAAATGCGGCCATCTGCCACAATTAGACGCAGAAGCGCACGACCGAGCGTGGACTTGCCTGATCCGGACTCACCGACGATGCCTATGGTCTGTCCCTGGTGAAGGTTGACATTGACGCCATCGACGGCTCGGAACCTGCGAGACTTCGACAAGAAGCCACCAGGAATTGTATAGTCGATCGTCACGCCCTGGCCGGAGAGCACGACCGGCGCCTCTGTACTAATTGCCGGCTTGTGCCCGCTGGGCTCGGCATCGAGAAGCATCCTGGTGTAGTCCGCCTGCGGGCGATCGAAGATATCTTCCGTCGTACCGGCCTCAACAATCTCCCCACGGCGCATGACAGCCACACGATTGGCAAAATGGCGGACCACGCCAAGATCATGCGTGATCAGGACGATGGCCATGCCGAAGCGTTGTTGCAACGACTTCAGAAGGTCGAGGATTTGCGCCTGGATCGTCACGTCAAGCGCAGTGGTCGGCTCATCCGCAATCAGAATATCCGGTTCATTCGCGAGAGCCATGGCGATCATGACGCGCTGGCGCTGGCCACCGGAAAGTTCGTGGGGATAGCTGTCTATGCGCCGCTCCGGATCGGGAATTCCCACGAGCTTCAGGAGTTCGAGAACGCGGGCGCGCGCCTCTTTTTTGCTGCCGCCCCTGTGGTGGAGGATCGGTTCGGCGATTTGCGCGCCGATCCTGTAGAGAGGATCGAGCGAGGTCATCGGCTCCTGGAAAATCATGGTGATTTTCGCACCCCGGATGTTGTTCAGCTCGCCGACCGGCAGACCGATCAGCTCTCGTCCGCGATATTTTGCCGAGCCTTCAATAACGCCGTTGGATGCAAGCAGCCCCATGATGCCCATCATGGTCTGGCTTTTGCCGGAACCGGATTCTCCGACGACGGCAAGCGTTTCACCCTGCTTGACGTCAAGATCGATGCCCTTGACGGCTTTCACCGTGCCGTCCGGCGTCGTGAAATCGACCTTGAGATTACGGACGGTGAGGATGGTTTCAGATGTCGTATTCATGTCAACGATCCTTGGGATCGAGTGCATCACGCAACCCGTCACCCACAAAATTGAGCGAAAACAGGGTCAGCACGAAAAAGATCGCCGGAAATATCAGTAGCCAGGGGGCCGATTGGATATTGTTGGCGCCTTCGGAAATCAGCGCACCCCAGCTCGTAAGTGGCGCCTGCACGCCAAGACCGAGGAAAGAGAGGAAGCTTTCCAGAAGAATGACTTTGGGTACGACGACCGTGACGAACACGACGACGGGCCCGATTGTATTCGGGATGATGTGACGGCGGATGATCTGCCAGTCGCTCAAACCCAAAGCCTGTGCGGCGCCCACAAATTCCCGCCGTTTCAAGGCAAGCGTCTGGCCGCGGACGATACGCGCCATATCCAGCCATTCCACCGCACCGATGACCAGGAAGATCAGGATGAAGCTACGGCCGAAAAAGACCACCAGAACGACCACCAGAAAGACGAAGGGCAGCGAATAGAGAATTTCGACGAAACGCATCATCACATTGTCGACACGCCCACCGATATACCCCGCGGTTGCGCCGTAAAGAACGCCAATTCCGAGCGAAACGAGGCTGGCGAGAACGCCAACGGCGATTGAGATTTGCCCACCCAGCATCACGCGCGCCAGCATGTCGCGACCGTTCGAATCCGTACCGAAGAAGAAGTATTCGCGGTTGACGTCGCCTTCCAGCTTCAGTGTTCGCCCCTCATCTTCGGTGGCAACGACTTTTGTGTTTTCGAATTCGTTGGCGCGGTCGAAATAGCGTGTCGTGCGCGGGTCAATCGGGCTGCTGGAGGTGACGGTTGCCGTGAAGGTCTGCCCTTCGACGGAGAATTCCTTCAACTCCACGCGCGCCCGGCTGGCAACACCCTCCATCACGCCCTGAAGGTTGTTCACATCCGGGCGCGGCTCAAGGCTCGGCGGGACGGAGACATAGGACGAAAACACCTGATCGTAGGTATGCGTGAGGAAATGCGGACCGATGAACGAGAAAAGCGTGATCAGCAGCAGCATGACGGAACCTGCCATGGCGGCTTTGTTTCGTTTGAAACGCAGGGCTGCCAGCTGGAACAGGCTTCGGCTTTTTACCAATGGTTGAGGGGCAATATTGCCGGGGATATCAGTCATGTCTGACCCTCGGATCGAGCAGGCCGTAGAGAATATCGACCACGAGATTGAACAGGATGACGAAAATGGCGACGAGAACGACGGTTCCCATCACCAATGTATAGTCACGATTGATCGCACCAAGAACGAAGTAGCGGCCGACACCCGGAATAGTGAAGATCGTCTCGATGACTGCCGAACCCGTCAACAGTGCTGCGGCGCAGGGAGCCAGATAGGAAACGACCGGAAGCATCGCCGCACGCATGGCGTGGAATACCACCACGTTGCGCGCTGGAAGGCCATAAGCCTTGGCGGTGCGGATGTGGTCCATCCGCAAAGCCTCGATCATTGCGCCGCGTGTCAGGCGCGCGATAACCGCAAGCTGCGGCAAAGCGAGCGCGATCATCGGAAGGATGAGATATCGCAGCGATCCGTCGCCCCAGCTGCCGGCGGGCAGAAGCCCGAGTATGACGGCAAAGACAAGCGTGAGAACCGGTGCGACAACGAAGTTCGGCACGGTAACGCCAACCGTCGAAATCGACATGATCGAGAAATCGAAGGCACTATTCTGCCTGAGCGCGGCCAGAGTCCCGGCAAGAACGCCGCCGACCAGCGCCAGCAAAAGAGCATAGCTGCCAAGTTCCAGCGAATAAGGCAGACCCTTGCCGATCAACTGCGCGACGGTATTGTCCTTGTAGACGTAGCTCGGACCGAAATCGCCGGTGACGGCATTGCCGAGATAGATGAGATACTGGCGCCATAATGGTTCATCCAGATGATAGGTTCTCATCAGGTTTTCCATCGTTTGCGGCGGCAGGGGACGTTCAAGATTGAACGGACCGCCCGGTGCGAAACGCATCAGGAAAAACGAAATCGTGACGACGATAAACAAAGTCGGCACCGCACTCGCCAAACGGCGCAGGATAAACGAGATCATGCTTTTTCGGGCTCCGGCATGGCACGGTGGTGTGAGCCACCGTGCCGGCGCTGCTTATTCGGAAACGCTCAGGAAGCGGCTGAGGTGTGCGTTGGCAGCATTGTCGACCCAACCCTTGACGCGGTTGGAAACCAGCCAGAGATCGGCCTGCGTCAGAAGCGGAACAACCGGCTGTTCCTTCATGAGGATGGTTTCTGCCTCATGCAGCAGCTTGGAGCGAGCGGCAGGATCCTTCTCGTCGTAGGACTTCTGCATCAGCGCGTCGTATTCGGCGTTGTTGAACTTGGAATAGTTGAAGGTCTTGTTGGAAGATACCGAAAGCGCGAGGAAGTTTTCGGCATCCGCATAGTCGGCAACCCAACCGGCACGCGCCACGTTGAATTTGCCGCCTTCCTGAAGGTAGCCATAGTGCGAGGCGACGTCGAGGTTCACCAGCGACACCTTCGCGCCGAAGGTGTTCTTCCACATATCAGCGATAGCCGTCGCGACGCGTTCATGGTTCGGGTTGGTGTTGTAACGGATTTCGATGGAAAGCGGCTTGCCACCCTCACCGTAACCAGCATCCTTCATGAGCTTGAGGGCTTCGTCTTCACGATCAAGCTGAGACAGCGTGGCAAAGTCGGCCTTTGCCGGCTCTTTGTAGGAATCCATGCCCGGAGGAACCATGGAATAGGCCGGAATCTGAGAACCGCTATAGATTTCCTTGGCGAGGAAATCGCGGTCCACCGCCATGGAGAGCGCCTGGCGGACACGGACGTCATTATACGGCGCTTCGCGCGTATCGAAGGTGTAGTAATAGGTGGCAAGCGTCGGCGAAACGTGAACCTGTTCGCCATAGGCCTTGCGCAGACGGTCTATCTGATCTGCGGAAAAGTTGTAGGCGAGGTCCATTTCCTTTGCTTCGAAACGACGAACGGATGCGGCCTGATCATCGATCGGGTAGAAGATGACCTTGTCGATCTTGGTGTTGGATGCATCCCAGAAACTGGTGTTCTTGACGACCGTCAAACTGTCATTGGGAACATGCGCTTCGAGTTTATAGGCGCCGTTCGAGACCATGACGCCGGGCTTTACGAAGTCGGTGCCATTCTTTTCGTAGCTTGCCTTGGAGATTGGCAGAGCCGCCTGGTGAGAAAGGAGTTCAAGGAAGAAAGGTGTCGGGCGCTCGAGTGTGACCTCAAGGGTCTTGTCATCCACCGCCTTGACGCCAAGCTGGTCAACCGGAACATCGCCCTTGTTGATCTTTTCGGCGTTCTTGATCGGGTAAAGAATATTTGCATATTTTGCGGCGGTCTTCGGATCTTCGACGCGCTGGTAGGAGAACACAAAATCTCCGGCCGTTACCGGCGTGCCATCCGACCACTTCGCATCCGCACGCAGTTTGAACGTGTAGACCGTACCATCCTCAGACAGTGTCCAGCTTTCCGCCGTACCGGGAACGATCTTGCCGGCGGCATCGTAAATGGTGAGACCTTCATAAAGGTCTTTCAGGATAAAGGCTTCGATGTTGATGGAGGTCTGTGCCTGATCGAGCGTCTGCGGTTCCCCGGCATTGCCGCGGTGTAGAACTGTTTCTGCAAGTGCAGAACTCGCCCCAATCAGAAGCGATCCTACCAGCAGAGTGGCGCGAGTTGTTGTTTTTATGGACATCGTTTCTCTCCCCGTGAAGATTTTGAGTCTACAAACAAGGCGATATTGCTCCGAAGCGCAACAACAATAAATTGTGAGTTGATGGGAAGCCGTGACCTCAGCAGACAAAGAAAACCGCCTAAATGGGACCTGTGATCGCTACAGATCGCGGTAAGCCGTCCCCGGTGTTGATGACCTAAAGCCGGTTCGAACGCCTGACTGGAAAGCGCCGTAACCTCGTCGATGCTCTTTCAATGCCCGGACTGTCGACAACTGATCTGAATACCCCAGAGCAGAAATCGGAACCCGGGGGGTAATACCTGCGCGATACGAACGTTATCTCCGAACCGCGTGGCGTCGAAGACGGTAAGGCAGATGCAAGTGTCACTCGCTGGGGCCACTATGTAAAAAGGCCCTGCGATCTCTCGCAAGGCCTTGATACTCAAGAATTCGGATGGTGGGCGTGACAGGGATTGAACCTGTGACCCCTACGATGTCAAGGCCCTCGAACAGAAAGAAATCTATGGCCGGGGGTTAGCACGTGTTACCAACATTCGCCTCCCCAAACAATGTATTTTCAGCGGAAAATCAACAGTCACGTGTCAGTAACGTGTCACCGCAAGATGCTGGGAAAGCTTTACGGGAGCAGGAGCGCGTAGAGGTGACTGCACACCCCTACGCTATTCATTAGTGAACAAGCTGCTTGGTCCACGTCAGACATGTCACTGACGGGAATTTAACATTGTTCACCCATTTTTCAATTCATGCGACTTATCGGGTCCAAAAAATGAACAAGTCGAAGTCTATAGAACAGAAGACAGGCGGCTGGACAGCGCCGGGCGAAGTGGCATTGTGCCGCAAAGTGAGTGGAGGCGATATGGCGGCAGGCATACTGCTTCACCGCATTGCCGTATTGTGGAAACTCCGCAAGAAGAAGCTCGAACGGTTCGGTAGGGAGTGGCTGGCAATGTCCCGCGCCGACTGGGCGCGATCTGCGGGATTGTCTGAAGCCGAGATGAAGGACAGGGCGCTGCCCCGGTTGAAGAAGGCATGTGCTGGTTTCCTCGAAGTGCGTCCTATGCGATTGACGCAAGACAGCCCAAACATTCTCTGGATTAGCCTTGATCCCGAGGGCATGGCGAACGCCGTCATGGGGGATAGCTCCCTGCCGTGGGACATGTATGAGATGGCTCTGAACGGATTGGGCATCTATCCGAAAGCGGTGAAGTATCCATACAAGGCTGCCATATAGACGACACTCTCTCGCGGGTGCGAGGTAGTCGGCAAATGAAGACGCTTTTTGGACGTGTCTGAATTTGCTTCAGAGAAGACCCTCCTAGAGCGTCGTCAAATTGAGACGCTTTAGGCATAGTGTCCAATTATAGAAACGATCATTTATATTCATAACTCATTTCATTCGTTATGAATACAGCGGCGCACTCGTTGACACTCGTGTCCCGCCGATCTGGGAGACACTCGCATGCTCCGAGGAAAGTGGGTCGCTTCGCTCCCATACCTCCCTCTGGTCGGTAGGGAACGATACTCGCTTCGCTCGTCTCTTTCCCGATAGAGCCCCACCCCTAGCCCCCGCCCCGTTCGTGAACCGCCCCTGCACGAGCTTTCAGAGCGCATGGAGATTTGCGCAAGCAGGCTGTTGCCACCTCTCAAGAATGGAAAATCGAGTTATCCAATTGTTTTATTTGTTTTATTTGTGTTATTCTTGAAATCTACGTGCAAAGATACCTCACATAAGGAGGTAACTGCTTGAAGAACGCGATTTTCAGTGTGGGGCATTCCAATCTTGCGTGGGAACATTTCCGGTCGTTGATCGAGGCCCCCGACATCGGCATCGTACTCGATGTTCGATCCAATCCTCGCTCGCGACTGCCTCATTTCCAAAAGCACGAGCTGCGCTATCGGCTGAACGCCGTGGGCATCAGTTATCTGCACCTGGGTGACCAGTTGGGAGGCCGCCCTACGAGTGGAACTGCCGATTACGAGACCATGGCAGCGATGGCTCCTTTCCGGGACGGTATTGCCAAGGTGCTGGAGATCGCTGGCCGCTGCCAACCGGCCCTCATGTGCGCGGAGCACGAACCTCTCGAATGCCATCGCTGCCTCCTCGTTGCCCGCCATCTGGTCGAGTGTCATGGCGCAGACGTCGCCCATATCCGACGAGACGGCAGGATCGAGCCTCACGAGGATACAGAAGATAGATTGTTGGCGAAGTGGGGGGGCGGTGGTGATCTTTTCCGAACCCGTGCCGAACGCCTCGGTGCCGCGTATCGTTTGCAAGCACGAAAGCTAGGAGTGGGCAAATGAAATTCGACCACTTCACACCAGCCTTCTCAAAAAATGATGTCGCAGCCCCAGCAGATACTTACGGCGACGGCAGCCACGTGGGATGTCACGACGGGGAAGCCAGTCGGAGCGGCGAAATCTACCGTTCCGTAAAATCCGAAATGATGGGTTCATCCGATGGAAAGGCAGGCGGCGATAAAATTGCAATTAATTGCAATTTCGTGGACCAGCCTCTTCAAGGGCTTTCCACGCCTGTTCGTGATCTCCTCTCCTATTCTATCGCCCCAGCCACAAAACGCGCCTATGCTGCCGATTTGGCAGTCTATGCGGCGTCCGGGCGACAAATCCCTTCCTCCCCGCAGGATGTTGCCGAATACCTCGCCGAGAAGGCCGGTGTCTACGCGGTCGCCACATTGCGGCGGCATCTCGCTGCGATCACCAAGGCTCACCGTGCAATCGGCGCTCATGACCCGGTTAAGTCCGAGCTGATCGCATCCACGATGCGCGGCATCCGCCGGACATTCGGTGCCGCACAGCGGCAAGCAAAGGCGCTGCTGCGCGACGATCTGTTCGCGGCACTCGACAAGCTCGGCGGCCGACCAAAGGATGTCCGGGACAGGGCACTGCTGCTTCTTGGCTTCACCACCGCCATGCGCCGATCTGAGCTTGCTGCTCTTGATGTCGCTGATGTCGAGTTCGTCGCTAAAGGGATGCTCGTCACCGTCCGCCGCTCGAAAACGGATCAGGAAGCGCAAGGACGCACCATCGCGGTTCCGTTCGGTCGAACTCGTCATTGCCCGGTGGCTGCCTTGAAGGTGTGGCTGGAGCTGGCCGAGCGCCGGGAGGGGCCGATCTTCATCTACATCGACAAGCATGGAAATCTCAGTAGCTGGCGAATTTCCGGCGGGGGCGTGAGCCATGTCGTCAAGACCCGTATCGCGGCGGCAGGATATGATCCCACCTTGTTCTCAGGCCATTCGTTACGAGCGGGCTTTGCGACCTCGGCGGCGCAAGCTGGGGCATCGACCCACAAAATCCGACAGGTGACGGGCCACCGATCCGAGGCCAGTCTTGCGCGTTACATCAGAGACGCGGACCTGTTCGCCGACAATGCTGCCGCCCGAGTACTTTAGTACATTCACTTGCCACGCCGACTGAGTGCCCTGATCTGCTCAATCGCCAGTTCCAGATCAGCATCGGACAGGCCCCGAGCAATTGACTGGAGCTCTTCGAGAAGCTGCGCTTTTCGTCTGGGCAGGGTGGTTTCCTCAAAATCGAACAGACTTTTGAGAGGGATGTCGAGCGCCTGACATAGCACTTCGATAGTGGTGAAGTTCGGCAGGCTTCTGCCGCGCTCAAGGTTGGACAAGGCATCGACCGAACGCCCCATCCGTGCTGCCAGTTCGTCCTGGGTCAGCTTCTTCTCTTTACGGATTGCCTTGAGCCGGCGGCCCAACCTCGTCTTGGTGTCCATGACCCGTAGTGAAATACGGATCGATAGCTGCAAACCGACCTTAATACGAAAGCAAATATAAACCCGTATAGTTATACGATTTTCTGCGGGGAATCCGACTAAACGACGTGCGAGGTGACTACGATGAAAACATTGGCCGTGACCCTACTGGCGACAGTCGCAACGATTGGCGCGGCGCAGGCCGACGACATGGACGTCTATCAGACCTGCTGGGCAGAGGCATCGACCGCTGTGCTGAACAGCAAGGGCGTCACGGAAGAGACCTTGAAGGAAGCGGTGCTTAACGCGGACGGCATGTGCGAGTACCAGAGGATCAGCGTCATGGCGTCGGGGCAGTCGCCCAAGGAGATGCGGTCCTACATGGAGGTCCAGCTCTACAACGCGAACCCGGTGCAGGAGACCCAGGTGGCGGCGGTCAGCCCGTCCATGAAACCATACGAGGCTCCCCGCTACACCCCGAAGCGGGAGTTCAACTTGTTCAATGTCGCGACCGGCTTCCTTTGTACGTTTCCGACCGACGTGGATAATGCACGCCAGTTGGTGGAGAGCGGGCGCTCGGAACTGGTCGCTCAGATCGGGGGCTGTGTCGCCTTCGACAAGACGATTGAGGTCGAAGAGGTAGACAGGTTCGGTTGGACCCGCAAAGTTCGGTACATCAGCCCCGAGGGCAAGTTGATCACCGCCTTCACGAGCGAGCGCACATTCAAGACGAGAAGCGAATGGACGCTGCGAGCCTGCCAGCGCGCGGGCAACGAATGGTCCGGCTGCCTCGACGCGGTGTACAAGAATTGATTTCCGCTACGGGAATTCCCATTTATCGGGTGCCAACGGAGCCGTAAAAAGGTCCTTGCTGCGGGTTCAGCGGATCGTCAAATGAACGAAGAAGTTGCAGGGACGAATGTCGGGCTGGATTTTCCGAACGCCGCCAGTCTGTGTGCTGCCACGCTCATGCGATAGGTGCCAGTAGGGCAGGTGTCCCTGACCATAGTTCATGCCTAAGCCGAGATCACGGGGGGTGCAGTAAGCGACGGAGTAGAACAAGCACGGTCATTTTGTGCGGCGTGAAATGCAGCCTGCCGCTCCACGGCTGCCCGTTGCGCTGGGATGAAACCTAGTTCGTCAAGCATCGCGTCCACCATTTTCCTCGGCTCTGGGAGCGGATCAAAGGCGCGTTTGCTCCCCCACGCGAACATTCCGTCCGGAGCAATGGCCTGAACAGCAAGTTCAAGTCGGGAAAGATCGCTCCAGAAAGCCGGCGGCACGATCACATAGGATGCGCGGCAATACCGTCTCACGAACGCCGTGCGTAGGTGTTTCGCCGCTACAGCATCGGGGCTATTGTCCCGCTTTTCCCGCCACATACGCCCCGTATTGTAGGCGTGGGAGAATTTGTGACTTCGACCTTCTGACCCGCTCACATGCCGACTGTAAATGCGCCCGTAGAAGCCGTTCCTATCACCCTTAGTGATGCCGATATAACGGATGTCCCCATGATGATCGTGCAACGCATAGATGCCGTGGTCGCGGGGCAGCGCACCTAGGAGCGATGGCTGACCACTGAGCAGTTGTTCTAACACTTCACCCGCGTTCAACATGTTACCCCCAAATCCGACAGATCAGCGAACCTTCGCCAACATCTGCCCCCGCACGTCCTTCCCGTCCACCTGCCTTTCGGCCATGAGGAACAGACCCTTGCCGCCGCTGGCTTTCTCCCACAGTGCCCCGATGGCACGCTTCTCGTCCGTGTCGGCGGCATCGGTCAGATGCGCACCCTTGTATTCGACCACGAAGATGCGGCCATCGGTCAGCTCGGCCACGAAGTCCGGGTAGAACTTGCCCGATGCGGTGGGGAGCCAGAAAGCGGCGGGGTGTTTCGGCACGTTCCTGATCCAGTGCTTCACTTCGGGCAAACTGTCGAGCAGCTTGGCGCAGTTCAGTTCTTCGCCATCGTCGGCACCGTCGAAGGCTGCGACCTGATCCCAGCCGGTGAAGTGTTTCGAGAAGCGATAGGAGCCGCGATAGGTGCGGACGCCTGCGAACATGTCGTCGGCGAATACGAAGCCGCTGTCGAAGGAGATTTCGGGCTTGGCCTCCGGCGCGAACAGCGAGCGTTGATAGACGCCCTCGCGCTCCTTGGCGCGGATGTCGGCGATGCGCTCCTTGACCTTACGGGCGAGCGGATACTTGCACTGCATCAGCGCCGACAACGGGATGTTGCGCGGCCCGGTCAGGTAGTTCACCAACTCGGTCAACCAGCGGACCAGTTCCCCCTGACCGATGAACTTGTCTCGCACCTGCCGGTCAAGGAACAGCACAAGCGTCTGTTCGCTCCAGCCTTCGACGGGAATGTCGAGCAGAAGCTGGGCGCTCTGGTCGGCGTGCTTCACGAACAGCCGCTGCTGGTCGATGTCGATCTCGAATGTGTCCGCCGTCGCCTGAATGGCGAAGTCCTTGGCCTCCAGCTTCGGCGAATGGTCGGCGAGCGACCAGTCGTGATACTCCATGAGGATGTCGGTGTCAGCGAGCTCAAGCTCGCCCTGTACCCATGCCATCAGCGCCGGGACGGTGAAGGTCTCGCCCCGCTCGGCAGGCGAGGCTTGATGCAGGTGCTCCGCCTCGTAATTGGCAATCTGTTCGGAGAAGCCTCCCGCTTCCGCCTTGGGCAATGCCGCGATCAACTTCTGTTTCTCGGCAGGGCTGAGGAAGCCGGTGATTTTCACTACGGCCTTGCCATCCTCCCCGGCAGTGACGCGAACTTTGGACGGCGCGGCAGCTTCCAGTTCCTTCACGGCGGCGGGATGGGCGTCGAGTGATACGGCAACGCTCGGCTGCGGACGGCGAGCATGGCCGAACAGACCTTCATTGAGGTCAAGCTGCTCCGGCAGAATGTTGTCCTCGGCCTCGCCTTCCTCGAAACCCATTGCGACGAGCCTGTCGCGCAGGGCATAAGCGGCCTCCGAGAACGATTTCGAGGTCAGATTGGCATAGGCACGGTTGAGCGACGGGACCGACCGCCGCTTGGCGTAGGGCATACGGAGCACGCGCCCCAGTAGTTGCTCGGCGTCGGTGGCGCTGTGGATGTTGGCGACCGAGCAGAACACGTAGGCGAAGGAGCAGTCCCAGCCCTCTTTCAGCGCCTCGACCGTGATGATGAAGTCTATCTCACAGTCTGGATCGAACAGGTTGATGCCATCAAGGTCACGCTGATCGCCGGTAGCAACAGCGATACGGTGCTCCTCGATACCCTCCACATCGATCAGATGCTGCCTGAGCACGGCGACGGTAACTTCCTCATCCTTATTCTGGGCCTGAAACAGGACGATGGGACGAATATAGTCGCGCTCCCGGCTGGCATCCTCTGCAAGTTCGGCCCGCTTCGAGATTGCGCCAGTGACGGCAGCCTGCCATGTCTGATGCTCGGCGAGCATGACCGGCAGCTTGATCATGTCCTCGTCTTTGAGTTCCTGGGCCGAGACTGAATGCAGGATGTTGGAGTTGGTGCGCGGGGTCGCGGTGAACTCGATGATGGCGGTCGGGTTCACGCGGCTCTGCATTTCCCGCGACAGTCCGGTGACAGCCTTGTGGGCCTCGTCAACGATCATCAGCGGTTGGTGCAGGTGCATCAGATTGGCGAAGGAGAACTTGATCGTACCCGCGCCCCTGCCATCTTCGATCAACTCCAGCCCCGGCATCCTGTCGGGTACGCCGGTGAAATGCGGTTCCAGCATTTCGTGGTGGGCGTAGACCTTACGGCCCTCGGTGTCCTTGACGCGCAGCGTCTGGATCGTGGCGACGACGACGCAGCAGTTTGAGCGCAGGTCATGCGGTAGGAGCTGTGTGAAATCGCCGATGTCGAACACGCGGACGCGACCGGCGAAGGCATCGTCCAGCGCAGCGCGGTATGGGTGGCGGGGATTTTTGAGCGCATCCACCGTCTGCTTGCGGATGGTGGTCGTGGGCACCAACCACAGTACCAGCGGGAAGTCGCGCTCGATCCACGTCTCCTTGGCGATGTTGACGGCGTGAGCGGCGAGCACGGTCTTGCCGCCGCCGGTGGGCAGCCGTAGGCAGACGTAGGGGGTTTCGCCCAAGCCGTTCAGAGCCTTGTATGAGCCTGCGAAGCCTTTCAGCCGCTTCGCCATTTCGGGCTCTGCGACGATGGCCTCGTAAGCCGCTCCGGGGCCTACGACGCGGGCCTGTTCAAGGAACTTGCGCAAAGTTGCGAGCGTCTGGGTCTGATAGGTCTTGAGTTCCATCACGCACGAGCCTTCACGTCATAAGGGGTTTGCTTGAAGGTGATCTGCTCGCTCGCCAGCGTGGTGTCGGACAGCGCGGATCGTTCGCCATAGACGGTTACGGGGCTGACGAAGCCCTCTGGCAGCGCGGCGCGGATCACAGCCAGCGTCTTGCGGGTCAGCACATTGCCGCCGCTCACCGACTTGTCGCCCAGGATGCCGTTATAGAGCAAGGCATAGGCGTGGCCATCATGGATGCCGAGAACGGGCGACAGCGGATCGGGCCGAGACCACGGCGACCGAACTTCCGAGAACCACACATGCGCCGCGAGTACGGGAAACTCGATGTCGGGGCGTATCTGACCGGTCTCGTCGAACACCGACGCGCCGAGCCGGAAATAGCGAAAGCCGCCGCCGCCCTTCCAGTTCACAGTCTCGGAGATACCGCCCCGTTCACCGTCTACGACCGCTCGCAAGCGGGGCTGGCAATAGGTTGCAGCGTGTGCACCCATCTCGACACCGATATAGCGGCGACCCATTTTTTGAGCTACGGCAGCAGTTGTTCCCGAACCAAGGAATATGTCGAGTACAAGGTCTTTGGGGTTGGTTGCTATCATTATGATCTTTTCAAGCAAGCCCTCTGGCTTGGGCGTGTCGAACGCATCTTCATCTTCGAAGAGCGCAAGAATTTCTTTTTTCGCGGCTTGGTTATCGCTAAACTCAGATGCAGGCCACCATGTCATCGGTGCGAGACCATCTTCCTCAGTTGCGAACTTTTTTACGCGAGGCTTGCCATTGCCATTTTTGGGGAAATAGACGCGATCTTCCACATAACGCAGCCGCTCGAACTCAGGTTCTGTCGCGCCCCAGCAGCGTCCTTTCGGAGGATCGTGTCGCACGCCCGTTGGCGTAGTAATTTTATACATTTGGTTTGGTCGAAAACCTTGTGCACTGAATGGGATTGATCGCCATGGGCCGCGCTTGTCCCCATCTGGGTTAGCGTATCCCTTGGTGTGATCAGGAAGAAGATTGCGGTGCTTCTTCCATTCAGGTGCTTCTTTCCGTGCATACACAAGCACATGGTCGTGCGCAGAACCGATCGCTTTGCGGTTTTCCCGCGATGTCCGTTTCTGCCAGACAATGTTCGCAATAAAGTTTGTTCTGCCAAAAATCTCATCCAGCATCACTTTGAGATAGTGACCTTCTCGATCATCTATGGTGACCCAGATCGAACCAGTTTCATGCAAAAGCTCGCGCAAGAGTTCGAGGCGAGGCCACATCATAGCAAGCCATTGCGAATGTTCCAGATTGTCGTCGTAGTGCTCAAATGCTGATTTGGTATTGTAGGGTGGGTCGATGAAGATACACTTCACTTGTCCGGCATAGAACGGCAGAAGCGCCTTCAGGGCGTCCAGATTATCGCCCTGAATAAGCATGTTGCCGGTGTCGCGGTCGCCGTGACCGAGTTCGGGGACTTCCTCCAGCAACCTGTAGGGCACGCTCCCGGCAGCCCTGATGTCATCGTCCCTCGTTAACCATCGTAGTGTCGGCATTCGATAAGCACAGCCCCCATTCGTTGAACGATGCCTACCTGATTTGACCTGGCGTTTAAAGTTTTATCCAGATCATGGTAGTATGGAAGTGAAGGAGTACCGCGAAGCGCAGGGGCCGTGTCGCGGAGATTCTCGAAACGCTGGTGGACCGGAGCGGTACACACAGGCGAGATCGACGGCCAGCACCGCTATTTCTTGCCATGATTGAAAATGTACCGTTTGGTTTCAGAGGCGATCAATGGTAATCGTCTGGCAAGGTGGTCGGAATTTGCGCCGATCAGCGTGAGGCGTGATTAGAATGAGTGAATATAGGTTTCATATAGAAAACAGCTACACGCCGGAAACGCTGCCGATGGATCGGCTTGCGGAGTACATGACGGCGTATGCTCGTTTGCTCGGTGAAACCGCTAATGTTCATTTCCAGGGTGTCGAAACAGGTTCTGCGATCCTTGTCGCCGCAGTGGATGAACCGGCGCAGCCGAAGGTGCAGGACAGGGTGCGTAGTCTTCAGCGGGGGAGTGCGCCCAAGGATGCCCTCAAGGCGTTTGATGAACTCGATGAGATGCTGCGCAAGGACAATGCGACCGGCGAACTGAGCGGGAACGATGGCGTTGTCATTCTGCCGTTTCCCGGTCGTACCCGACCTGAGCCTCTGGTCTTTGGCCCGATACGGCAGGAAGGCAGCCTTGAGGGGCAGGTCATCCGCGTCGGTGGTAAGGATGACACCATTCCTGTTCACCTGCGCGATGGTGCCGTGATCCATAGCGGCCTCAATGCCACGACCGACCTCGCTCGGAAGATCGCACAGCATCTTCTCGGCCCGACCTTGCGCGTTTATGGTAGCGGGACATGGTATCGGGAGGCAGACGGCAGTTGGGTTTTGAGGAGCTTCAAGATTACCGATTTTGAAGTTCTAGGCGACGAGCCGCTGGAAGATGTGGTTGCTTCCCTGCGAAAGATCAAAGGAAGTACCTGGAACGAGGTTCCCGATCCTGTTCGCGCACTCCTTGAAGATCGTCATGGTGGCGGAGACGCGAATTGATTGTTGCCTTCGACGCCAACATACTTGTCTACCTCTTCGATGAGAGTGCCAACGCGCCTACCAGCAAAACCACTGGCCAGCCAGTCGAGGGTTGCCGTGAACGGGTAGAGTATCTGATTGCGACCCTCCAGCGGGAAAAGACGAAGATCATCATCCCCACGCCGTCGCTGGCCGAAAGCCTTGTAAGGGCGCAGGATGGAGCGCCGGAACGCCTCTCGATCATCAAGAGAAGCAAGCACTTCCGCATCTCGCCTTTCGATGAACGTGCGGCAGTCGAATACGCCGCGGTGCAGGTTGAGCGTCGCCGGAGCGGGACGAAATCCGAAACGGTGTCAAAAGCGAAAGCCAAGTTCGATGACCAGATCGTAGCCATCGCCTCTATCGAGGGTGCGACAGTTATCTATTCTGACGACGGGGACATCAAGAAGCTGGCAGGCTCGAAATTCGAGGTCTTGGGCATCGAAGACCTGCAACTTCCGCCCGAAGATGACCAGACATCATTCAGTTTTGATCCACCCGTAACCGATGAAAATGGCACGGAAGACAGCGAGTAATCGTCGGGCGATCTGCATTCATCAGTTGCTGGGAATGCCTTCGGATAAATTCTGTCGATCCGAAGGCCAAGGGCTCTCCCAACTTGCTACCGACCTTCGCTGAGCTGGGGGCCGGACAGCCGACCTTGTGCAATTAATTGCAAATTTAATCGAATCTTACGGACCGAGGCCAGCACGACGGCGATCATTTCGCTTCGAGCTTGGCGAGGCGAGCTTCAAGGTCGTCTAGCCGAGAATCCACCGAGATTATTATCTGGCGAGCAGTGGAGAATTCACCCGGGAACGCCAAGGCCACCAAGAATAACCGCGCGTTGCTCGAAGCCATCAATAGCGGAAAAGCCTCGGTCTTCGCCACGGGCGAGCTTGCCAGCTGGAACACCTTCAGCAATTCCAGCACCTAGGCGCCTCCCGTGGCGATCAGCATGCAGCGCTATTACGGTAACCCGAAACAAGACGCCCGGTCAGCCCAACATGTCGGAACCGCAGTGGAGCCGTTCTTCGGCGACCGGACGGCCTCAGGCGCACGGAAGGCCAGAAGCGCACCAAACTGGCTGGAGACCTTTGCGGGGCGTGGGGCCGAAATAGCTAAGGGCGTCTCGTCAGACTGTCTAGGGCCTGACTCACCATCAACACGATGCCAGAAACCATTTCGTCCGTTTTTTGGCGGACGACTTCCTGAACCTCGAAATCGTCGGAAACCCTCTCCGGCATCGCCTCGAATTTTTCCGATATCAACCGCGTCACCATGTCCATGGCGTCTTCCAAGTATTCAGGGCGAATGTACACCTTGTTGAACCGGGAGGGCTTCGGCGGCTCTTCGCCCCGAAATGTTGCCACCATCATCTCGGAGACGAAAGCCATAGTTTCTTCTCGCGTCATTACATCGTCAGCCATAACGATTGCCCCCTTTGATTTTCTTGGTATTTGGGGACGTGTGCAATTAATTGCAATTTTATGTCGCACATTTTCCGTTGGGTAACACCTTCAGTAAATGCTCTCCTATCTCCACGACCGTCGCCGTGTCGCAAATCATCTGGGCGTGGACCGTTACCGGGCGGGCATTCTCACCGTAAGAGTGCATCATCACAGGCTTAAAGGTGCCGAGCACCCGCTGCTTCGCCATCAATTCGCCCCAGAGTTCAAAATCGCGTTCCCGTATGGCTTTGCCAATTTCATCCTCGATGCGACGATACTCTTCAGCATCCTTGTCATTCAGCGCGGCAGGGGGAATATAAACGGGGATGCGATGCGCCACCGCGTGTCTGTAGTTTTCGAGATACCCGAACCACGGGTCACATTTCACCAGATAGTCACGCAGATCGTCCGGTACGCTTTCCCGCACCCGAACGTTCTTCGGCCCAAATCCGATCATGCCATCCGCAATCGGAACACCCTTCGCATTCCGCAGGTCCGTTTCCACGCACCAAATCCGCGCCATGTTGTCTATCGCGCCGTAGACGTTGACGAGGAACGATTGAACGAAGGCTTCGGCATCATGGCGGACTTCCTTCGACGGCGATTTTTGCGAGTTCGGCGGGATGATCGAAAAGACGCGATCAGTCAGATGCACCAATGCTTGAACACGCCGAGAAAACCCATGCCGTGCATACTCTGACGCCGCATCGGTCTTGTACTTGCGATCTATGAACCGGAGGAAAAGATCGTTCGCAGCCGATGACCATTTCCGCTTGTTCTGGGCCATCTCTTTCAGCGTATCGTCAGAATACATCGCTCCCCTACGGCCTCTTCTCAAGCGCCACAACGCGAGCCTTGAGGGCGATTATTTCCTCCCGTAGCTCGCCAATCTCCCAACCGGCTGGCTTGGTGAAATCAGGCACCAATGACGCCTCCAGACGAGCAACCATCTCCGCATTGGTGGACCGATTGTTCAGCTTCGCTTGTTCCGCGATTTGCGCTTTCAGCATCTTCGGGAGGCGAAGCGCGAACTTATCGTCCAGCGTTCGATTTTCTTCAGTCATGAAAGCTCCTTGCGTCCATCTGAAATTATTTGGACGCCATGGCGTTGACAATAGATCCCAAGTGATATCATTTGGACGCGATAACCAAGGAGTACATCCCATGACGAAGAGACCTAGCGCCTACCCTGTCCGTCTACCCGCCGACCTGAAGGAATGGTTGGAAACCCGCAGCATCCGCAATCACCGCAGCATGAACAAGGAATTGGTCGCCGTTCTATCAGCCGTCCGCGAGGGCGAGAAAACCGGCAGCGGCTTTGAAAAGTTTGCCAATCCGTCCGGCATTCCCGGTGACACGCCGTTGTTTGAAGGGGCTAGCCGTGTCTGAAGGCGCTCTTTCTAAGTTACCGCCTCAGAAGCATCGCAAGGGGCTTCGGTTCGCCAAGAAAGCCCAGCAGTTGGCAGACCCGCCCTACAAGCCCGGATCGACGCACATGCGCACCGAGAAGGAAGCGGCCGCTTGGCTGGGCGTCTCCATCTTCACTATCCGCCGAAGGCGTAAGGAAGGGAAAATCGGGGCCTACCCTATCGGCGGCAAGTTTTTCTACAGCATCGAACACCTTGAAACCTACCTGAAGAGTATTGAGTTATGCCCGAAAAGCGCTTCCAAATCGGAGAATACTTTCTCACCCTCCACAGCAGTTCCCCAGTCTACAAAGCCGGATGGTTTGACGCTGAAACTGGACAAACACGCCGCGCATCTCTACGCACTAAAGACCTTGAAGAAGCAAAAATAGCTCTCTACGAGTTTGTTCAGGCTCGCATGAAGCCGAAGGACTTCGACACGGCGGACATGCCGCTGGGCACGGTCCTGACCCGGTATTACGAACAGCACGCAACAACCTGCCGTCTGAAGAGGCGGCACGTCATGCCCTTGTGCATTGGCTTGAGTTCTGGGGGCCGACTACGGTTTCCGAACTTGGCATCGAACGGCAGGAGGAGTTCGTTGCCGCCCTTAAGGCCAAGGGCTTCAAGAACAGCTACGTGAGCCGCACCTTGTCCGTGGGCCGCGCTGCCGTGAACCGGGCGTGGAAGCGTGGCGAGATCAAATCCGCCCCCTTCATCACGGACGTGTCCGACCGCAGCGACCGGAAGGAACCCTACCGGCTCGACAAGAGCGAGATGCGCCGGTTCCTAACGACCGTTCAGCAGTGGCCGCACCTCTTCACGTTCTGCATGATCATGCTGAACACGCTGTCCCGCCCGGAAGCCGTGCTTGAGCTTACTCCGGCCCAGATCAATATCGAGGACAGGCTTGTGCGGCTGAACCCGAAGGGCCGGAAACAGACGAAGAAGTATCGCCCGACCGTGCCGCTTACAGACACGCTCTTGCCATTCGTCCGTACAACCGAAGTCCCGGCGTTCGTTATGTGGAACGGCAGGCAAGTGAAGAGCGTGAAGAAGACCTTCGCGCTTGCCGTAAAGCAGGCAGGGCTGTCATCCGAGATCACGCCTTATAGCCTACGACACACCATGGCAAAGGAGCTTCGCAAGAGGGCTGTCCCCGTATGGGAGGTAAAGGGAATGCTGGGCCACCGCGTTCCGGGCGTGACGGAAGAGTATGCCGAATATGCCCCGGACTATCTGAGTAAGGGCAGGGAGGCCATCGACGCCTATTTCAAGGAATTGAACCTGTCTTACACGGTCCCGAAGCTCGCCAGCGTGTCAGTAGCGTGTCAGTTCCCTAAAACGGAAAAATCCGCCGAAGCGGATTTCTCAACATTATCAGGGGTTCGGATGGTGGGCGTGACAGGGATTGAACCTGTGACCCCTACGATGTCAACGTAGTGCTCTCCCGCTGAGCTACACGCCCTCCGTGGCGGCGGATAGACCACAAAACCGGTTCATGCGTCAACTGCTTTTTTTCGGTTTTGTGAAGGTTTTTTGAGAGGCCTTACGCCACAAGGAGTTTGTTGACCTCATCCACCAGATCGCGCAGATGGAACGGCTTGGAAAGCACCTTGGCGTCCTTCGGAGCCTTCGAATCGGCATTCAGCGCAACGGCTGCAAAGCCGGTAATGAACATGACTTTCAGGTCCGGGTCGAGTTCGGTCGCGCGCCGCGCAAGCTCGATGCCGTCCATTTCCGGCATGACGATATCGGTCAGCAGAAGCGAAAAGGGCTCTTCGCGAAGCCGGTCATAGGCGCTGGCGCCATTGTCGAAGGAAGAAACCTTGTAACCGGCTTTTTCCAGCGCCTTGACGAGGAAGCGGCGCATATCGTTGTCGTCTTCAGCGAGAAGAATTTTCTGATTCATCATAAGTGACCGTAACTACTCAATGTTTGGAATACCCTAGCCCGATTATAGGATTTTCACGGTAAATATCCTGTGAACGCGTGAATCGGTATAGCGCTGATTGGGCGATAGTATGGACTTGCCGCGCCGTAACTGGCAACATGAACATCCTGATAGTTTTGCGACATGGTAAATGACCCTGAATGGACTGGATAACGGGTGAATATGAGCTGTTCGAAGTAACGGAACCTGCCGTTCAAACCCTGCCATTCGTCTATAATTCGCCCCATAGCGGCCGCTGCTACCCGATTTCCTTCCTGGAATCGGCAAGGCTCGATTCGCACGAGATCCGCCGCTCCGAAGATCACTTCGTCGACGAGTTGTTCGCGGCAGCACCGGAGATCGGCGCGCCGCTTCTCAAAGCGAATTTCCCGCGCGCCTATCTGGACGTCAATCGCGAGCCCTACGAGCTCGATCCCCGCATGTTCGAAGGCACGCTTCCGCCTTATGCCAATATCGGCTCCATGCGGGTCGCCGGCGGTCTGGGAACGGTGCCGCGCATCGTCGCCGAGAATATGGATATCTATGCCCACCGCCTGCCGGTCGACGAGGCGCTTTCGCGGATCGAGACGATCTACAAGCCCTATCATGCCTGCCTGCGCCGCCTGCTGTCTCGCACCCACGCCAATTTCGGAATGGCGGTGCTGATCGACTGCCATTCCATGCCGGGCAATATCCGCGTTGCCGGCTCGAATCTCAGACCGGATGTGATCATCGGCGATCGCTACGGCACCAGCGCATCCCAGGAAGTCTCCCGCGCCGCGCTGCATTTCCTTGAGGAACTGGGTTTCGTCGCGGTCTGCAACAAACCCTATGCCGGCGGCTTCATCACCGAACATTATGGCCGACCCATCCGCTCTCTCCATGCGCTGCAGATCGAGGTCAACCGGGCGCTTTACGTGGACGAAAAGACGCTTTTGAAAAAAGCCGATTTTCCCGCCATTCAGGCGTCGCTTGAAATCTTCATGCGACAGCTCGGCGCCTTCGTTTCCGAATACGCGATAGAAACGTCGCTCGCTGCCGAATAGCAGCTCGAATTATCCGCTATTTCGATCTTTTATCCCGGATCGTCTGGCGGCCCGCCGGACAAAAAAAACCGCGCCTTGGCGCGGTCAAGTCTAGGGAGGAAACACCCAAGGAGGGTATTTACAGTCAAAGACTGTAGGATCACGCTACGCAGTAATTGCACAATTGTCAATCATTTTATTTTATGCATATTTTTTAGGCTTATGCTGAAAATATGGAAACACCGGCGCCGTCATTCGTATGAGTGGACGGCGGATGCGATTCCGGTCTATGCATTGCCCCATAGAATTCAGACCCAATATTCAGGCAATGAGGTTCGCATGCTGCCCGACCGGGATTTCTTCTTCAAACTTGCCGATGCCGCCAGCGCCGAAACGCTTCCCCGCTTCCGCACGGGCATTGCCGTCGCCAACAAACAGGATGGCGGCTACGATCCGGTGACGGAAGGCGATCAGGCAGCGGAAACAGCCATTCGCGCCCTGATCGAGGCCCGTTTTCCGCAGCATGGCATTCTGGGCGAAGAACACGGCAATATCGGTCTCGACCGCGAGCATATCTGGGTCATCGACCCGATCGATGGCACCCGCGCCTTCATTTCCGGCGTGCCGGTCTGGGGCACGCTGATCGGCTTCCAGTCGGCCGGCCGCGCCACCATGGGCATCATGGAACAGCCCTTCACCAAAGAGCGTTATTTCGCCGATGGCGAGGCGGCGTGGTATTTCGGGCCGGATGGCGAGCGGAAAATCCGCACGCGCGACTGTGCTTCGCTGTCAGACGCCGTGCTGTTCACCACGAGCCCCCACATCTTCACCGCGGAGGAAAAGACCCTGTACGAAAAAGTGCAGGATCAGGTCCGCCTTTTCCGCTACGGCGTGGATTGTTACGCCTATTGCCTGCTTGCGGCCGGCCACGTCGATCTGGTGATCGAATCCGGCCTGAAGCCCTATGATGTCGGCGCGTTGATCCCGGTCATCGAACAGGCCGGCGGCATCATGACGACCTGGGATGGCGGGCGTCCGGAAAATGGCGGCCGCATTCTCGCAGCCGGCTCAAAGGCGGTGCACGAACAGGCGCTCGCCATTCTCTCAAAACTCTGAGGCAGCCCGCTTAAGCGGCCATCACTCCGGCGCGAAAAAGGCGTCGATGGCCGCCAGCGCCTGTTTGCGGAAAACATCGCGCTCATGCAGCAATTCGTGGCGCGCACCGGTGATCGGAAGAAGCTGCGCTGCCCGGAAATTGCGTGAGAGTTCTTCCTGCGCCTTATAGGGCGTGATGGTATCCAGCATCGGCGCCAGAATAAGGGTCGGAATGGTGATATTCGTCAGATGGTCCTGACGGACCACCCGCCCCATGGTCTTCAGCGCCTCATAGACCCAGCGCGCCGTCGGCGCACCGATGAAAAGTTCCGGAAACTGCCTGTGCAGCGAGAGATTTCTTGTAAAACGTCTGGCGTCCGAGGTGAGCGGATTGCCGTCGAAATCCCGCTCCCGCTGATCCTTGCCGAGCTGAACCCGTCCAAGGCCAACGAGACTTAGAGCCGTCGCCACCGCCCGAATGACGGATGATGGGACGGATTGCTGGCTGTCCAGCTCGATGAAGGGCGAACAAAGCGCCAGACGGTCGATCCGGTTCGACAGGCCGGGTGCGGCGGCAAGCGCTGCAAGCGCGCCGGTGGAGTGCGCGATCATGAAGAATGGCAGCCGCGTATCCGGCAACACCACCTGTTCGAGAAAAAGGCTGATATCACGCTGATAGTCGGAGAACCGCCGTACATGCCCGGCACCCGGTTTTTTCAGCAATCTTTCGGAACCGCCCTGCCCGCGCGTATCGAAAGTCGCGACCCAGAAACCCATGGCGGTGAGATCGCCAACCGTTTCGAAATATTTCTCGATACATTCGTTCCTGCCATGCAGCAGAACCACGGTTCCGCGAGCCACCTGGCGGCTGGCGCGAAAGATCGCATAGCGAAGCTGTTTGCCGCGATCGCCGGTAAAATATCCGACGGTATGGTTGCCGGGAACCGGGTTGTCTTCGCTCTCGCGCAATGTGGCTTCGATCATCGGTCTTTTCCGGCTTTTCTGCCTTTTCGGGATAGGTCGGCGGCGCGGGAAGGTCAAAGAAAAAATTGCCGGAACCGTCGGTTAAAGCAGTCGCGGTTCCGGCGAATAAGACAGAAGAAGAAGGGACGTTATTGCTTCTGTCCACGGAGAATGTCTCCGATGACCGATGTTTTATGGCTCTCAAACTGAACGATGCCGGAACCTGACGTTCAGCCATGGTTCATGTTGCTTTCGCCTTTTCACGCCCCCCTTGACGCAGCCGCAGGCCATTCCCATCTCATTCATGCGGTCGCCAGAACGGGATCGTGCCACATGTCCGGCCGTCGCCAGAACGGGACGCCGGGCTTAACCGCAAACAGTCGCTTCTTAAGGAGGACACCATGCGTCACGTTGATTTTTCCCCTCTCTATCGTTCCACCGTCGGCTTCGACCGTCTTTTCTCGATGCTTGACGGCCTCGGCCAGCCCGAGCAGGCCCAGTCCTATCCGCCCTACAATATCGAGCGGACCGGCGAAAACACCTATCGCATCACCATGGCCGTTGCCGGTTTCGATGAGAACGAACTCAGCATCGAATCCCGCGCCAATGCGCTGACCGTGAAAGCCGAGAAATCCGCGGATGAGAAATCCACGGAAGGCGAGTTTCTCTATCGCGGTATCGCCACGCGCGCTTTCGAACGCCGCTTCCAGCTCGCCGACCATGTCGAGGTCCAGACCGCTTCCCTGAAGAACGGCCTGCTCCACATCGATCTCGTCCGCAATATTCCGGAAGCCATGAAACCGCGCCGCATTGCGATCTCGTCCGACAGCGCCGATGCGCCGAAGACCATCGAAGCCCAGATTTCGCCGGCTCAGGTCAACTAAAGGCCACCCGGAAAAATACCGGATCACGGCCCGCAGCATGGATTTTCCCTGCTGCGGGCTTTGCTTTTCTGCTCAGATCTTGAACCGGTCCATCAGGAAATCGGGGCGGGCACCATATCCATCGGCAATTTCAGCCAGTTCGGCATCGGAATTTTTCGCAAGAATGCCGGTTCTGACGAGACAGGAAGCAAGGCTGGCGCGGACGGCTCCCGCTATGTCATGTTCGAGACTGTCACCGATACAGATGATGCGGTCTGAAGCCGGGCTGCTCAAAAGCGACTGCGCATGCTCATATATGGCAGGGTAAGGCTTGCCGAACCAGCGAACGGGGCCGCCGAGCTCCTGATAGGCAAGCGCGATGCTACCCGCACCCGGTGCGACGCGCCCGCCGGTCGTGAGCTTGTGGCGGTCGGGATTGGTGCAATAGCATGGCACACCGCGCTGTGCGGCCGGTTCCAGCATCAAGCGGTAGATGGAGAGCGGAACCTTCTCCGCTTCGCTTCCCGAAACGATCACGATATCCGCAATCCTTGCATCCTTGACACTTTCAAAGCCAAGACGGTCGGCAAGATTGCGGTCTCCGCCGCTGGAGATGGTCAGGCAGCGTGTGCGTTCGGTTCCGCCAGCCGTTTTCCGGGCAAGGATATCATGGGCGACATCCCCGGATGTCAGGAAATGATCGAAACCCGCGCGATCAAAGCCGAGTTTGACCAGCCGCTCCGCATTATAATCGCCGCTGCGGCCGGAGTTCGAAAGAATGACGACGGTCTTTCCCCGCTTCTTCAAATAAAGCAGCGCATCATTGGCGCCCGGATAGGCATGCTCGTCATCCCGCAATACGCCGAACTGGTCGATGAGGAAAACATCGTAACGGGCCGCAAGAGCGGCAAGGTTCGTATGGGGGGCGATACTCATGACCAGCAGGCCTTTCCGGCAAGAACGAGCGAGGCGGTGCCGACGGCCGCCTCCGCCGAACGGGCAGGGAGAAAGGGGACGCCCAGCGCCTTTTCCCGCATGCAGGTCCAGGCCGGGTTTGCCACGCCGCCTCCGACCGAACGCACGGATCGTACAAGAGGGCCGCCGAGCGCGGCCAGCCGGTCGTAACCCGATTTCTCGATGGCTGTGATGCCTTCCAGAATTGCCTGAAAGAAAACGAGATCGTCGGTCGGGCGCGGCTCCATCTTGGGCGGATGCGCCGCATCATTGATGGGGAAGCGCTCGCCAGGCTTGATGAGCGGATAATAATCGAGACCCGTCGGCTCACCCGGACGAAGATGCGGCGTCATGGCCTTCAGCTGCCCGTTATCGAAAAAGCTGCTTATGACGGCTCCACCGGAATTGGAGGCCCCGCCGGCAAGCCAGAAATCGAGAACGCGATGCGAATAGATGCCGTAGCCCGCCGCATCGATGGGCCGGGCGGAGGCAAGTTTGACGACCAGCGTGGAGCCGAGTGCCGTAACGCCGTCGCCGATGGCAGCGGCGCCGGTCGCGAGAAAAGAAGCGCAGCCATCCGTCGTACCCGCATGGTAACGGCACCCGGAAGGCAAACCGAAGGACCTGCCGGCCGTACCGACCTCCGACAGGACAGCGCCCGCACGCCGGACCTTCGGCAGAAGCTCGATGTCCATGCCGCAGTTTTCCAGCCATTGAGGCCAGGTCTCGGAAGCAAGATCGTAACCGGTCTTGAGCGCATTGTTCTCGTCGCTCAAGGGCACATCGAGGCCAAGCTGCATGAGAATCCAGTCGGCCTGATGCACAATTGCCCTCACGCCGGGCTGGCGTGACAGGTGAATGGCGCAAGCGAGCGCCGACGTCGCACCGCGCGCCGGACTGTTGGCCGGCGCATGCCGCGCGATGTTGTCGATAATCGCGGCATCGGGGCAGGCGTCGTTATACATCAGGACATTGCCGACGACCGCACCCTCGGCGTCGATGGCAAGCACCGTACCCGAGGTACCATCGATCGCGACCCCCTCCACGGCGGCGAGGGAAAGGCGCGAGGCGAGTTCGCTGAGGCAGACCTTCACACTGTGCCACCAGACGACCGGCGAGCGGGCCGCCACCGCATCAGGAAAAGGGAAGGCCGCCATGTCCAAAGGCGTTCCATCGGCGGCGAGCGCCGCCACCCGCACCCCCGACGTGCCAAGATCGATCCCAAGAGCCGCGGCTGGCATCGGCGCGCCTGTCATGCCTGCCGGCTCGCCTTACGGTCGAGCGCCTGACGATACTGCTCGGCCTCCCAGTGGGTCAGCTCATACTCCTGCGCCTCATCGAGATAGACAACCGGCGCACCCGCCGGGATTCGGGAAACCACCTCGGCCAGACACCGCGCCATCACGCGACCGCCATCCGTCAGTTCGTTGGCCAGCAGCACTCCCTGACCCGGCACGAGCAGCATCTTGGGAACATTGAGACCCCTTGAACGACGTTCATCGGCATAGGTTACGGCTGTCTCGCCATCGGCGAGAACGCCGATTTCCGTGCCCAGGAAAATGACGTGGTCCGGATAGAGCGAGCCGTGGGTTGCAACAGCCACGCTCGCTGCACCGAGCGCCGTCTTGTGGCTCCCGGCATCCCGCGCCGCGTGGAAATCCGACCCCGCCGCCAATGTTTCAAGCCCCACCGGATCGGCTGGCGTTACCCGACGCTCTTCCATACGTAGCGCGGCGCTGACCCTTTCGATGCGCTCCCGCACTTCCTCCACCGTCTCCCCGGTGATGATGATGCCATGGTTAAACAGGATCAGCACATCCGGCCTGCTGCTGGCGACACGGTCGATCTCATGCGCCAGCGGCGTGCCCGGACGGCGATAGGGGATGGTGACGCAGGCAAGATCCGGCACTGCCGCCATTCGCGCCGCGATAAGCCGTTCGCGATCCGCAAGCACGGAAAGTGCGATCGTGTCGACGCAGTGATAATGGGCGACGACCGCCTGCGGCAGCACCGCGTGAAAACTCGTCTCTATCGACGGGCGAAGGCCTGAGCTATTCCGTTCCGCAACGACAAAATCCGTCGCCTTTTCGGCACCGGGATCACCCGAGCGAAGCGCCTGCACCAGCGGTGCGACCTTTACCGGCACCATGATGTCGGCTCCCCGGCATAGGCAAGCCAGGTGCCGGAAGCCTTCACCCACATCACGCCATCACGCTTGAAGGAGATATTGCCGCCGGCTCCCTGCGTTTTCAGGATGTCGCTGCCGATCGCCTTGGAAAGAGCGAGAAACGCGGCAAAATCTTCCGCCGGAATATCTGAAACCATGCCGCCATCCTCCAACTACCTCAACAGCCTGCGCATCTGACAAGTGATTGAGTGAACTTTCTCCAATAACCATAAATAAATGACGCAAGTACGTCAATAATGAGAATTTTCATCAATCATGTTGACTAACATCAGCCATTATGATCATTCTTCTTCATCGGCAAGGGAGATGCCGGAGGAGCAGCCATGAATGATACAGAGCGCCACAAGGCCATCATCGAGCTTTTGCGCGAGACGCCATTTGCATCCGTCCGCGACCTTCAGCAGCGCCTGAAAGCTTCGCCCGCCACCATTCGCCGCGACATCGACAAGCTGCATGAGCTTGGTCTCGCCAGAAAAGTCTATGGCGGTATTTCCGCCAGCGATGCCGGAGACAGCGCACGTCTTTCCGCGCGCCCCTATGACGAGAACCGTGACATCGCCGTCGAAGCCAAGCGGGCGATTGCCGCAAAGGCCGCAGAGATGGTGCGCGATGGAGACGCCATCATCGTGCATGCCGGCTCCACCTGCTACCAACTCGGCACATTGCTTGCACGGCGCAATGTGCGCCTGTGGACCAACTCGATGCCGCTTGCCGCACATCTTGGCGAACACGGCACCTGCCAGCTTTCGCTCTCCGGCGGCGCGCTTTATCGCGAACCCGGCATTATCCACGATACGGCCGCCGGTTCGCCGGGGTTCTTCGCATCGCGATTTTTCGTCGGCACGCAGGGTATCAGCAGCAAGGGGCTGCTCGAATCCCATCCGCTGCTCGTGAAGGTCATCGGCGAACTCGCGGCCTGCGCCGATGAAATCGTGCTTTTGGCCGATAGCCGGAAATTTTCCATCCAGCCCCGCAACGTCGCCCTGCCGCTCTCCCGTGTCGGCACGATCATCACGGATGATGGCCTCACGGATGCAAACGCGAAGATGCTGGAAGAGGCAGGCGTCACCATCACCATCGCGACCATGGGAGGGGAGAATTGAACCCGTCCCCCATCGCCGTCTTCGATCTCGGCAAGACCAATTCGAAACTCTTCGTCCTCTCTCCTGAAGGCAAGCTTGTCGACGAGGCGCGCACAAGGCCCGTCTGGCGGCGAAATGGTGACATCAACATTCTCGATGACGAGGCCCTTTTTACATGGATGAAGAATGAACTGGCGCGCGTGGTTTCAGCGCACGGCGTCGACCGGGTCATCTTCTCGGGGCATGGCTGCACCTTTGCACTGACCGCCGGCGATGCGCTCGTTCATCCCATTCTGGACTATGAACAGGAACCGCCCGCCGATGTCGCCGCCCGCATCGATGTCCTGGTGCCGGATTTTCATGAAACCTTCTCGCCGCCGCTGCCGCTCGGCTTCAATTACGGCCGTCATCTTCTCTGGCTGAACGAACGCGACCCGGCGCTTCTCGAGCAGGCCGACGCCATTCTTGCTTATCCGCAATTCTGGAGCTGGAAGTTTTCCTGCCGCAAGGTTTCCGAAGTCTCCTATCTCGGTTGCCATTCCCATCTCTGGGCACCGCTCGAAGACGACTACAGCAGCCTTGTCGACCGTATGGGCTGGCGCGGCAAGATGCCGGCATTCGCACCGGCAGGCAGTGTGATCGGCAAACATAGCGTAACTCTCGAGGACGGGTGGAGCGTCGATATCGACGTCCATAATGGCGTCCATGACAGCAATGCCGCACTTTATTTCTACCGCTCGCTCGGCTTTTCCGATTTCACACTGATTTCGACCGGCACCTGGGTGATTATCCTCAATCCGGCAAGTCCGCTCGAACGTCTCGATTCCGGGCGTGACATGCTCGCCAACGTCACCATCGACCACCAGCCGGTCGCGACCATCCGCTTCATGGGCGGCCGGGAATACGACATGGCGAGCGGTGGCTGGACCATGCCCGTTACCGCCGAAGCCATTGCCTCGGTCATCGCCAGACGTTGTTTCGCCCTGCCCTCCTTTGCCGCAGGCGGCCCGTTGCAGGGCCACATCGGACATTTCACCGGCCCGGCCATCGCCGGAGAGGAACGTGCCGCCGCCGCCCTGCTTTACGTCGCATTGATGACGGATCTCTCGCTCGAACTCATTGGCTCGCAAAACGCCATCATCATCGATGGCGGCCTGGTAAAGACGGGGCTTTACGCCTCCATTCTCGCAGCGCTGCGCCCTGGCCAGACGATCCACACCAGCGCCAATCCAGAAGGAAGCGCCTTCGGCGCGGCGATGCTCGTTTTCGACGCGCTCGGCATCAACCCTTTCATAAACGACTGCGCGGTGGCGCAACCGGCAGCCATTCCCGACCTCGATGCCTACAGACACGCATGGCGGCGGCAGGTGGATGCGATGACGGAAGAAACAGCGGCGAGAAACAGCGACTACAGGAGGCCGGCATGATGCAGCCGATTGTTCAGCTCACTGGCCTCCGCAAATCATTCGGCGGCGTCAAGGCATTGAAAGATGTGAACCTGGATATTCATCCCGGTGAAGTGCATGCCCTGATGGGTGAAAATGGCGCGGGCAAGTCGACGCTGATCAAGATTCTTTCCGGCCTCTATACGCAGGACGAAGGCACGATCACCGTGAATGGCGAAGCGGTGAACTTTTCTTCCACCCGCGACGCCAATGCCGCCGGTATCGCAACGGTGTATCAGGAGCTTCTGCTGTTTCCGGAGCTGACCGTCGCGGAAAACATCTTTCTGGGCAATTATCCGCGCAGGGCCGGCGGCGTCATCGACTGGGCGGCAGTCCGCTCAGGCAGCCGCAGCCTTCTCGAAACGCTCGATGCGCATGATCTCGATGTCGATGAAAAGGTTGCCAATCTATCGGTCGCCCAGCGCCAGTGCGTGGAGATTGCCAAGGCGTTGTCCAAGGACGCCAAGGTGCTGATCATGGACGAGCCAACCGCCTCGCTGGTTGAATCGGATGTGCAGCGCCTGCTCGATATCGTCCGGCAATTGCGCGCCCGTGGAGTCGGCATCCTCTATGTCAGCCATCGCATGCCGGAAATTTTCGCCGTCTGCGACCGCGTCACCGTCTTGCGGGATGGCGCCTATGTCGCAACCAAAACCATTAACGACGTCGATGAGGCCACTCTGGTATCCCTGATGGTGGGCCGCCCTATCGAGAAGCTTTTCCCAAAGGTGGATGTGCCGATAGGCCAGCCTGTCCTCGAGGTCACGAGCCTCAACCACGGCAAGCGCGTCAGGGAAATCTCCTTTGCCGTGCGGCAGGGCGAGATTCTCGGCATTGCAGGACTTGTCGGCAGCGGACGCACCGAACTTGCGCTCACGCTTTTCGGCATGACGCCAGCCATATCCGGTGAAATCCGCCTTGATGGAAAGACGGTTACGATGACCTCTCCGTCGCAGGCGCGCAATCTCGGCATCGCCTATGTGCCTGAAGATCGCGGGTCGCAGGGTCTCATCAAATCGATGGCGATCCGCAAGAACGTTACCATGGCCACGCTCGACAGGATATCGAACGGCATTTTCATTCGCGCCGCCGCTGAAATGAGCCGGGCGACCGAAGCGATCAAACGTTTCGGCGTGCGCTGCCGCGACGCCGACCAGCCCATTGGCCAGCTTTCCGGCGGCAACCAGCAAAAGGTGGTCATAGCCAAATGGCTGGAAATCAAACCCCGGGTGCTGATCCTCGATGAGCCGACACGCGGCGTCGATGTCGGCGCCAAATCGGAAATCCACGCGATCATGGGCGAGCTTGCCCGCGAGGGCGTCGCCATCATCATGATTTCCAGCGAGCTGCCCGAGGTTCTCGGCATGAGCGACCGGGTAATGGTCATGGCCGAAGGCCGGGTCACCGAAATTCTTGAGCGCAGCGAGGCCACGCCCGAGCGTGTGGGCGCCGCGATGACGGCACATCGCAGAGAGGAAAAAACGTTATGAGTCCCCTCGGCAATGCACCGGCCAAAAGCATAACGGGCGCACGAATCGGCCAAAGCGCCTATCGGCGGTTTCTTTCGGATTACGGACAGGAGCTCTTTGTCCTCGCGGCAATCGTCACGCTGTTTGTTTGCGTGACCGTCGTGAACCCGCGTTTCATCGCCGTAAACAATCTCAACACCATCCTTTCCGGAAATGCCTATATCGCCGTAGCGGCAATCGGCATGGCGATGGTGATCATAACCGGCAATATCGACGTCTCCGTCGGGGCCTTGATCGGCGTGCTCGCAACGGTTGCCGGAACATTGGCAACCTCCGGCTACCCGGTGTGGGTCGCCTGGACCGTCCCCCTTCTCGTCGGCATCGCCATCAACACCGTCATCGGCCTGCTCGTCGCTTATGCGCGCATCCCGTCGATCGTGGTGACGCTGGGGGCGCTTTCGATCCTGCGCGGCGGCCTCATCAGTGTCACCGGCGGGGCCTGGATATCCAATCTGCCGCCGGCCTTTCTGCTTGCGCAACAGAAGCTGCTCGGCGTTCCCATACCTTTGATCGCCATGGTCGTCCTCACCGTGCTCGCGGCCTTCTGGATGCGCAACTCGGCCTTCGGACGTTCACTTTACGCGCTTGGCGGCAATCCGGAAGCCGCCGTCGCCAGCGGCATTCCGGCTGAGCGGCGCATCGTTCAGGTCTTTGCGATCCACGGCTTTTTTGCAGGCCTTGCCGCCATCCTGTTCGCAACCCAGCTGCAGGTCATCCAATCGACGGTTCCGCCCAATCTGGAGCTTACGATCATCACGGCCGCGGTCATCGGCGGGGTGTCAATTCTTGGCGGCACCGGCACGGTCATCGGCTCGACTCTCGCGACAATCCTCTTCGCCACCATCGGCTCGGCCCTGATCTTCGTTAATGTCTCCGCCTACTGGCTGCGGGCGGTCATCGGTCTGCTGATCCTCATCACGGTGCTTGCCGATATGCTGCGCCGCCGTCGCAGGAGCATTTGAAAACCATGATTCCCAAGTCGCTCATCCGGCACGAAACTTTCCTGGCCATCCTGCTGGTCATCATCCTTGCCGTGCTATCGTTCCAGTCGGACAAGTTTCTCACTGTTTCCAACCTTCTCAATCAGGGCCGTCTGATGACGGAAATCGGTCTGATCGCGCTCGCGATGACCTTCGTGATCGCCACTGGCGGCATAGATCTTTCCGTCGGCTCGATCCTCGGTCTCACAGCCATTCTGCTCGGCGTGTTCTGGCAGAAACTCGGTATGCCTTTGCCGCTGGCAATGGCGGCGGCTGTGGCCGCAGGCACCTTCGCGGGCTTCGTCAACGGGCTTATCATCACCCGTTTCAATGTTCCGCCGCTGATCGCCACGCTCGGAACGCTGGCGCTCTATCGCGGCCTCGCCGAAGGCATCAGTCAGGCGCGCTCTGTTCGCGGTTATCCGGAATGGTTCTTCATGTTCGGCCAGGGCGCGGTGCTCGGCATTCCTGCCCAGCTCTGGGTCTTTTTTGCCGCAGCTGTCATCGCCGCCGTCATTCTTGCCTATACGACCTGGGGACGCAGCACCTATGCGATCGGCGCAAACGAGACCGGAGCACGGTTCTCCGGCCTCCCCGTCGAGAAGACCAAACTCGCCGTTTATACCGCCTCGGGTCTTGCGGCCGCACTTGCCGCCGTGATCTTCGTCTCCCGCGTTTCCACAACGCGCTCCGACATGGGGACGGGCATCGAACTCGACGCCATTACGGCGGTGGTTCTCGGCGGCACATCCATATTCGGAGGCCGCGGCACGATCGTCGGAACAATCCTCGGCCTTTGCGTCATTCAGACGCTGAAAAACGGGCTTTCACTCGCTGGCGTTACCGGTGACGGCACGATCATGCTGATCGGCATCGTGCTCATCCTGGCAATTCTTGCGAGCAATCTCTTCGAGAAAAGCGGCTCTCGATAGTTCGATGTCTCGTCCCGCATTGCCGCTCGAAGCTGTTTGGACGATTTGGAGGAGGAAAGACATGCGCAAATATCTGTTACCCGCCCTGCTGACGCTCTCGTTTTCGACGAGCGCGGCTTATGCAGCCCCGACCTGGACCGGCGGCGACGACCTGCCGACCAACCCGCTGGCCTGCGATGCCACGCCTGCAAAAATCGAGGCGAAGGCATATGACGGCGGTTCGCCAACCAATGCCCCGGACCGCAAGGGCAAGCCGATAACGGTTGTTGATGTACCGAAGCTGGTCGGCATCGGCTATTTCGCCGCGACCACCAAAGGCATTGCGGATGCCGCCGCTGAACTCGGCAATGTCAAAGCCAAGACCGACGGGCCGAGCAAGGCCAATATCGATGACCAGATCACGCTGATCGACAACTATATCACCTCCGGCGTGGACGGCATTCTTTACGCCGCCAACGACCCGGTCGCAATCGCCCCGGTTCTGAAGAAGGCGCTTGCCGCCGGCATCAACGTCGTCGGCTACGACGCGAATTCCGAGCCGGATTCGCGCCAATGGTTCGTCAACCAGGCGGAGTTCAACGGCATCGCGAAGGCGACAATCGACGCGCTTGCCGCCGAAGCCGGGGAGGACGGCAAGTTCGCAATCGTCACATCCACCTTCACCACGCCGAACCAGGCGCGCTGGATCGCCGAGATGGCGGCCTATCAGGCGAAATGCCATCCGAAGATGGAATGGCTGGAGACGGTCGAAGCACAGGAAGACAACATCCTTTCCTTCAACCAGGCCAACACGCTGATCAACAAATATGGCGATGACCTGAAAGGCATCGTCGGCATGACCTCCGTCGCCACCCCTGCCGCAGCCGACGCCGTCACCCAGGCCGGCAAATGCGGCAAGATCGCGGTCGTGGGCCTCGCGACGCCCAACGCCATGAAGCCCTATGTTGCTGCCGGTTGCGTCAAATCGGTGGTTCTGTGGAACCCGGTCGATCTCGGCTACGCCGCCATGCATGTGTTGCGGGCAGTGGCCGACGGCACACTTCAGCCTGGCGCCACCTCGGTCAAGGCTGGCAAGCTTGGTGACCTCAAGGTGATCAACGGCTCGGAAATCCTGCTCGGTGCTCCTACCGTCTTCACGAAGGACACCATCAACAACTTCGATTTCTGATCATAAAAAGGGGGGAGGGCAATTCCGGCGCCCTGCCCCCATTTTGCGAAACAGACCTATCCTTGCCCGCGTTTCAGCGGCTGGAAACGGCCGCGCCTTCCGTGGCAACCGGTTCCGGCATCGCCGCTTTTTCCTGGGCCTTGCGCGCGTAACGCTGAGCCAGAACAGCGCAGACCATCAGCTGAATCTGGTGGAAAAGCATGATCGGCAGGACGATTGCGCCGATGCTCTGGCCGGCAAAGATGGCGCCCGCCATGGGCACACCGCTGGCGAGGCTCTTTTTCGAGCCGCAAAAAGTGATGGTGATTTCATCGGCCTTGTCGAAACCCAGCAAACGGCTGCCGAACATCGTCACGCACAGGACAAGCGCCAGCAGCAGGATATTGATGACGATGACCACGCCGATATCCCTGAGCGAAAATGTGTGCCAGATGCCTTCGATAACCGCATCGGAAAAAGCCAGATAAACGACCATCAGGATGGAACCGCGATCGACCGGAGCCAGCAATTTCTTGCGCGCCCTGATCCAGTCGCCGATCCACGGCTGCAGCACCTGACCGACGATGAAGGGCAGAAGCAGCTGCAGGAAGATTTGCAGGAACGCATCCAGCGAAAATCCACCGCCATGACCCCCGACCGTAAACAACAGGCCGACCAGCAGCGGGGTCAGGAACATGCCGAAAATATTCGAAGCCGAGGCCGAACAGATCGCAGCCGGCACGTTTCCGCCCGCCATGGAGGTGAAGGCAATGGAGGACTGCACGGTGGATGGCAGGACACAGAGGAACAACACCCCCATATAAAGCGGCGCAGGCAGAATATTCTCGGGAATGAAGCCGATTGCCACGCCAAGTAGCGGGAACAGGCCGAAGGTGACGAGAAGGATCGCCAGATGCAGGCGCCAGTGCAGGATACCGGCAATCACCACATCCCGGGAAAGCCGCGCGCCGTGGAGGAAGAACAGCAAAGCGATCGCGAGCTTTGTCGCCAGCCCGAAATACTCCGCCGGCTCACCGCTGATCGGCAAAATGGAGGCCAAAATCACGGTGGCGACCAGCATCATGGTGAAGCGATCAGGTAGGAAGCGGGTCATGGGAGGTCTTTCCGGCATCGGTTTTGCTTGAAACGCGCGCTACTATCGCTCATCATGAATTCCGATGCAAAGATTAACAGTTATCGCGATTCAGGATAATGCTGAACCTTCAACATCTTGCGAGCTTCGTGATGCTTCAGCAGACCGGCAGCTTCACGCTGGCTGCCGAACGGCTGGGGATTGGTCAATCCACTGTCAGCCAGCATATTCAAAGGCTTGAGGCCGCACTTGGCCGCCGGCTGATTGCCCGCAGCACCCATCAGGTGAAACTGACGGGTGAAGGTGAGGCGCTGCTGGGTTATGCCCGCAATATGCTGGAAATCGACAGCAAGGTGTCATCGCTGTTCAGCGAGAACCGTCTGCGTGGGCGGCTGAGGCTTGGCGTTTCGGAAGATTTCGTCGCCAGCCGGCTGACCGCCATTCTGGAAGAGTTCATCCGCCTTTATCCCCTCGTAGATCTGGAACTGACGGTTTCGCTGAGCGGCGTGCTTTACCAGATGCAGGACAATGGCGAACTGGATGTGGTGCTCGCCAAACGCCGTCTCGGCGACAAGCTCGGGCACTTTCTCTACCGCGAACCTCTCGTGTGGCTGGCGCGCGACCCGGAGCGAATGCTGAACCAGCCGGATGCCCTGCCGCTGATTGCCTTTCCGCCGCCGAGCATCACCCGAAAGGCGGCGCAGGAGGCGCTCGACCGGGCCGGTCTCGCCTGGCGGATCGTCTGCACCTGCGGCAGTCTCAGTGGGCTGACCGCCGCAGCAAGGGCGGGCATGGGAATTCTGGTGCAGCCGCGCAGCATGGCGCCGGCAGGACTGAAGGAGATTGCCGCAGGCGTGCTACCGCCGCTGGAGGACGTGGAATTCGTGCTTCAACCGAGCAAGGGAGCGGATGCGAAGCTGGTGCGCGCCCTTTCCGATCTCGTTTCCAGCAAGAGCATCGCACCCGGCAGTTTCGTATAGCCTGTTCAATTCTCCCGTCGCGACAGGCAGCGGCCGACACTGTCGCGCCAGCCGGCAATGGCGTCTTTCCGTTTAGCCTCTTCCATTACGGGGCTGAAACGGCGGTCACGCCGCCAATGTTCAGCAAAGGCCTTGCGGTCCGGCCAGATGCCCGCGCGCGAGGCGGCAAGCCAGGCCGCCCCGAGAATGGTCGTTTCCAGGAAGACCGGCCGGTCGACCGGTGCCGCAAGAATATCCGCCAGCCGTTGCATGGTCCAATCGGAAGCGACCATGCCGCCATCGACCCTCAACACCGTCTTGCCATTGTCACCCGCCCAGTCCTTGCGCATGGCGTCCAGCAGGTCGAAGGTCTGATAGGCGACGCTTTCCAGCGCCGCGCGGGCGAATTCCGCCGGACCGGTGCCACGCGTCAGCCCGAAAATCGCACCACGCGCCTCCGCGTCCCAATAGGGTGCGCCAAGGCCGGTGAAGGCCGGAACCAGATAGACACGCTGATTGGCATCAGCCTTTTCCGCAAGCGCGCTGACCTCGGAAGCGACCGAGATGAAACCGAGTTCATCGCGCAGCCATTGCACCGCGGCACCGGCAATGAAGATCGAGCCTTCCAGCGCATAGGTGGTGACGCCGTCGAGACGGTAAGCGATGGTCGTCAGCAGCCGGTTGGTGGAGGCGACGCGATCCGTGCCGGTATTGAGCAACGCAAAGCAGCCCGTGCCGTAGGTGGATTTCATCATGCCGGGCTCGAAGCAGGCATTGCCGATCACGGCTGCCTGCTGATCGCCGGCGACGCCAAGGATCGGGATTTCCGCACCCAGCAGCGACCTGTCCGTCACGCCGAAATCGGCGGCGCAATCCAGCACTTCCGGCAGCATGGCGCGCGGAATATCGAGGATCGACAGGAGTTCATCATCCCAGGCGTTGTCTTCGATATTGTAGATCAGCGTTCGCGAGGCATTGGTGGCGTCGGTCACATGGCGGCGGCCACCGGTGAGACGGTAGATCAGGAAACTGTCGACCGTGCCGAAGCAGATTTCCCCCTTCACGGCTTTTTCGCGAAGGCCGCTGACGCTGTCGAGAAGCCATTTCAACTTCGTGCCGGAGAAGTAAGGGTCGAGCAGCAGCCCGGTCTTTTTCGAAAAAAGCGGCTCGAGTCCCCGGCGTTTCAGATCCTCGCAGATAGGCGCGGCGCGCCGATCCTGCCAGACGACGGCGCGATGCACGGCCTCACCGGTATTGCGGTCCCAAAGCACGGTCGTTTCGCGCTGGTTAGTGATGCCGATCGCCGCGATATCGGATGCGGCGATGCCGGCATCGGCAAGCGCCAACCGGATGGTTTCCAGCACACTTTTCCAGATATCCTCTGCATCGTGTTCGACCCAGCCGGAGGCCGGAAAATGTTGCGGAAATTCTCGCTGCCCGACACCGATGACCCGCATGTCGCGATCAAAGACCATCGATCGCGTCGATGTCGTTCCCTGATCGATCGCCAGAATATAACCGCCCATTATGCTACTCCCTTTCAGACGCAATGACGGGGCGGCAAAGCCGCCCCGGTTTAAGATTTTACGCAGAAATTACTTCTGCCAGCTTTTGACCAGTTCGTCGTAATTGACGGTGACCGGCTTTTCCTTTTCGTTGGCGATCTTCAGCTGCGGCGCCAGATTGCCCTTCGAAACGGCATCCTTGTTCCAGTATTCGATATCGTGCTCTTCCGCCAGTTTCGGACCGATATCGCCCTGCACCCCGGCACGTTCCAGACGGCTCATGACTTTTTCTTGCTCGGCGCAGAGAGAGTCCATTGCCGCCTGAGCCGTCTTTGCGCCCGAAGACGCATCGCCGATCGCCTGCCACCACAGCTGTGCCAGCTTCGGATAGTCAGGAACGTTGGTGCCGGTTGGCGACCACTGCACGCGGGCCGGTGAACGATAGAACTCGATGAGACCACCGAGCTTGGTGGCCCGGTCCGTGAAGCTCTTGTGGTGGATGGTGGTGTCGCGAATGAAGGTCAGACCCACATGGCTCTTTTTCACATCCACGGTCTTGGAGGTCACGAACTGCGCGTAAAGCCAGGCGGCCTTGGCGCGGTCGTCGGGGGTGGATTTCATCAGCGTCCACGAACCCACGTCCTGATAACCGAGTTTCATGCCGTCCTTCCAGTAGACGCCATGCGGCGAAGGTGCGACGCGCCATTTCGGCGAACCGTCCTCGTTCACCACAGGCAGGCCGGGCTTGGCCATATCGGCGGTGAAGGCCGTGTACCAGAAGATCTGCTGGGCGATGTTGCCCTGCGCCGGCACCGGGCCGGATTCGGAGAAGGTCATGCCCTGCGCTTCGGGCGGCGCATATTTCTTCAGCCATTCGAGATATTTCTCGATGGAATAGACGGAAGCCGGACCATTGGTATCGCCGCCGCGCGCCACGCAGGAACCGACCGGCTGCGACTTGTCATTGACCTTGATGCCCCATTCATCGACCGGCATACCGTTTGGCAGGCCCTTGTCGCCGTTACCGGCCATGGAAAGCCAGGCATCGGTGAAGCGCCAGCCGAGCGACGGGTCCTTCTTGCCATAGTCCATATGGCCAAAGACCTTCTTGCCATCGACATCGCGGCCGGTGAAGAATTCGGCGATGTCCTCATAGGCCGACCAGTTGACGGGCACGCCGAGGTCATAACCATATTTGGCCTTGAAATCGGCCTTGTTCTTTTCGTTGTTGAACCAGTCATAACGGAACCAGTAGAGGTTCGCGAATTGCTGGTCGGGAAGCTGGTAGAGCTTCTTGTCCGGCGCCGTCGTAAAGGCGCTGCCGATGAAATCCTTGAGGTCGAGACCGGGATTGGTGACGTCCTTGCCTTCATTGGCCATGAAGTCCGTCAGGTTGCGCACCTGCTGGTAACGCCAATGGGTGCCGATGAGGTCACTGTCATTGACCCAGCCGTCATAGAGGTTCTGACCGGTCTGCATCTGGGTCTGGATCTTTTCGACCACATCACCTTCCTGGATCAGGTCGTGCGTGACCTTGATACCGGTAATGGCGGTGAAGGCCGGAGCCAGAACCTTGGATTCATACTCATGGGTCGTGAGCGATTCGGAAACGACCTTGATCTCCATGCCCGCGAAAGGTTTCGCGGCATCGACAAACCATTGCAGCTCCTTTTCCTGATCGCCACGCGAAAGCGACGAGAGATCGCCGATTTCCTTGTCCAGAAACTGCTTTGCTTCCTCCATTCCGGCGAAAGCGGAACCCGTCATTGCCAGCAGCATGGCCGCCGTCGTCGTCATCAGATGCCGTCGCATATCAGTCCTCCCAGGGGTTTGCGATTGCATGAAGTCTGCGGGTGCGGTTTTCCTCCGCCGCACCGTTTTCCTGCTCTAGACAAAACGGAAAACGCCGATGGCGTAAACCAAGGATAGAGCGAGAGCCCACCACAGGTTCGGGCCGACCAGCCCGAGCCATGCGAGATGAATGAAGGCGCTGCCGAGCAGCGAGATGAACAGCCTGTCGCCGCGCGTGGTCTCGAAGCGCAAGAGGCCGAAGCGGGGATTGCCGCCGGGCGAGAGATATTCCCAGAACCACATGCCGACGAGCAGCAGGGCGATGGCGCCGAAAAAGGCCGCCGTCTGCCAAGTCCATGCCATCCAGGTAAAATCGGGCATCTTCGTCATGATCAAACCCTCCCGAGCGCAAAGCCCTTGGCGATGTAATTGCGCACGAACCAGATCACCAGCGCGCCGGGTATCAGCGTCAGCACGCCGGCAGCGGCAAGCAGGCCCCAGTCCATGCCGGCGGCAGAAACGGTGCGCGTCATCGTCGCGGCAATCGGCTTGGCGTCCGTCGTCGTCAGCGTACGGGCGATCAGAAGCTCGACCCACGAGAACATGAAGCTGAAGAAGCAGGCGACACCGATGCCGGAAGCGATAAGCGGCATGAAGATCTTCACGAAGAATTTAGGGAAGGAGTAACCGTCAATATAGGCTGTCTCGTCGATTTCCTTCGGCACGCCGGACATGAAACCTTCGAGAATCCACACCGCCAGCGGCACGTTGAACAGGCAATGCGCCAGCGCCACGGCGATATGCGTGTCGATCAGCCCGAAGGCCGAATAAAGCTGGAAGAACGGCAGCGCGAAGACGGCGGGCGGGGCCATGCGGTTGGTCAAAAGCCAGAAGAACAGGTGCTTGTCGCCGAGAAAGCGATAACGCGAGAAGGCGTAAGCCGCCGGCAACGCCACCGCGACCGAGATCACCATGTTCATAACGACATAGATGATCGAATTGATATAGCCCGAATACCAGGATGAATCCGTGAAGATCGTCCGGTAGTTCTGCAAGGTCGGCTGATGCGGATAAAGCGTCATGGAGGAGACGATTTCCGTGTTCGTCTTGAAGCTCATATTGACGAGCCAGTAGATCGGAACAAGCAGCAGCAGGATATAGATCGTCGGCACCAGCCAGGAAAAACGCGACGGCCCATGGTGGCGACGCCGCGCATTGACGGCAAGGCCGGATCGTCCCGCCGCAGGGGCTCTCACCGGCGAACTGCCGATGCCGTTACGCTCCACGCTTGTGGTGACATTCGAGGCGCTCATGTCTCAAGTCTCCGCGTCGTGGCTGGTCATGACGGTGTAGAACACCCAGGACAGCAGCAGGATGATGAGGAAGTAGATCAGCGACATGGCCGCCGCCGGCCCGAGGTCGAACTGGCCGAGCGCCATCTTCACGAGATCGATGGACAGGAAGGTGGTGGAATTGCCCGGGCCGCCGCCGGTGACGACGAAAGGCTCGGTATAGATCATGAAACTGTCCATGAAGCGCAGCAGGAAAGCGATCAGCAGCACCCGCTTCATCTTCGGCAGCTGGATGTAACGGAACACCGCAAAACGCGACGCGCCATCGATCCTGGCCGCCTGATAATAGGCATCCGGAATGGAGACGAGGCTGGCATAGCACAAAAGCACGACAAGGCTCGTCCAGTGCCAGACATCCATGATGACGACCGTGATCCACGCATCGACCGGATCGTTGACATAGTTGTAATCGAGCCCGAGCTGATTGGCGTAATAACCGAGCAGGCCGATATCGCTGCGGCCGAAAACCTGCCAGATGGTGCCGACGACATTCCACGGCACCAGCAGCGGCAGCGCCATGGTGACGAGGCAGACCGGCACGCCGATGCCGGATTTCGGCATCTTGAGCGCGATGAAGATGCCGAGCGGAATTTCAATCGCCAGGATGATGCCGGAGAACAGCAGGTTGCGCCCCAGCGCATCCCAGAAACGATCCGAGGCCAGAATTTCCTCGAACCATTGCGTTCCCGCCCAGAAGAACTGGTTATTGCCGAACGTATCCTGCACCGAATAATTCACGACGGTCATCAGCGGAATGACGGCGGAAAAGGCGACCAGCACCAGCACCGGCAGCACCATGAACCATGCCTTGTTGTTCCAGCTCTTTTCCATGGTCAGGCCCCCATCTTTACACGCCACGAGTCGGCGAAGACGCCGATGGCGGCCGGATCGAAGCGAACACCCGCTTCCGCCGGGATTTCCTCGTCTTCGGCAACGACGATCGCGAGTTTCTGGCCGGCGAACCGGGCACGCACGATCTTCTGCCGGCCGATATCCTCGACCTTGTCGACAGTGATGGGCATGCCGCCCCGTTCCAGCCGGACGAATTCCGGGCGGATGCCGATCTCGATGCGTTGCGCTCCATCAACCTTTGGCGCACCGGCCAGCGGCACACCAAGGCCGCCGACCATGGCGGTCGCGCCGTCGATACTGGCGGGCAGCACGTTCATGCCCGGCGAGCCGATGAAATAACCGACGAAGGTATGTCCCGGCCGTTCGAAAAGCTCAGCCGGCGTGCCGATCTGGACGATCTGACCGTCATACATGACCACAACCTTGTCGGCGAAGGTCAGCGCTTCGGTCTGGTCATGGGTGACATAAACCATGGTGAAACCGGACTGCCGGTGCAGCCGTTTCAGCTGCGAGCGCAGCACCCATTTCATATGCGGGTCGATCACCGTCAGCGGCTCGTCGAAGAGGATGGCGTTGACATCGGACCGCACGAGCCCGCGCGCCAGCGAAATCTTCTGTTTCTGATCCGCCGTCAGACCACGCGCATGGCGTTTGGCCATGCCGGAAAGATCGGTCATTTCGAGGATTTCCCGCACCCGACGGTCCACCTCGGCCTCCGGCACATGCCGGTTGCGCAGAGGAAAGGCCAGATTGTCGTAAACCGTCATCGTGTCGTAAACGACCGGGAACTGGAATACCTGCGCAATATTGCGGTCTTCCGTGGCGAAATCCGTCACGTCGGTTCCGTCAAAGGCGATGCGGCCTTCGGAGGGGCGCAGCAGCCCGGAAATGATGTTGAGCAGCGTGGTCTTGCCGCAGCCGGAAGGGCCGAGCAGCGCATAGGCACCGCCGTCCTCCCATTCATGATGGACTTCCTTCAGCGCATAGTCGCCGGCAGCCTGCGCCTTTGCGTTATAGGCGTGTCGGATGTGATCGAGCGTGATGCGTGCCATGACCGATCTCCCTCAAGCCGCTTCGCCGATGGCGCGGCCATTCGCGTCAAAGGCCATCAGGTGTTTTGTATCGAGAAACAGCTCTATGTCCCTGTCCGGCTCGATGTCGTGAATGCCATGCGCGAGCATGACCCAGCGCCGACCCGAAAACTCCACATGCACGAAGCTTTCCGATCCGGCGATTTCCGAAATCAGCGTCCGCGCCCGGATCGACTGTCGGGCCTCGCCCTTCGCCTGCGGGAAAAGATGATGCGGCTGGAAAGCGATGGTCAAAGGTCCATCCGGCACGGCGGCAAGATGCGCCGGCACCGCAATCACCGCCTGGTCGGCACGGGTGAATGCACCGCCCGCCTTGACGACCTCGATGGTGTTGAGCGGCGGGTCGGCAAAAATTTCCGCGGTGACGATATCCACCGGACGCCGGTAAACCTCGATGGTACGGCTGAACTGCGTTACCCTGCCCTCGTTGAGCGTTGCGGTATTGCCGCCCAAAAGCAGCGCCTCGGAAGGTTCGGTGGTGGCATAAACGAAGATGGCGCCGGATTCGGCGAAGATGCGCGGCAGTTCCTCGCGCAGCTCTTCGCGCAGCTTGTAATCGAGATTGGCCAGCGGCTCATCGAGCAGCACCAGATTGGCGTTTTTGACGATGGCGCGGGCGAGTGCTGTGCGCTGCTGCTGACCGCCAGAAAGATTGAGCGGCGTGCGGTCGAGATAGGGCGTCAGCTTCAGAAGCTCGGCGGCTTTCCTCACTTCCCTGTCGATGGTCGCCTGGTCCTTGCCGGCAACGCGCATGGGCGAGGCGATGTTTTCGTAAACGCTGAGCGCCGGATAGTTGATGAACTGCTGATAGACCATGGCGACATTGCGCTTCTGCACCGGCCATCCCGTCACATCTTCGCCATTGAAAAAGATCGAGCCGGCGCTCGGCTTGTCCAGCCCGGCCATCAGCCGCATCAGCGTCGTCTTGCCCGAAAGTGTCGGTCCAAGCAGGACGTTCAGGCTTCCGCGCTGCAACGTCAGATCGGTCGGGTGAATATGATATTCACCGCCAACCATCTTCGAGACGTTTCGCAATTCAAGCATGGTGATCCAAAGCCTCCTCCGCTTTTATCCGGATCGTCAGATTGCCCTTAAGCGCCCACCTGCAATGTCTTCGACATAATCCTCCAGCCCACGCACCTCTTCCGGGGTAAAAAAGAGCCCCTGCTTGGTGCGGCGCCACAGAATATCCTCGGCCGTCAGCGCCCATTCCCGCGCCATCAGCCAGCGAACCTCAGCCTCGTAGAGCGTACCGCCGAAATACCGCCCCAGCGCCGCCGCCTCTGTGGCATTGCCGATCAGGACCGCCGCATCCGTTCCGTAGCAGCGCACAAGCCGCTCCGCATGACGCTCTTCAAGAAAGGGGTAACGCGACCGCAGTGCCGAAACTTCCGCGGTGTAGGCCTCGGCGCCGAAATTTCCACCCGGCAAATGCGAGCCCGCCGTCCATGGCGCACCCTTTTCACCCAGCGCATCGCCGATTTTTTCAAGAGCATGTTCGGCAAGCCGCCGATAGGTGGTGAGCTTGCCGCCGAAAATATTGAGAAGCGGCGCTTCGCCTTCCGCCCCTTCGGTTTTCAGCACATAATCGCGGGTCGCTTCCTGCGCTTTCGATGCCCCGTCATCGAACAGCGGGCGCACGCCGGAATAGGTCCAGACGATATCCGCCGGCTCCACCGGCTCAGCGAAATATTCGCTCGCCGCATTGCAAAGATAGCTGATCTCCTCGTCGCTGATCTTAACAGCCCGGGGGTCGGCGGTATAGTCGCGATCCGTCGTGCCGATCAGCGTAAAGTCCTGTTCGTAAGGAATGGCGAAGATGATCCGCCCGTCCGGATTCTGAAAAAAATAGGCACGCGGATCGGAAAATTTCTTGCGCACGATGATGTGGCTGCCCTGCACCAGGCGGACATTATGGACATTGTTTTTACCGAATGCCGAGGACAGCACCTTGTCCACCCAGGGACCCGCGGCATTCACCAGCATGCGTGCCCGGTAGGTCTTGGCCTCTCCGGCCGCATTTTTCGTTTCGACCCGCCAGAAGGCGCCTTCGCGCCGCGCCGAAACCACCTGCGTGCGGTTGAGGATGAGCGCGCCGCGATTGGCGGCGTCGCGGGCATTCAGCACCACCAGACGGGCATCGTCCACCCAGCCATCCGAATATTCGAAGGCGCGGGCAAAAATCGGTTTCAAAGGTTTCCCGGCGGGATCGCGGCGCAGATCGAGCGAGCGGGTCGGGGGTAGAAGCTTGCGGCCGCCGAGATGATCGTAGAGAAATAGCCCGAGGCGCACGAGCCAGGCCGGGCGCACCCCGCCCTTCTGGAACGGTAGTACGAAGCGCATGGGCCAGATGATGTGCGGCGCCATAGCCCACAGCACCTCACGTTCCATCAGTGCTTCGCGCACCAGACGAAATTCGTAATGTTCGAGATAACGCAAACCGCCATGGATAAGCTTGGTGGCGGCGGACGAGGTACCGGAGGCGAAATCGTTCATTTCCGCAAGCGCGACGGAATAGCCCCTGCCGACGGCGTCACGTGCGATGCCGCAGCCATTGATACCGCCGCCGATCACGAAAATATCGTGGATTGCCTCGTCAGACATGGATCCTCCCGCGCTTTCATCGACGCTCTCCTCATCGATATACTGAAAGCACGGACATCTAATTCGAAGACAAAACGAATGTCAAACGAAATTCATAGGCCGTCCCGATCAGGACTCGACCATCTCGGTTTCGATCAACCGGACGTCATGATCGGCACAGATGGAGCGGATCGAATCCACCGGACAATGATCGGTGATGAAAGTATGCATCTGGGAAAGATGGCCGATACGAACCGGAGCCGTGCGCTCGAATTTGAGCGAATCCGACACCAGAATGACATGGCGCGCATTGGAGATGATCGCCTGCGCGACCTTGACCTCACGAAAGTCGAAATCCAGCAAAGCACCGTCCTCATCGATGGCCGAAACGCCGATGACAGCGAAATCCACCTTGAACTGGCGGATGAAATCCACCGCCGCCTCGCCGACGATACCGCCATCGGAGCCGCGCACGACACCGCCGGCAATCACCACCTCGATACCGGGGAAGACCCTCAACCTGTTGGCAACATTGATGTTGTTGGTGATGACCATCAACTCGTGATGATCCGCCAGCGCTTCGCCCACGGCTTCGGTCGTCGTGCCGATATTGATGAAGAGTGACGAGTTGTTGGGGATGAGGGCGGCGGCGGCGGCGCCGATCGCCTGCTTTTCGGAAGAGGCTATCGCCCGACGCGCCTCGTATTTGACGTTTTCGTTGCCGCTTGGAAAAAGCGCGCCGCCGTGGATGCGGGTCAGAACCCGCGTATCGCAGAGATCGTTCAGGTCCTTGCGGATCGTCTGGGGAGTGACGGAGAACCGTGCCGCCAGCTCGTCGACCAGCACCCGCCCGTTCGCTTTCGCCAGCGCAACGATTTCATCCTGACGCGGTGTGAGCAGCATTTCACCCTCCCTCCTCTTTCAATTTTTTCGTTTTATTGAAGAGCGAACGAAAAACCAATGTCAAGGGACGGTTTTCACCATGGCCCGCGGCGGCCGGTGCGAACCGGCCGGCGAAAGATAGCGCGCTTGTCGTCGTACCCTGTCCACGCGCACTGCGTTCAGTGTTTATCCCATCCGCTCGGAAGCATAACTTCCCGGGCTTGGCGGGAAGACGACGGTGCGGTTGCCGTTGATGAAGGTGCGGTGGTGGATATGGGCGTGGATGGCCCGGGCCAGCACCTGGCTTTCGACATCGCGGCCAAGCGAGACATAATCGTCGGCCGATTGCGCATGGGTGATGCGCACCGTGTCCTGCTCGATGATCGGGCCCTCGTCGAGATCGGCGGTGACATAATGCGCCGTGGCACCGATCAGCTTCACACCGCGCTCATAGGCCTGCTTGTAGGGGTTGGCGCCCTTGAAGGAGGGCAGGAAGGAGTGGTGGATGTTGATGATTTTGCCAGACATCTTCCGGCACATGTCGTCGGACAGAACCTGCATGTAGCGCGCCAGCACGACGAGTTCCGTGCCGCTGGTCTCGATCAGGTCCATCAG
>NZ_ASXX01000022.1:0-79439 GCF_001526505.1 Agrobacterium sp. D14
AATCCTCCACACAAGCCCGAGCATGACGAAGGCAAGGTTTGCGAACTTTACCATCCTCTTATGCACAAAGACTCGGGCTGGCTGAATGCCCACTCCAAGCCGGAATGACGGAAGTGGTAAAGGCCCCGGAATGAGACAACGCCCGACCTGCTGAACCGCCACAAACTCCTCCCACACACTTTTCCACCAGCGGCCGATTGACAGCACCGCATAAATGCGTCCTAATAAAATTGGTAAGACCATCTTACCGCTTGCGCGATCGGGGGAGACTTTCGCGCTGGGAGGATATCATGTTTGTGGCTCTGGAGCCGCGCCGCCTTTACCGGTTGGTCGCGGAACAAATTCGTTTGCTCATCGAAAGCGGAGAACTGACCGAAGGCCAGCGCCTGCCGGCGGAACGGGATCTTGCCGAACGCTTCGGCGTATCGCGCCCGACGGTTCGCGAAGCGCTGATCGTTCTGGAAGTGGAAGGCCATATCCATATCCGCATGGGTTCGGGCGTTTATGTCAGCGCAGCCGGCAAGCAGGCCAAGGAAAAGCCGCCGGTGCCGGATGCGCATGGGCCATTCGAAATCCTGCAGGCGCGCTGCATCATCGAAAGCGCGATTGCGGAGGAAGCCGCACGGCTTGCCACGCCGGAATGCATCGCCAAGCTCGATGACATCATCGAACGCATGGCCGGCGCGCTCGACAGCTCGCCGCAGGCGCTCAATTTCGACCGGGCCTTCCACACCGCCATCGCCGATATCATCGGTAACTCGGCGCTCAATCGCTTTACCGGCCTGATCTATGACGAGCGCAGCCTGTCACCCTTTTTCGAAAAGCTCGCCAGCTATTTCGAGGGGCCGCACACCTGGAACCTTGCCGTTCAGGAACACCGCGCAATCCGCGACGCCATTGCCGCCAACGACCCGGAAGGCGCGCGCGAGGCGATGCGGCAGCATCTGACGCTGTCGCAAAAGAGATTTTCCGAAAGTTTCGGGGAGGAAACGATCGGAGAAGAGTGACCGCGCCGCAACCGGCGACGGGAAAAATGAGAAATCTGGCTTTAATTCGGGAGGAGTTAAGAATGAAAATCAGATTGTCGACTTTAATGGGCGCAACAGCCGCCATCCTGCTTTCCGCTCTGGCGGCGCAGGCGCAGACCACGCTGAAATGGGCGCATGTCTACGAGACCTCGGAACCTTTCCATACGGATTCGGTCTGGGCGGCGGAAGAAATCGCCAAGCGCACCGACGGCCGCTACAAGGTGGATGTTTTCCCCGCCTCGCAGCTTGGCAAGGAAGCCGATATCAACCAGGGCCTGAAGATCGGCACCGTCGATATCATCATTTCCGGCTCGAGCTTTGCCGCGCGTGACTTCAAGCCGATCGGCGTCACCTATTTCCCTTACATCTTCCGCGATCCGAGCCATCTGATCGCCTATACCAAGAGCGATATCTTCAAGCGTCTCGCCAAGGGTTACGAAGACAAGACTGGCAATCACATCGCCGCCGTCAGCTATTACGGCACGCGTCACACCACGTCGAACAAGCCGATTGCCGCCTGCGCCGACATGGCGGGGCTGAAGATGCGCGTTCCTGACGTTCCGGCCTATCTCGCCATGCCGCGCGCCTGCGGCGCCAACACGACCCCGATTGCCTTTGCGGAAGTCTATCTGGCGCTCCAGAACGGCACGGTCGACGCACAGGAAAACCCGCTGACCACCATCGAGGCGAAGAAGTTCTTCGAAGTGCAGAAGAACATCGTCCTGACCGGCCATATCGTCGACCACCTCAACACGGTGATTTCGAAGAACCTGTGGTCGCAGCTCTCCGATGAAGACAAGAAAATCTTCACCGAAGTCATGCAGCAGGCCGCCGAGCGCACCACCAAGACCATCGAAGGCCGCGAAAAAAGCCTCGTCGAAGACTTCAAGAAGCGCGGCCTGACCGTCGCCGAGGTGGACAAGGCCGACTTCGAGAAGAACGTCCTCGAAAAAGTGAAGTTCGAGGACTTCGGTTACGACAAGGCCGACTGGGAAGCCATTCGCGCCGTCAAGTGAGCCAAGATCCGGTGCGGCCCCGTTGCCGCACCGCCCTTTCTCTCCAGACGGGATATCTCAATGTCGCAGGAAATCCATACTCAGGTCACGCCTGAGGAACTCGCCCATACGTTCGACGAGGCGCCGCCGGAGGTCGATCTCAAGGTCTATTCATTCGAAGATTGGGTCACGCTCGGCCTCTTCTGGCTGATGACGGGCTGCGTGTTCCTTCAGTTCTTCACCCGCTACGTGCTCAACGACAGCTACGCCTGGACGGAAGAAATCGCCGTCAACTGCCTGATCGGCGTCGTCTTTTTAGGTTCAGTCATGTGCGTCCGCATGTCGCGCCATATCCAGGTGGATGTGCTTTATCACTATGTGCCGCCGCAGGTGGCCCGCGCCATGTCGATCCTTGTCGACGTACTGCGCATCCTCTTCTTCGCCTATACGTCATGGCTGATGTGGCGCTATCTGGAAATCGTCGCCGATGAGGAAATGGTCACCGTGGCGCTGCCGCGCAACATCGTTTTCTATACGGTTCTGGCCGCTTTCGTTCTGATGTTCTTCCGGTCGGTGCAGGTCTTCATCGCCAATATGCAGCGTGGTTATTCCGTGCTCGAGCGGCCTGAAGAATTCCAGAGCGCGGGGGATTGACCACATGCTGCTTCTTATCGGCTCATTTCTTCTCCTGATGCTGATCGGCCTGCCGGTCGCCATTTCCATGGCCTCGGCCTCGTTGCTCTACATCGTGTTTTACAATGTCGCGCCTGACATCATCGCCGCGCAGCGCCTGATTGCGGGCGTGGAAAGCTTCCCGCTTCTGGCCGTTCCCTTCTTCATCCTTGCCGGCAACCTGATGAATACGGCAGGGGTGACGGGACGTATCTATTCCTTCGCCGTCGCGCTGGTCGGCTGGATGAAGGGCGGCCTCGCGCAGGTCAACATCATTGGCTCGGTGATCTTTTCCGGCATGTCCGGCACCGCGCTTGCCGATGCTGCCGGCATCGGCACCATCGAAATCAAGGCCATGAAGGATCACGGTTATCCGGTCGAAGCGGCCGTCGGCGTCACCGCCGCCTCCGCAACGCTCGGCCCGATCTTCCCGCCGTCGCTGCCCTTCGTCATCTACGGCATGATGGCGAATGTCTCGATTGGCGCGCTGTTCATGGCCGGCATCGTTCCGGGCGTCGTCATGACGCTTCTGATGATGATCACGGTTGCGGTCTTCGCTTATATCAAGGGCTGGGGCTCCGACACGCCGTTCAGCCTCAGAACCATCTTCGGCGCATCGATCGAAGTCTTCGTGGTGATGATGGTGCCGCTCGGCATCTATATCCTCACGGCATTCGGCCTGTCGCTCAACCTGTCGATCCTGATCGTGCTGGTGATCCTGCTCGCCTGCGACTGGTATTTCGACTTTTCCGCCGTGATGGCGCTGATGACGCCGGTGATCCTGATCGGCGGCATGACCATGGGCTGGTTCACGCCGACGGAAGCCGCCGTTGCCGCCGTTCTGTGGTCGCTGTTCCTCGGGCTTGTCCGTTACCGGACGATGACCTTCAAGACGCTGGCAAAATCGACCTTCGATACGATAGAGACGACCGCTTCGGTGCTCTTCATCGTCGCGGCGGCATCTGTCTTCGCATGGCTGCTCACGGTCAGTCAGGCGGCACAGCTTCTCTCGGCGGCGATCCTGACGATCACCGACAGCAAGTGGATTTTCCTCGTTCTGGTCAACCTCCTGATGCTGTTCGTGGGCTGCTTCCTCGATACGATTGCGGCCATCACCATCCTCGTGCCGATCCTGCTGCCGCTGGTGCTGCAGTTCAATATCGATCCGGTGCATTTCGGCCTGATCATCACGCTCAACCTGATGATAGGGCTGCTGCATCCGCCGCTCGGCATGGTGCTGTTCGTGCTCTCGCGCGTGGCGAAACTCTCCGTCGAACGCACGACGATGGCCATCCTGCCTTGGCTGGTGCCGCTGTTCGTGGCGCTGCTGCTGATCACCTTCGTTCCGGCCATCACGCTGTGGCTGCCGACCGAAATGGGCCTGATCCGCTAACGCAAACATCATCGCCCGCGCGGTTTCCCGCGCGGGCTTCTTCATCCCATACACATATGAGGGCATCGTCATGCAGACACGCGTGGCACGTCTATACGGCCAGAAGGACATTCGCGTCGAAACGCAGGACCTTCCCGCACCGGGACCCGGCGAAGTGCTGCTTGCCATGGCGGCGGGCGGCATCTGCGGCTCCGATCTGCATTATTATCAGGATGGCGGCTTCGGCCCGGTCCGTGTGCGTGAGCCGATCATCTGCGGTCACGAGGCATCCGGCCATATCGCGGCTTTGGGCGCTGGTGTCAGCGGGCTTGCCATCGGCCAGCTTGTCGCCGTCAATCCCTCCCAGCCCTGCGGCCATTGCCATTTCTGCCTGAAGGGCCAGCCGATCCATTGCCTTGAAATGCGCTTCATGGGCAGCGCCATGCGCCTGCCACATGAACAGGGGATGTTCCGAGACCGGCTGGTGGTTCCCGCCAAACAATGCGCGACATTTTCAGAGGATACCTCACCCGCCGAAGCCGCCTGCACCGAGCCGCTCGCCGTCTGCCTGCATGCCGTGGCCCAGGCCGGCGACCTGAAAGGGGCAAACGTACTCGTGACGGGCGCAGGTCCCATCGGCCTCCTGACCATCGCCGCCGCCCGCCATGCCGGTGCGGCCACCATCGTCGCCACCGACCTCACCGATGCCGCACTTGAACGCGCTCCCGCCATGGGTGCCGACCGCACGATCAATGTCGCGAAAGACGCCGAGGCGCTTTTGCCATATCAGGGCAATAAGGGTTATTTCGACGTCATTTTCGATTGCTCCGCAGCCGGTCCAGCACTTCGCACCGCCTTTGCCTGCGTGCGCCCGCGCGGCACCATCGTGCAGGTGGGCGTCACGGGTGACATCACCATTCCGCTCAACGCGCTGGTGGGCAAGGAAATTCTCTGGCGCGGCTCACAGCGTTTCCACGACGAATTCGCCATTGCCGCCGGGCTCATCTCCACCCGCAGGATCGATGTCCGGCCGATCATTTCCCACAGCTTCCCGCTCGGCGAGGCGAAAGCCGCATTCGAACAGGCCGGAGACCGCTCTGCCGCCTGCAAGGTGCAACTGACATTTTCCGCAGACTGATATTTGAGGATTAAAGATGAGACATACATGGCGCTGGTTCGGCCCGGTCGACAAGGTCACGGTTCAGGATGCGGCTCAGGCGGGTGCGGAAGGCATCGTCAGCGCGCTGCACCACGTCGCCACAGGCGATGTCTGGCCGGTGGATGAAATCGCCAAACGGCATGAGGCGATCAAGGCCGGCGGTCTTTATTGGGACGTGGTGGAAAGCGTGCCGGTATCCGAGGATATCAAGACCCAGACCGGCGACTGGAAAAGCCATATAACCAACTGGCAGGAAACGCTGCGCCGCCTCTCCGCCTCCGGCATCCGCACCGTCTGCTATAATTTCATGCCCGTGCTGGACTGGACCCGCACCGACCTGCGCTGGGAAACGAGGCACGGCGCCAAGGCGATGCGTTTCGATCTTACCGATTTCGCAGCCTTCGACATCCACATCCTGAAACGCCCCGGGGCAAAGGCCGATTATCCGGACTGGCTGGCGGAAGAAGCGGCAAAACGCTTCGCCGACATGCCGGACACGAAAATCACCGCCCTCGGGCGCAATATCGGCGCGGGCCTGCCCGGCTCGGCGGATGGTTATACGCTTGCCCAGCTTCTGGAAAAACTGCGCTCCTATCACGGCATCGACCGCGAAAGGCTGCAACAGAACCTTATCGACTTCCTCTGCGAGGTGACGCCGGTTGCCGAAGAGGTGGGTATCAACATCTGCGCCCATGGCGACGATCCGCCATGGCCGCTGCTCGGCCTGCCGCGTATCCTGTCGACGGAGGCGGACTACGCCCATATGCTCTCAAAGGTCGACAGCCGCGCCAATGGCGTGACACTCTGCACCGGCTCCCTCGGCGCACGGGCGGATAACGACCTGCCCTTCATCGCCAGCCGTTTTGCCGATCGCATCCATTTCGTACATCTGCGCAACGTGACGCGCGACACCGATACCGTGCCCTGCTCCTTCTTCGAAGACGAGCACCTCGAAGGCGGAACCGATATGGTCGCCGTCATCGCAGCACTCCTCACCGAAGAGGCGCGCCGCCGGGCGGAGGGCCGCGAAGACCACACCATTCCGATGCGGCCCGATCACGGCCAGGAAATCCTCGACGACCTGACGCGCGGCGCACAGCCCGGTTATCCCGCCATCGGCCGGCTGAAAGGGCTGGCGGAGCTGCGCGGCATCGAACGCACGTTATCGCACAGCCGTTTCGGGCTGGCGGGTGGGACACGCTGAACAATGTTCCCGGCTGCGGGCGTTCCGTCAGCCTGCAGCCAGCCTCGCCCTGAACAGCAGGTAGGAAAAGGTCGTAAGCCCGCCGGCGATGACACCGGCGGCTTTCACGGCGGCGTCCATCAGATGCGGATGACGGGTGGGCGACAGGAATTGCAGCGCCTCGATGCCGAAAGCCGCCGCAATGCCTGTCACGATGATCGCCAGCCAGTAACGCGGATAGGCGAGCACGAAGGCAGCCGAGCAAAAGGCGAAGGCCGCGGCGCGGTCCAGGCCCACCGTCGTCAGCGTGTGCGGGCGAAAGCCGATAGGGCAAACTGTAACGATCACGATCAGCAGAAAAACCGACCAGGCAACATATTTCGGAAGTCTATTTGTCATCATGGCGTCACAATAGAGCGCCGTGCGCGTAAACGGAAGCGGGTCTTTTTCACGCCTCGCCCAATTAATCACACTTTTCGGTCAGATAGTTGAAAAACCGGCTTTCGCTCAGGCCCCACACGGGCTAAGGCAGAAGGCAACCGGGCGAGGATCGCGGCTGATGGCGTTTGCGCTGTCGCCTTTCGGTGCAACGTCACGGTGTCGGGTGGATTTTCCACACAGGATCAGATTTTCAGGGAAGAGCACAATGAGTTTCAAGCCGCACGGCAAACATCTGGTTGCAGGAGAATGGGTCGCAACGGAAGCAAAATTCCGCAGCGAGCCTGCACATGGCGAAGCTTTCGATTTTTCGGTCGGCACCGTCGATCTGGTGAATGCAGCCTGTGAAGCAGCCGAAGACGCCTTCTGGAGCTACGGTTACACCACCCGCGAAGAGCGCGCCGCATTCCTCGACACCATTGCCGATGAGATCGAAGCCCGCGCCGACGCCATCACCGAAATCGGCTCCTCCGAAACCGGCCTGCCCGCAGGACGCCTGCAGGGCGAACGCGGCCGCACCGTTGGCCAGCTGCGTCTTTTCGCCTCGCATATCCGCAAGGGCGACTATCTCGACCGCCGCCACGACGAGGCGCTGCCGGACCGCCAGCCCCTGCCGCGCCCGGACATTCGCCTGATGCAGCGTCCGATCGGCCCCGTCGCGGTCTTCGGCGCCTCCAATTTCCCGCTCGCCTTCTCCACGGCCGGCGGTGATACCGCCGCGGCTCTGGCAGCCGGCTGCCCGGTCGTCGTCAAGGGCCATTCCGCCCATCCCGGCACCGGCGAAATCGTCGCCGAAGCCGTTCTCGCCGCCGTCAAGAAGCACAATCTGCATCCCGGCGTCTTCTCGCTGATCCAGGGCGGCCGCCGCGATGTCGGCTCCGCGCTCGTGCAGCATCCGCGCATCAAGGCGGTCGGTTTCACCGGTTCGCTCGCCGGCGGCCGTGCGCTGTTCGATCTCTGCGCCCAGCGCCCCGAGCCGATCCCCTTCTTCGGCGAACTCGGTTCCGTCAACCCGATGTTCCTGCTGCCGGAAGCCGTTGCCGCCCGTGGCGAAGCCATCGCCAAGGGCTGGGCTGGTTCGCTCACCATGGGTGCGGGCCAGTTCTGCACCAATCCCGGCATCGCCGTCATTCTCGCCTCGCAGGCGGACGCCGTTGCTGAAAGCGCCCGTGCAGCCCTTTCGGAAGTCGGCCCGCAGGTCATGCTGACTGACGGCATCGCTGCCGCCTATCGCGACGGCCGCGACCGCATCGCCGCCGGCAATGGCGTGCGTGACGTGCTGACCACCACCTGCAACCTGCGCAACGCCACGCCTTATCTCTACCGCGTGTCCGGCAAGGACTGGATTGCGAACCACGCGCTTGCCGAAGAGGTCTTCGGACCGCTCGGCCTGATCGTAACGGTCGAGAGCCCGGAAGAGATGATCGCGGTTGCGAAAAGCTTCGAAGGCCAGCTGACCGCCACCCTGCACCTCGATGCCGGCGACGCCGAACTCGGCCGCAAGCTGCTGCCGATCCTCGAGCGCAAGGCCGGCCGCGTTCTCGCCAACGGTTTCCCGACCGGCGTTGAAGTCTGCGACGCCATGGTTCACGGCGGCCCCTACCCGGCCTCCACGAACTTCGGCGCAACTTCGGTCGGCACCATGTCGATCCGCCGCTTCACGCGCCCGGTTTCCTACCAGAACATCCCTTCGGACGTTCTGCCGGAAGACATTCGCTAAATTGAACGACGGCAGGCGCGGCAACGCGCCTGCCATTCTTTTCAGCCGGCGCTTAAAGAAGGCTATCGGCCTTTCGAAAGATGCGGCCCAACGCCGGCGCGTCATCTGCTTCTTCCAGCCTCTTCCAGATTTTCCACATCGCGACGTCCTGCTCGGTTGACATCGACCCTGCACGTAATGCTAATACGTGACTCGTAACGTAATAACATTACAATCATCCTCAAAAGACCGCCATCGGTTCAACTCCGCAAGAGGATGACAACGTCTGGAAGGAACACCATGAGATTTTCCCTTCATCACCATCTCGGCATGAGCGCGCTTGCAACATGCCTTGCCCTCGCCATGCCCCTTGGCCCAGACATGGCGCTGGCCGAAGAAAGCGGCGACAGCGTCAAGGAATGGCGGCTGTTCGTCGCCGATCACAGCCAGCCGGTGGTGCGCGCAATCGATTTCGAAACCGGCAAGGAACTCGGACGCTACGATCTCAAGGGCTATGCGGCGCTGACCGCCAGCGCCTCCGGCAAGACGGTCTTCGCCACGCAATCGGATGCCGACATGGTGCATGTGATCAAGACCGGCATCGTTTTCTCCGATCACGGCGAACATCGCGATCTGGATGTGGAGGATGCAGCGCTTTTGCCCGTCACCTTCGAAGGCAAGCGCCCTTTCCACGTCGTGCCGCATGACGATCATGCGATCCTTTTCTATGACCGTGGCGGCAAGGCGGAGATCATCGACGAGGCGGCCCTGCTGGACGGCAAGGCCAAGGTCCGCACCGTCGACACGACTGCGCCGCACCATGGCGTGGCGGTGACGATGGGACGTTACGTTCTGGTTTCCGTGCCGAATACCGAGATCGAAACGAAACCCGATACGCTGCCGCCCCGCATCGGGCTGCGTGTTCTCGACAGGGAGGGCAAGCAGGTCGGCGAACAGGCGGCATGCACCGATCTGCATGGCGAGGCGACATCCGCACGGCTTGCCGCTTTCGGCTGCAAGGAAGGCATTCTCGTTGCCCGCCCCGGCGGCACCGATGGCCCGAAGCTTGAAATGCTGACCTATCCGGAAGATTTCCCGAAAGCCTATACCGGCACGCTGCTCGGCGGCAAATCCATGCAGTTCTTCCTCGGCAATTACGGTGAGGACAAGGTCGTCCTGATCGATCCGGACAGCAAGGACGCCTTCCGTCTGGTGGAACTGCCGACCCGGCGCGTCGATTTCATTCTCGATCCCGCCAATCCGCGCAACGCCTATATCCTGACGGAAGATGGTGACCTGCATGTGCTTGACGTGCTGGAAGGCGCCATCACCCGCAAGGCGAAGGTGACCGAGCCTTACAGCAAGGACGGCCATTGGCGTGATCCGCGCCCACGTCTCGCCGTTGCCGATGGGCAGGTCGCAATTTCTGATCCGCGCCATTCGCTGGTCCGCGTGGTGGATGCGGAAAGCCTGAAGGAAACCCGCACGGTTGCGGTGGAGGGCCAGCCCTATTCCATCGTCGCGGTCGGTGGCTCCGGTGCTTCGCACTGATACCGAACAAAGAAACCCCGTGCGAAGGATGCACGGGGTTTTCTATTTCAAAGGCCATATCCTCAGGCGGACTGCACAGCCTGTATCTTCTCGATGCCGCCAACAATACCGGCGAAATCCTGCCAGACACCCTGGGCACCCTTGCGCCATTCATCCAGCGCTTCCGGCTGCAACACCTTGCCGCCCTTGGAGAGCGCAAGCTCGACGGACTTCGTTTCGTCTTCGACGATCAGCTGGTTGAAATATTGTGCGCCCGCGCTGGAGGCTTCCGAAAGAACCTTCTTTTCTTCGTCGTCCAACTGGTTCCAGAAGGTCGCGCCGTAATAGACGACGCCCGAGGCCCAGATATGGCCGGTCTCGGTCATATAGGGCACGACCTCGTAAAGCTTGAAGCCGGCATAGGCGGACTTGGTAAGGTCCATGGCATCGGCAACGCCGGTCGCCAGCGCATTATAGGTCTCTGTGATCGGAATACCGACCGGCGTGGTGCCGAAGGCGCTCCAGAGCTTGGTGTGCAGTGGGCTCTGGATAACGCGGATCTTCTTGCCCTCCAACTGCTCCGGTCGGGTAACAGGCTCCTTGGTCAGAAGATGGCGAGCGCCGTAATTGATGAAATCCGCGGCGACGAATTGCTGCGCACCGAGCTTCGTCTTCAGCTCGTTGCCGGTCTCACCCGTCACCACCTTGCGCACATGCTCGGCATCGCGGAACAGGAAGGGCAGATCGAGGATCTGCAATTCCGGCACCCAGCCGGAGAGCGAAGAGACGGTGGAAAGGCTCGCCTGAACCGAGCCCAGACGGATATTTTCCGCCACTTCCTTTTCGCCGCCCAGCGCGCCGCTCTTGACGATATTGAAACGGAAACGGCCGGGCAGCTTCGCCTCCACCAGCTCGCTGATCTTCACCCAGATTTTCGTCTCCGGCTTGTCGTCGGCGAAAAGCGACGCGACGGTGAGGCTGCGGGTTCTGGCATGTGCCGTCCGCACGAAGGCGGGTGCGGCAAGCGTTGCCGCGCCAATGGCGGAAAGTTTCAGAAGATTGCGGCGATCGATAATAGTCATGAATAAAACCCCGGATTTAGAAGAAAATGGCCCAGGCGCACAGAATGGCGAGGGAAACGAGAAGGGAGACAAGATAGGGAACGACGGCCCGGAAAAGCGCGGTCGCCGGAATGCGGGTGACGCCGCTGACCACGAAGATCAGCATGCCGAGCGGCGGTGTCAGGCCATGGATCATCAGATTGACCACGAGGATGACGCCGAAATGGATCGGATCGATGCCGGCGGCCACGGCGGCGGGCAGCAGGATCGGTCCGAACAGCAGGATGGCAGCACCAATATCCAGCACCAGTCCCACCACGAGCAGGATGAGGTTGGAGAGCAGCAGCACCGCAATCTTGCTGCCGCCGAGCAAAGTCACGAAGTCAGTGACGAGCCCCGAGACATTGTCGACCGCCAGGAGGAAGGCGAAAGGCCCTGCTGTGCCGATCAGAAGGCCGATGGCCGCCGCCTCTCCGGCCGATTGCCGGAAGGTCGCGAAAATGCGGCCCGCGCCCAGCCGGTAACCGAAGCCGAGAAGCAGCGTGTAAAGTGCGGCAAGTGCCGCCGCTTCCGTGGTGGTGACGATGCCGATGCGGATGCCGACCACCACGATGACGCCAAGACCGAAGGCCGGTATGGCGGCGATGGCCGAGCGCCAGCGCTCCGCACCCGTGGCGCGCGGCAAGGTATCGACGCTGCGCACGCTGAAATGGATTGCCACCGCAAGGCAGACCGCCATCAGCCCGCCGGCAAAAAAGCCGCCAACCAGCAGCGAGCCGACCGAAAGATTGGTGGCCGTTGCGAGGATGAGAAACGCGATGGAGGGCGGAATGACATTGTCCAGCACGGAAGTGGCGGCAATGATCGCACCGGCCTGCGCCGGCGGATAGCCATGTTTCACCAGTTCCGGCTGGAAGGTGGAGGCGCCAAAGGCGGCATTGGCGACCGATGAGCCGGATGCGCCGGAAAACAGCACGCTGGTCAAAAGCGTCGTCTGCGCCAGGCCTGCCCGCCGGTGCCCGACCATGGAGGCAGCGAAACGCACCAGCTGGTTGGCGACGCCCGATTCCGTCAGCAGGCTTCCGGCCAGCAGGAAGAAGGGAATGGCGAGCAGCAGGAATTTCGACATGCCGGTCACGGTTGACGAAACGATGGCCGGCTCCGGCAAGGTGCTGCCGAAGGCAATCGCCACATAGGCGGCGGCAAGGAAGGCATGGGCAAGCGGCGCGGCGAGCACCAGCCCCACGGCCGCCGTCAGCGCCAGAAACAGGCTCGGCGGCAGGTTCGTATCGACGAAAACTTCCGGCAAGCCGACATAGGCCACAATAGCGATGGCGAGAGATGCGAGAACGGCAAGCGCCTTGCCCTCACTGACACGCTGAAGCGCCAGATAGAGAAGGATAAGCGCGCCGCCTGCGCCGAGAAAGCCGAAACGCACCCATTCCGGCAGGCCGAGTGTGGGCGAGGTGCCGCCCAGCATCGCCGCGATCTCCACTCCGCCGAAAGCGAGGATAAGCGCTGCGACGAAAGAGATGGCATCGGCCAGAATTTCGGTCGCCGCGTGAAATCGTTGCGGGAGGAACCGCACGAAGACATCGAGCCGCATGGCGAGCGCGCTTTTGAGACTGAGCGGCGCACCGACCGCGATCATGGCCACATGCAGCCAGATGCCGAGGTCTTCCGCGCCAATGAAGCCGGTGTGAAACAGATAGCGCAGCGTGACATTGACCAGCACCACCACGAGAAGCGTTGCAAGGATCACGGCGGCGACTGCGCCGAGCACCTTGTCCAGAATGGCAAGCGCCCGCTCTGCTGCGAGCTGCGGGCCGATGCGCCGTTGCGCGATTGTTGTTGCCGGACTTGCCGTCATGTCTTGTCTCTCCACTCCCGCACCATGCTCAGGAGGCCTTGGCCGAGAGGTCGCGATCGAACAAAGTCGACCAGGTGAATTGTTTTGCCGTCGAGACCTCACGCGATACGTCAAGACGCGGCAGAACCTTTTCACCGAAGCGGAAAGCCTCTTCCAGTAATGGCATGCCGGAAAGGATAAAGGTATTCACCCCCGCCTTCTTATAGGCCTCCAGCGTGCGGATGACAGTATCCGGCGAACCGACAATCGCGGTTCCCGGGCCCGGACGGACAAGCCCGATGCCGGCCCAGAGATTGGGCGCGATTTCCAGATCGCGCAGATTCTCCGGCTTCTGCCCGCCATGCATCGCCGTCATGCGCTGCTGGCCAACGGAATCCGTCTTGCCGACGAAACGCTGGTTGGCGGCAATGGCCCTCTCATCCATGCGGCCGTAGAGATCGGCGGCGGCGGCCCATGCCTCTTCATCCGTATCACGTACAATAACATAGAGACGAATGCCGTATTCCAGCTCACGGCCAAGCTTCTCCGCCCGCGCCTTGACGAGATCGACCTTCGCGCCGATCTGGTCCGGCGTTTCACCCCAGGAAAGATAGGTCTCGACATGTTTGGCCGCGACGTCGATGGCCTTGTCCGAGGAGCCGCCAAACCACAATGGCGGAGGCTCGATACCCTGCCCCACCGGCAGCGCCAGCTTTGCGCCCTCCGTCTGGAAATGTCGGCCCTTGAAATCGACTGTTTCGCCGGCAAAAAGACGGTGCCAAATCTGCAGATATTCATCCGCCATATCATAGCGCTCGTCATGCGGCATGGTCATGCCGTATGCGCCGAGCATCTTCGCATCGCCCGAGACGACATTGATCAGCAGGCGTCCGCGCGAAAATTCCTGAAGCGTTGCCGCCATCTTGGCGAGCAGCGTCGGCGCGACCAGGCCCGGATGAATGGCGACCAGAAACTTCAGCCGCTCGGTATAGGAAAGCAGCGCGCCCGCCAGAACCCAGACGTCATGCGCGCCGGTGGCAAACAGTGCACCGGTGTAACCCAGCTGGTCGTAAGCGAGCGCCAGCTGTTTGTAATAACCGAGATCCACCTTGCGGGACCCTTCCGGCTGCCAGGGATAGGCGCCGTCGGGCGCGCACATGTACCAGAAAACATTCATCTGCCGCCTCCCGTGCTGGCTGATTGCCCGGTCAGAACCGGTAAAGAGAAATGACCGTGCCTGTAAAGCGTATCGGCCTCCTCCTGCTGTTCGGCAAGGATATTTTCGGCAGCGGCCACGACCGAAAGGTCACGCGACCTCAGCACCGTGGCCCAGGACTGTGCATCACCTTCGCTGCCCGGTTCCGCGGCGAGAAGGGCGGCGGCTTTGTCTATATCCGCCATCGCGGCCCGGCCGACGCGATCCAGTTCGGCCGCAATTGCCTGCCCTGTCTCGCCCGCTATGTTGTGGCGCGCAAGCGTCCAGAACAGCGAGCGGTTGGGAATGGTTGAACCGCAGCGGACCAGAAGGCTGATCTCCTCATGGGTCAGAGCCTTTTCCAGCCGTGGCGACATTGTTACCCAGGCATCGACACGGCCTTCCACGAGATCGCGCAGGCTATCGCTGTCGCCGCTTTCGATACGGGTCACGTCCGCAAGGCCAAGCCCCGCCCCCTCCAGGCTGCGCGCCAGAAGATAGGTGTGAAACGATCCATCAATCAGCGATATGCGTTTTCCCGAGAGGTCAGCTGCGGAACGGATCGGGCTATCGCGCCGCACGAGGATCGCGCCATTGGCAGGCCGTGGTGCGGACGCGGCGATATAGACCGCTGAAAGCCCGCGTGCATCCGCCTCGATGGGCGGCGTCGAACCAGTACCGCCGAAATGGATTTCGCCCTTTTCCAGAAGCGCCGCCGTATCGCGGCCTTCACGATAGGCCACGAATTCCGGATCGAATTCTTCAAAGGCACCGGGCCAGAGCCGGGCGAGACGTAAATGCAGATTGTTGGGATGAACCCCGATTTTCATGTCGACACCTCATTTCGCAATCAATCTACTTTTTTATAGAATGTTTTCGAGGAACGTTTTGGCGATCCTCGGCCGGAAAGCGAAAGAGAAATCTACCAATCCTGTAGATTTTGAAAAATGCTTGATCGGTCGAACTAGCTTTCATCAAGCCATTGAAATTTATTACCATACAATCTACTTTTTTGTAGTTTGAAAAATGGGCCTGTAGTCGTGACGAAACCGGTTTCCAATCTCATCTGCCGCAGCGTGGTGGAAGCGAGCGAGCTTTTGAAGCTTGTCGCCAACGCCAATCGTCTGGCCATCGTCTGTTACCTCATGGAAACGGAAGCCTCCGTTTCCGCGCTGGAATATGAACTCGGCATCCAGCAGCCAACGCTTTCGCAGCAGCTCGCCGAATTGCGCGACGCCGGTGTGATCGAAGGCTCGCGGGAAGGCAAGGCGGTGATCTATCGTGTCACCGATCCGCGTATCGTCCAATTGGTTCTGACGCTGCGCGGTCTTTACACGGACCTTTCCGACGTGACCGGCAAGAAAGGCAGACGGGCACTGCCGCTTGATGAGGCGATGTTCGACTAACATGATCGACCTTTACACCTGGATCACGCCCAACGGTCTTAAAATCTCGATTGCGCTGGAAGAGTTTGGACTGCCCTATACCAGCCACGCCATCGACATCGAAAAAGGCGAGCAATTTGCCGCCGATTACGTCCGCATCAATCCCGGCTCGAAAATCCCTGCGATCGTCGACGATGAAAACGGCACCGTCCTGACGGAATCGAACGCGATCCTGATCTATCTTGCCGAAAAGGCGGGCCGGCTTCTGCCCGCCTCAGCAACCGAACGACTGATCGTCACCGAATGGCTGATGTGGCAGGCCGCCAATTTCGGCCCGACACTCGGTTACGCCCATTATTTCCTGACCTACCATGCCGGACAGGCACCCTTTGCCGAAACGCGTTTCGCGGCAGATGTGGCGCGGCTTTACCGGACATTGAACGACCGCTTGAGTGAGCGGGAGTTCGTGGCCGGCGATTTTTCAATAGCCGACATTGCCATCTGGCCATGGGTCTCCCGTTTCGCCCGCCACAGGATCAACCTCGACGACTTTCCAGCCGTGCAGACATGGTACCGCCATCTCGGACAGCGGGAAAGTTTTCAGCGCGGTTACCGTATACCTTTCGCGACATCGGACGTGCCCGGCCTGTAACCAGCTTCAGCAGGCAACGAGGTGGCCGGGCGAAACCTCACGATATTCACGCGGCTTGACGACATAATCGACGGCGCGGATCGGGCTTTTCAGCTCGTCATTCGCAGCACCCCGACGCGTGTTGCGGCGATCCGGGTCCGGCACCGGCACGGCCGCCATCAGCTTGCGGGTATAGTCATGCTGCGGATTGTCGAAGACAGCCGCACGCGGACCGATCTCAACGATCTCGCCGAGATACATCACCGCCACCCGGTGGCTGACGCGCTCCACCACCGCCATGTCATGGCTGATGAACAGGAAGGCAAGGTCGAGGCTCTGTTGCAGGTCCAGCATCAGGTTGATGACCTGCGCCTTGATGGAAACATCCAGCGCCGAGACGCTTTCGTCGGCAACGATTACCTTGGGCTGGAGGGCGAGCGCGCGGGCAATGCAGATGCGCTGGCGCTGGCCGCCGGAAAATTCATGCGGGTAACGCGAAGCCATGTCCGGTGAGAGACCGACCTTCGCCAGCATATCGGCCACCACATCCTTCGCCTCGCGGGCGCTTCCCATGCGATGCTCCAGAAAAGGTTCGGCAATCGCCGCACCCACCGTCATACGCGGATTGAGCGAGGCGAAAGGGTCCTGAAAGATCATCTGAACCGTCTTGCGCATGTCCCGCATGCCCGTCTTGTCTATAGCGAGAATGTTTTCGCCGTTGACCACGACCGAACCGGCATCCGGCTCGATCAGCCGCATGATGGCGCGTCCGGTGGTGGATTTGCCGCAGCCGCTTTCGCCCACCAGCGACAATGTTTCACCGGCCCTGAGATCGAAGGATACGTTTTCCACCGCGTGCACGCGGCCACTGAGACGCCCCAGAAGACCGGAGTGGATGTCAAAACGCTTGGTCAGCCCCTCAACTTTGAGCACAGGCTGTGCGGCGGCGTTGACGGTATCGGCCGGACGCGCCGGCTCCTGCGTTTCCCCCGTTGTGGTATTGACGATGGGAAAACGGAGCGGTCTTTCCTCGCCTTTCATCGATCCCAGAACCGGAACGGCGGACAAAAGTGCGCGCGTATAGGGATGTTTGCCGCGATGGAAAATATCCGCCGTCGCGCCGACCTCCACCTGCTCGCCGCGATACATGACGACGGTACGGTCGGCGATTTCGGCGACCACACCCATGTCATGGGTAATGAAGAGGACCGATGTGCCCTCCTCTTCCTGCAGCGTCTTGATGAGGTCGAGAATCTGGCCCTGAATGGTCACGTCGAGTGCCGTCGTCGGCTCGTCGGCGATCAGCAATTTCGGCTTTGAAGCAAGAGCCATGGCGATCATCACGCGCTGGCGCATGCCGCCGGAAAAGCGGTGCGGATATTCATCGAAGCGCGAGGCGGCAGACGGGATGCGGACCTTTTCGAGAAGGCGGATCGTCTCCGCCCGCGCTTCAGCTTTCGACATCGGCTGATGGCACAGCAGGGCCTCGGAAATCTGGTCGCCGATGGTGAAAAGCGGATTAAGGCTGGTCATCGGCTCCTGAAAGATCATCGCCACTTCATTGCCCCGCACCCGCCGCATGGCGTCTTCGGAAAGGGACAGCAGGTTGCGCCCGCCGAGCAGGATTTCACCCTGAACCCTGCTGCTTTCTCGATCCAGCAGCCGCATGATGGAAAGCGAGGTAACGCTCTTGCCCGAGCCGCTTTCGCCGACGATCGCGACCGTCTCTCCCGGCCCGACATCGAAGGAAATATCACGCACCACGGGTTTCCAGCCGCCATCCACGTGAAAGGACGTGGTGAGATTGCGGACGGAAAGTACGGCATCTTCGGCACCAAGCGGTGCTGCCTGCGGCATGGTCATGATCGTTCCCTTCTTTTTATGTTTCAACTCAGGCACGGCGTTGCCGCGAATTTCTTCTCCCCGCCGGGGGGAGAAGGTGGCCCGAAGGGTCGGATGAGGGGGCAACGCCAGCGATAGACCGCACCCTCGCCCCCTCATCCCGCTGCCGCGACCTTCTCCCCCTCGGGGAGAAGAAATACGCGGCACCCGCTCGTTTCACTTAGTCCGGCCAGCGCAGCATGCCGTCGAAACGGTGGCGGCTGCGGTCTTCGAACGGTGTGGCGATCACCTCGTTGGAGGCGCGCGCCTTATCCAGCTCTTCCGCCAGACGGGAGGCAACGATGGTTTCCTGGCCGGGATGCAGGTTGCAGGGGTCGAGATAGAAATAACGGTGCTCCACCTCGTGGTCGCGGACAATGATCGGCGGGCTGCCTTTGGCGAGCGCCGTCGTCAGGTCCCAGGCGCTGATATGCGCCTCCTCGGGATCGATGATGACGCGCAGCCGGTCGAGCGGGTTGTTGGTCGGGTCTGGCTCGATCAGCGCCGTCACGCCCGGGCGTCCATCCAGCGTCTTTTTCCAGAGGTTGAGGTAGCCGGTTTCACGCTCGCGAATGCCGGTATGGTCGCGCTTTTCCCAGGCTTCCAGCGCCGCCATGACGCCATAGATGCTTTCCTTGCCGACCTTCATGCCGCGGCCGATGCCCATATTCTGCAGGAAGGCATTACGCACCAGCTCCTTTTTGCCGGCGACGATGCCGGAAGTCGGGCCGCCGAGGAACTTGTGGCCGGAATAAAGCACCATATCCGCGCCCGTCGCTAGAAACAGCTTCAGATCATATTCGGAAGCCGCATCCACGATGACAGGCACGCCCTTGGCATGGGCAATCTCGACGAACTCAGAAAGATGCAGCAGGCCATAATCGACCACATGGTGCGAGACGACATAGACCGCTGCCGCCGTCTTTTCGGTGATGGCGTTTTCCATGTGGAAACGATGGGTCGATGTTGCCTGCCCGATCAGCACCACCTTGCCGCCGCCGAGACGGATCGCCTGATCCACCGGCGCGCCATAGCTCACCACATGCCCCATCTGCACCAGCACTTCGTTCTTTTCCGGGGTCACATCGGGCAGTTTTTCGATGGCCAGCAGATTGTTGCCGGTAATGGCACCCGCAACCGCAAGGCTGATACCCGAGGAGCAGGAGGCCGTGACGAAACCGGCCTCGCCGCCCGTCAGCCTTGCAATGATCGCGCTTGCCTTGCGTTGCAGATCGTTGATCTCGACGAATTGCGGCAGGATGGCCGCCATGGCCTCGACCGCTTCCGGAACGACGATAGAAGCGCCGAGCGAGGTCATGGTGCCCGAGACGTTGATGACCGGGCGAAGGCCGATCCTGCTTCTGATATCCTCGGTCATGTCTTTCTCCTGTCTTTGCGATGCGATGGGCATCGACATATATGCCATAATAATGTAATAGCTTCTCAAAATTCATGAGGAGCCAAAATTGGACGCCCATAAACTGGACGAAACGCCTTCAACCGCCCTGTCCGACGCCGCCGAAAACGCGGACGCGAAGGCGGCCAAGCGCTCGCGCGTCAGCGGTATCGACCGCGCCCTTCAGGTGATTGATTATCTTTACGAAACCGGATCGCCGGCCGGCGCTTACGCCATCGCCAAGGCGATCAAGGCGCCGCTTTCCACCGTTTATGTGATCATCGACGATCTCGTCGAAAAGAACATGCTGGCACGCAATGCCGATGGCAACATCTGGCTCGGCGCGCGGCTTTACCATTATGGCCTCGCCTATGCCCGCTCGCTGGATTTCATGGGTGTCGCCACCCACGAAATGCACGATCTGTGCCGCCATGCGGGCGAAACCGTGCAGCTTTGTGGCCGCGATGGCGACCATATGCTGGTGTTGGCCATGGCCGATGGCCCGAGCCATTTTCAGGTCGCCTCGCGCGTCGGCACCCGCGTTCCGCTGAACTGGACGGCGTCCGGCCGCCTGCTCGTCGGGCATCTGCCGGAGGCCGAACGTGTCGAGCTTTTCCGCCGTTGCGCCCGCACTTCTCCCACGGGCCGTGCAGAAATCAACCCGGAGACCCTGTCGCAATCGGCAGGTGCCGCTTTCCATGACCGGCTGTCGATACAGGTCGCAGAATCCGATTACGCCGTCGCCTGCATCGCCTCGCCGATCTGCGACAACAGAGGCGAATGCGTGGCGACGATTTCCATCGTGCTGCCGGAACAGAAGGTGCTGGCGGACGAGAACCATTATACCGAACAGGTCAGGGTTTCGGCGGAACGGATCGAAAAGCTGATGGGCTGGCGCAACCATTGAACGGCCTCAATCCTTGAGCGCGACGATGGCTTCTATCTCAACGGTGATGTTGCCCGGCAGCGAGCCGAAACCGACGGCGGAGCGGGCGTGCTGTCCCGCATCGCCGAACACATCGATGAAGAGATCGGAGCAGCCATTGATGACGCTCGGATGATCGCGGAAATCGCTGACGGCGTTCACCATGCCGAGCAGCTTGACCACCTTCTTCACCCGCGACAGGTCTCCCAGCGCCTCATGCATGACGGCAAGCAGGTTGATGCCGGTGAGCCGCGCATGGTTATAGGCCTCTTCCAGCCCGATTTCCGCGCCCACCTTGCCGGCGTAAAGATGGCCGTTTTCCTCCCGCGGCCCCTGCCCCGAAAGATAAAGCATGTTGCCTTCCACCACATGGGTGACGAAATTGGCAATTGGCGGCGGCGGCGGCGGCAGGGAGATGCCGAGCGCGGCGAGCCGGTCATAGGGCGAATGGCGCCCCTCTGCCTCAAGCGAAGACTGTTTCACGCGAATTCCTCATAATACAGGGACGGGTATCCCTTAATCTCTGCGGAAGACGGAGGGGATTGCCCTCCTCCGCCTTGTCCATTTGGGTTCAGCGCCAGGAATAACCATGGCTGTGGCGCACGAGCTTGCGCGCCCTTGGAATGTAACGGCTGGCGGCAATCGCCTCGGCGCCAATGACCGCGTAACGCGGCTCGAACAGGCGCGTCAGACGCGCCACGTCGCCGTTGGAATCGGTCGCTTCCAGATCGGAATCCACTAGATCGAAAATGGTGAAGTCGGCGCGCTGGCCGACATCGAGGCGATTTTCCATATCGAGGCGGATGACGGAGGCCGGATTACGGGTGACGGCCTCGACGACATTTTCGAAGGGCATATCGACCGACAGCAGCTTCGACATGGTCGTCGCCAGATCCCAGACCGGGAAATTCATCGAGTGGCCGTGCAAATCCGTGGAGATCGAGAAGGGCAAAAGGCCGCGTGCAATCGCCGCTTCCGCCACCTTGAAGGAGAAGGACGCGCCGCCATGGCCGATATCCAGCCGGATGCCTTCACCGGCGCAGCGTTCGGCAAGGTTGAACAGGTCCTCGTCTTCCATGATGCTGGAGCCCGACTTGCCGTTGAAGCAATGGGTCACGACATCGCCGGGGCCGAGAATTTCCAGCACTTCGTCGTAAAGTGCGGGCGGTTCGCCCACATGCACCATCATCGGCACTTTCAGAATCTTGGCGATCTTCTTGCCGAGCTTGACCGGTGTGACGCCCCAGGAGCCGGTGATGACATGGCTCGCCCGCACCTTGAGGCCGACAATATGTTCGCTGTTTTCGGCATAACATTCGAGGATTCGATCAAGGTCGATATCCTTGATATCCCGCAGTTCCGGCACGCGGTTGCAGGCGACGAGCCCGATGGAGCCGAGATTGAGGAAAGCCTTGATGCGCTCCCTCGAGGGCTCGATGATATATTCGCGGAAACCGTGGAAATTCGCCTCGCCCGCCGAACCGGCATCCACCAGCGTGGTTACGCCACGCTCGGCCCCGCATTCGGAGGGGCGGATGGAGATATCGGTGCCGCCGTGCCAGATATGCACATGCAGATCGACCCAACCGGGCGAGATGAAGGCACCCTTGGCATCGATGCGCTGCGCATCAGCAGGCGCTTGAATGGCGGTCCCAACCGCGGCGACCTTGCCATCGCCACCGATCAGTATATCGGTCGAAGCCTGTGGAGCACCCTTTCCGAAACCGACGGGTTTGACGTTGGTGAGAAGAATGGGAGCTTGAAGAGGCGTTTTCGCCTGTTCACCGGACGTCATATTACAAATCCCTTCGCAGTCTTGGGTCGAGCATGTCCCGCAGCCCGTCGCCGACCATTTGCAACGACAGCACGGAAAGAATGATGGCAAAGCCGGGGAAATAGGTCATCCAGTCGGCCTGGCCGATATATTGGCGGCCGGCGGAGATCATGGTTCCCCAGGTCGGAATTTCGGGGCTGACACCGAGCCCCAGAAACGACAGGCCGGCCTCGGCCAGCATGGCGCTGGCGAAAAGGAAGGTGCATTGCACGAGGATCGGCGAGACCAGATTGCGCAGCACATGCCGCGTCATGATGTGGAAGGTGGAAATGCCGAGCGCCTTCGCCGCCTCCACATAGGGCAATTCGCGGATCACCAGCGTCGAGGCGCGCACGATGCGGGCAAGGCGCGGCGAGTAGACCACCGCAAGCGCGATGATCACCGTCGTCAGCGACGGACCGAGCGCCGCCACCAGCGCGATGGCGAGCAGAATATCCGGAAAGGCCATCATTGCGTCGATCAACCGGGCAATCGGTGTATCCAGTTTCTGGAAGAAACCGGCAAGCAGGCCGAGCGTGATGCCAATCAGCGCCGAAAGCGCCACCACGGCGGCACCGACCAGAAGCGACAGCCTTCCGGCATAGATGGTGCGAGAAAACACGTCACGACCGAACTCATCGGTGCCGAACCAGTAAAGCTCGCTTGGCGGCTTCAGGCGGTTCACAATCGACAGTTTCGATGGCGAATACGGCGCAATCATCGGCGCGAAAACCGCGAGCAGCACGAAGACGAGCAGCACGATGAGACCGGCAGCGACCGTCTTGCGCTTCAGGAGACGCCGGATGAACAGGATGGTGGGGTTGCGTGCCGGCGGGGCGGTGGAAACAATATCGGCCATCAGTAACGAACCCTCGGATCGACCAGCAGATAGAGCATGTCGATTGCAAAATTGATGAGCACGTAAAGCCCGGCGATGACGAGAAGCGCGCCCTGAATGACCGGATAATCGCGCCTGAGAACGGCCGAGACGACGAGATTGCCGACCCCCGGCAGGCCAAAGACGGTTTCCGTCACCACTGCGCCGGAAATCAGCACGGCGGCGGTGAGCCCGAGCACGGTGAGGATGGGGATAAGCGCGTTCTTCAGCGCATGTTTCATCACCACGCGGCGCTCCTTGACGCCCTTAGCACGGGCGGTCCGGACATAGTCGTCGCCTAAAACATCCAGCATCGAGGCGCGGGTGAAGCGCAGGATGAGGGCGGAGGAGACGAGGCCGAGCGCGATTGCCGGCAGGGTCAGGTGATACATGCGCTCCATGAAGCTGGCACCCGGCCCACCATAACCCGACACCGGGAACAGATCGAGCCGCACGGCGAAGACCTGCATGAGAATGAGGCCGAGCCAGAAGCTCGGGATGCTCGCCGCCAGCATCGCCACCGTGGTCGCTGCCTGATCCACGAAGGAACCGCGCCGGTAAGCGGCGTAAATGCCGATGGGAAGCGCGATGACGCTCGCGATCAGCAGCGAAAAGATCGTCAGGAAAAAGGTCGGTTCGGCCCGGTCCAGCAGCGCTGAGCCGACCGGCATGTTGAGAAAGATCGACTGGCCGAGATCGCCCTTCAGCAATTGCCCGATATAATAGACATATTGCACGCCGAGCGACTGGTCGAGACCGAGCCGGCTGCGCAACTCCGCAATGTCCTGCGCCGAAGCATCCGGCCCCAGCATCACGGCCGCCGGGTCTCCGGGTGTTACGCGCAGGATGACGAAGACGATAGTGACGACAAGGAACATCACCACGATCATTCCCGCAAGTCTCTGGAAAATATACCGTATCACGTATGAAGGCTCCGAAGCGCGTGATTGCCGCTATCAGGCGACGGTTGAAACGGGTTGCTTAAAGATCGACTGCTCACTTCCGTCATGCCGGACTTGATCCGGCATCCAGCCACCACGCGTCCGCGTGGTGAAAAGGTCTCTTGCGACCAAGGACTTGATCGCGCTGGACCCCGGCTCAAGGCCGGGATGACGGCGTGCGGTGCCGGCCTTATTTCGTAACCGATGCATTCCAGAAATACGGCCATGGAGCCGGATCGACGCCTTCCAGCTTGTTGGACTTGGCCGCCACAGCATTGAAGTCGCCGATCTTGATGAGCGGCAGCTCGGCATAGATCGTCTTCTGCACATTGGCCCAGAGCGCGACGCGTTTCTCCGGATCGGCTTCCGAGGTGAAGGCGTCAACCGCCGCCTTGCGCGCCGGCGTATCCCACCAACCCGGCGAGCCGGTGGAGAGCGCACCGATTAGCGCCGGCTCCGGCAGGAAGGGGCTGTGGGTGATGTAGATATCCCAGAGCTTCGGGTCGGCGCGGCGCTGCGTCAGCGTCGCCCAGTCCACTACCTGCATATCCACCTTGAAACCGGCAAGCTTCAGATATTCCGCCGCGACCTGCGCCATCTTGTAATGGAACTCATACTGGCGGCTGGTGAGGATGCGCAGCGGCTCGCCGTTGTAACCGGCCGCCTTCAGCTTTTCGGCGGCGGCCTCCGGGTTGCCGAGATTGTAATTACCCTCGACGCCCTCTTCCGAATGCCAGGAGAAATTATCGGGATAATAGGCGCCATCGAGCGCATAGAAATCCGTGCTGCCGAACGCAGCCGCCAGCATGTCTTCCATGTTCAGCGCTTCGGTCACCGCCTTGCGGACCGCCAGCTTGGAAGAAAGCCCCTCCTTCGTGTTGAACACGAAGACCGGATAACCGAAAGGCTTCAGCATCAAAGGCTGCGAGGCAGACGACGACTTCACCTTGTCGAAGGATTCCACCGGAATGGAATCGACGTAATCATATTGCCCGGAAACGGCGGCTTCGACGCGGGTATTCGGATCTGGCACCGGAACGAAGCGGATTTCATCGAGATACTGATGGCGTGCGCCGCCATAACCGTCGCTTTCGCCATCGCGGGACTTGTAGCCATCGAAACGGACGAGCTGGATATACTGGTCAGCCTTGCGTTCCTTTAGCATATAGGGGCCGGTGCCGATGAATTCGGCCATCGGCTCCGCCTGCTTTTCGGCCGGCAGAATGATGGCTGCGGAATTGTTGAAGGCGAGCAGCGAAGCGAGCGGCGCATAGGGCTGCTTGAGGGCAATCGTGACCGTTCCGGCATCCGGCGCGGAGATATTCTCGATAAAGCCGGCTGCCTGCTTGCCGCGCGAGGCGATCTTCATCCAGCGGCCGAGCGAGGCGACGACATCTTCAGACGTCATGTCGCTGCCGTCATGGAACTTGATGCCCTGCCTGAGCTTGATCGTGTAGGTTTTGCCGTCCGCACTGATCTCGGGCAGACTTTCCGCCAGAAGCGGCGTCACCTTCCAGCCCTTGTCGAAGGTATAGAGCGTTTCGAAAATATGCTGCGTGACGATGCCGACGAGATCGGCAGTAGACGCCATGGGATCGAGGGTCGGCGGCTCGCCGATGGTGGCGACATTGATGACGCCGCCCTTCTCCGCAGCCATCATTACACCCGGCGCAAGCAGCAAAGCGGCGGTGGCGAGAAATGCAAGTTTACGTCTCATGGTCAAGCTCCCAGCTCTTATGTGTTCCATTATTATGTTATATGCATCTTTATAACAGAATATCTCGATAAGACGCCTTGTCAATGACAATGCGGCACGATGATGGGTTTCCATGATCGGCGAAACGCAAGAGAAGTCTTCGGGAGAGGTGGCAGCACCGTTTAAGGCAATGAAAAAACGGGAGTTTCGCCAAAAAAGCGGTGTGCCGTGATATCCATCTCTTCCGGCTGGGAAAGCGGGAATGACGATCGGCGTTTGACTGCAAAGGAAGAAAGGGAATTAAGAAGGTTGGATATTTCGCATTTGCGAACAAAGTGCTATTAAAGAGCGGACTAACGCTAGGCCACCACAGACATACCCGCACATTCTTATTAATCATTACGCTATTTGACGCCGCCAGCCGTATTTTCAAGGGCTGCAGACAGACCTGATATTCTACACCGCCAAACTTTATTCCATGGCAGAACATTAATTTTTATTACGTTGAAATTATTGAGGAAATTATGAAGACGGCAATCGTGCATGACTGGCTCACCGACAGAGGCGGGGCCGAAAAAGTGCTTCACAACCTTCTTGAAATTTACCCTCACGCGGATCTGTACTGCCTTGTCGATTTCATGAGCGAGCGCGACCGGGGGTTTCTCGGCGGCCGTCCCGTCAACACGTCCTTCATCCAGAAGCTGCCTTTCGCCCGGAAAAAATACCGCTCCTATCTGCCGCTGATGCCGCTCGCCATCGAACAGTTCGATCTGAGTGGCTACGACCTCGTTATTTCCTCGAGCTATGCGGTCGCCAAGGGCGTCATCACCGGCCCGGGCCAGTTTCACGTCTCCTATATCCATAGCCCCATCCGCTACGCCTGGGACCTCCAGCACCAGTATCTCAAGGAAACCAGACTGACGCGCGGCTTTACCTCATGGATCGCGCGCGCCATTCTTCACTATATCCGCATGTGGGACATCCGCACCGCCAACGGTGTCGACCTGATGACGGTCAACTCCAAATTCATCCGTAACCGGGTGCGCAAATGTTATGGCCGCGATTCCACCGTGATCTATCCGCCGGTGGACACGTCCCATCTTTCCCCGTCCGAGCTTAAGGGGGACTATTTCGTCACGGCGTCGCGGCTCGTGCCCTATAAGAAGGTGCACCTGATCGTTGAAGCCTTTGCAAAGATGCCCGACAAACGGCTGGTCGTCATCGGCGACGGGCCGGACATGAAACGCATCCGCGAAATCGCCACGTCGAATGTCGAAATTCTCGGTTTCGTCGGCAATGACGAGCTTCACAAATACATGGCCGAGGCCAAGGCCTTTGTTTTTGCAGCAGAAGACGATTTCGGCATCGTGCCCGTCGAATCCCAGGCGCTCGGCACACCGGTCATCGCCTATGGCAAGGGCGGCGTGCTGGAAACCGTCGTTCCGCTCGGCGCCTCCAACCATCCGACCGGCCTTTATTTCGGTGAGCAGACACCGGAGGCAATCTGCGCCGCCGTACAGGAGTTCGTCGACAATTCCGACCGCTTCGACAAGAACGCCTGTATCACCAATGCCGCCCGCTTCTCACGCGAGCGTTTCCTGCGGGAATTCGCGGATACCGTGAATTTCGCACTGGCTGAGCGGGCATGACGGGTACATAAAAACATTTACAAAACAATTGATTAGTCTTCACGTCAGTCAACAGCAAAAGAAACCGCGCAAGCGTGACAAAACTGCACTAGCGCAATGCAGCAATCAAAGAGATTATGGCATCCAACTGAATATTGAAGCGCAACAATACTGACACCGTCAGGGGATTCGAACATCGTGCCTCGCCCGGAATTTTTCGGCGCAGTTGAGTGATGATGAACTTGAAGCATCGTCTGAAATTGGGCATATGCCTGATAGGGGACGTAAACATCCAGGGATGCGATTCCGCTGAATGGATGTAATGCCGGTTTGGATTTCCTTTACCGGTGTCATTTATGAAGTGCTTATTTTTAAAAACTTATACGATGTCCGGATTATTTCTGCTTTTCGGGCGGCATTCATTTCGAGGACCAAATGCGTTTATTGAATGTTTCGATTCTGCTTGCCTCTGCAGCACTGGCGGGTTGCACGGTTACCGCGGCCTCCGGCCCCGATGCAGCCTCGATCGAATCTAACGCTTCCGTGAAATTCGCCTCCAAGGACAAGCAGAAAACCGCCGGTGTCGACTACGCGCTGCTCGACATCAACAGCTCCGTCCTCAATTACGTCGGCGACACCACCACCACCACCCTGCTCGGCAGTTTCGGCGGCGGCAAGGGCGGCGTTCCGGCGCTGCCGATGGGTGTCGGCGACGTGGTGCAGGTTGCAATCTTTGAAAGCCAGGCCGGCGGCCTCTTCATTCCGAACGACGCCGGCAGCCGTCCCGGCAACTTCATCAGCCTGCCGAACCAGACCGTGGACCGGGAAGGCAATATCAGCGTTCCCTATGCGGGCAAGATTCGCGCCACCGGCCGCAACGTCGAGGATGTGCAGAGCGAAATCGAGGAACGGCTTGCCAACCGCGCCATCGAGCCGCAGGTTCTCATCACCAAGATTTCCAGCCGCTCCGCACAGGCCTCCGTGCTGGGCGATGTCAAGGAACCGACAAAGGTTCAGCTTTCGGAAGCGGGCGATCGGGTTCTCGACGTCATCTCCTATGCAAAGGGCCTCAGCGCTCCGAATATCGAATCCTATGTCACGCTGATCCGCCGCGGCAAGACCGCCCGCGTCAATTACAACCACCTCGTCAGCACGCCGTCCGAAAACATCTATGTGGTTCCGGGCGACACGATCATGGTGGAGCGTGAACGCCGCACTTACCTTGCCTTCGGCGCTTCGGGCCTCAACGGACGTTTCGAGTTCGAGGATGCGGATCTCAAGCTTTCGGATGCACTCGGCAAAGCGGGTGGACTGCTCGATTCCCGCGCCGACCCGGCTCAGGTCTATGTTTATCGTATCGTCAAGCGCGATCTTCTCGTGAAGCTCGGCATCAATACGTCGAAGTTCCCCGGACAGGACGTTCCGGTCATCTTCCGCGCCAATCTGCGCGATCCGTCGACCTTCTTCGCCGCCACGAAGTTCCCGATGCAGGATCGCGACATCATCTATGTCACCAACTCGCAGGCCACCGAACTTTACAAGTTCCTGGATCTCGTCGGCTCCGTACCGGCAACGACGGGCAATGTCGCCGAGGACGTGCTGGCGACCCGCAACGCCATCCGGGCCTTCTAATCGGAGGCTTTTCACCATCCATGCCAGAGCCGCCCCGGAAACGAGGCGGCTTTTTCCTTGGCCGGAACCAGCGGCGAAACGGGAACATGGTCAAGCATTGCATGGGGCAGGAACCAAAACCGTCTGCCCCCAAAAGACAGGGCATATAGCGACGGTCATTGTCGCCGCCATTACAAAAGTTTAAGGTGATTTCGCAGCGCATTGGGTGTCTTGTGGGGGAAAGCTGCTCCCAAGGCTTACCGCACATGTTCGGGAAACATGTATCGCTCTCATTACGCGGAATCGTCAGATGAAACGTTTCTGGACCGCTCTCAGCGTTCTTGCCATCGCAGCCGCCGGTGCCTGGTATTTCAAGGATCGCCTGCCGCTCGATCAAGTCCCCTATCTCAAGCAATTTGCCAGCGTATCTCCCAGGGCCGACGCCGAAACGGCGACGCAGTCCTCCCAAAGCGGCCAACCAGCCCGGCAGCAGGGACAAAGACAGGGCGGAGGGCGGCGCAATGGCGGGCCACCCACCGTCAGCACCATCGCCGTCGGCAAGGCGACGCTGCCGATGGATGCAACGGCGACGGGCTGGGCGGTTGCGGCCGACATCACCAATATCGCGCCGCTTCAGGCCGGCCTCGTCATGGAAATCGAGGCGAAGGACGGTCAGCATATCAAGGCGGGCGACCTTATCCTCAAGATGGATGACCGCATCGCCCGCGCCGCTGTCGACAAGGACAAGGCCAATATCGCCGCCGATCAGGCAACGCTGGAGCAGACGGAGGCCGCCTTCCAGCGCGCCGCCAATCTCGTCAAGCAGAGTGCGGAATCCCAGCAGGTGCTGGATCAGGCAAGGGCGGCGCGGGATAGCGCCAGCGCCAAGATCGATGCCGACAAGGCAACGCTTGCCTCCGACCAGGTGACGCTCGAACATATGGAAATCCGTGCCCCCTTCGATGGGCGGCTCGGCGATATCAGCGTCAGCCCCGGCGCCTATCTCAGCGCCGGCGTCAATATCGTGACGATCACCAAATACGATCCGATTTCGGTCAGTTTCCGGCTCTCCCAGCGCTATCTGCCGCAATTGCGCGAAGGCGTGGCGAAGGATACCGCAGTCGATGTCGACCCCGCGGCGACGGGGGGCGAACCGATGAGCGGCGTACTGCGGTTCTACGACAATACGGTGGATCAGACCTCCGGCACGGTGCTGGCCAAGGCGGAATTCAAGAACGATCGTGGTCTTTTATGGCCCGGCCAGTCCGTCAACGTCACGGCCCACTTCGTGTCGGACGATGAAATGATCGTCGTACCGACGGTCGCCGTGCGGCCGGGGCCAAAGGGCAACTTCGTCTATACCGTCGATAGCGAACATCATGCCCATATGACGCCGGTGGAAGTCGCCCGCTCGAACGGCGATCTTACCGCCATCGCAAGCGGCCTCAATGGTGGCGAGCATGTGATTATCGAGGGTCAATCCGAACTTGCCGACGGCCAGTTCGTGGTCGAGCAATTTTCCGACAAGGGCGGCGCGGCCGGCAATCTGGCCGCCAATATTCCGCAGGAAAAGGTTGGCGACCAATGATCCCGAATTTCTGCATCAACCGGCCCGTTGCCACCACGCTTCTCGCCATCGGCCTGGTGCTGGCCGGGCTTGCCGGCTTCCGCCTGCTGCCCGTGGCCGCCCTGCCGAAGGTGGACTTCCCGACGATCAACGTTTCCTCGTCGCTTTCCGGCGCTTCGCCGCAAACCATGGCCACATCGGTCACCACACCGCTGGTCAAGCAGTTCGAGACCATTCCCGGCGTCAGCGAAATCAGCGCCACCAATACGCTCGGCAACAGCTCGATCGTGCTACAGTTCGATCTCAACCGCGATATCGATGCAGCGGCAGCCGATGTGCAGGCCGCGATTTCCCGCGCGCAGCGGCAATTGCCGAGCAACATGACGACGACGCCGAGCTATCGCAAGACCAATCCGGCCGATGCGCCGGTGCTGCTGCTGGCCGTCAATAGCAAGGAGATGCCGACCAGCAAGGTGGACGAAATCGCCGAGAACATCATTTCTCCGCTTCTTTCCACCATATCGGGCGTCGCGCAGGTGAGCATCTATGGCGCACAGACCTATGCCGTGCGTATCGGCCTCGATCCGGCCCAGCTTCAGGCAAGAGGGCTCGGCGTCGACACCGTCACCACCGCCATCGCCCAAGCGAATAATCAGGTTCCCGTCGGGGCGCTACAGAACGACAATCAGCGCCTGACGATCGAGGCCGATACCCAGCGCACCAATGCGGCCGCCTTCCGCTCGCTGGTCGTCTCGACGAATAATGGCGCGCCGATCCATCTCGGCGATATTGCCAATGTCACTGACAGCATCGACAACACCAATGCCGGCAGCTGGTTCGACGGTGAACAGGCCATCGTTCTCGCCGTGCAACGTCAGCCGGACGCCAATACCGTCGATGTAGTGGACGCCATCAAGGCCAAGCTGCCGGCGCTTCACCAGCAGTTGCCGCCTTCGGTCAATATCAACGTCATGAATGACGCCTCGACCGCCATCAAGGACGCGATTTCGGACGTCCAGTTCACGCTGTTTCTCACCATCGGGCTGGTGGTTGCGGTCATCTATCTCTTCACTGGGCACCTGACGGCGACCGTCATTCCGGGTCTTGCAGTCCCCCTGTCTCTCATCACCGCCTTCGGCATGATGTATGTTCTGGGCTACAGCATCGACAATATCTCACTGCTCGGCCTGACACTTTCGGTGGGGCTGGTGGTGGACGACGCCATCGTCATGCTGGAAAACATCCTGCGCCTGCATGAAAAAGGCCTGCCCATGCGGGAGGCGGCCCTTCAGGGCGCGGCAGAGGTCAGCAGCACCATTCTCTCCATGTCCATCTCGCTGGTTGCCGTCTTCATTCCCATCCTGTTGATGGGCGGCGTTATCGGCAGGCTCTTCAACGAATTCGGCATGGTCGTCACGCTCGCGATCATGGCCTCGGCGCTGGTCTCGCTGACGGTGACGCCGATGCTCGCTTCGCGCCTCTCCGGCCACTCCTCCAGACCACCCGCGATCATCCGCTGGTTCGATGCGGGTTTCGAACGGACGTTGCGCGCCTATGGCCGCGCCGTCGGCTGGTGCCTCTCCCATCGCCGCATCGTTTTGGCATCGTTTCTCGCCTCGGTCGCGGCATCGCTTTATCTCTTCGAAACCCTGCCCTCCAGCTTCTTTCCCCAGGAAGATATCGGCCGTCTTTCCGTTTCGACACAGGCGCGTGAGGATATTTCCTATACGGCGATGCGCGATCTCCAGGCTCAGGTCGCCGATCAGATCCGCAAGAATCCGGCTGTGGTGCATGTCACCTCCATTGTCGGCGGCAATTCACGCAATCCGCTGAACAACGGCTCGATGTTCGTGGAGCTGAAGCCCAAGGAAGAGCGCGCGCCGCTCAGCCAGGTGCTGGCGGAACTGGGGCAGGCCACATCGAAAGTGGCGGGCATCCGCACCTATATCAATCCGCAGCAGAGCCTGCGTTTCGGCGGGCGCAGCTCCGCCAGCCAGTACCAGCTCGTCGTTCAGGGCCTGAATGCCGACACGACCAATGAATGGTCGAACAAGCTGATGGAAGCGATGCGCCGCGACCACACCTTCACCTCCGTCACCTCAGATGCCCAGAACGGCGCGATCGCCGCAACGATTTCCGTCGATCCGGAAAAGGCAGCCGCCTTCGGCATCACCAATGATCAGTTGCGCAAGACGCTGGAAATGTCCTTTGGCGGTTATACGGCGGCCAGATCCAGTCCACCGGCGACAGCTACGACGTGATTGTGGAATTCGACAGCTCGAAACCGTGGAATGATGATTTCCTCAGCGATATCAACATTCTTTCGGCAAAATCGGGCGTTCTGGTTCCGCTTTCAAACTTCGCCACCCTCACCCGCACACAGGCCCCTGTCACCATCAACCAGACGGGCCAGCTCGTCTCCACCACCATCTCCTTCAACCTGCCGGATGGCGTGGCGCTGTCCGATGCCACAAGCCGGATCGATCAGATCAAGAGCACGATAGGCCTGCCGCAGGATGTGTTCACCAGCTATGGCGGTACGGCGGCGATCTTCCAGCAGAGCCAGGGCAATACCGGCATTCTCATTCTGGCGGCGGTGCTGACCATCTATGTGGTTCTCGGCGTGCTTTACGAGAGCTTCATCCACCCGCTGACCATCCTCTCCGGCCTGCCGGCGGCTGCCTTCGGCGCCCTGGTGGCCCTAAAGGTGATGGGCATGGATTTTTCGATCATCGCGCTGATTGGCCTGCTGATGCTGATCGGCATCGTCAAGAAAAACGCGATCATGATGATCGATGTCGCGGTGGAGCTCATGCGCGAAAAGGTCGAACCGCCTGCAACCGCCATTCACGAGGCCTGCGTGCGCCGATTCCGGCCGATCATGATGACGACCTTCTGCGCGCTGCTTGGGGCGCTTCCCATCGCGCTCGGCTCGGGCGCGAGTTCGGAACTGCGCCAGCCGCTCGGCATCGCCGTGGTCGGCGGCCTCATCGTCTCGCAATTGCTGACGTTGTTCATCACGCCTGTCATCTTCGTGGAAATGGACCGGTTCGGTCATTTCCTCACCGGGCTGTTCTCCCGCCGGAAAAAGGCGGAAAAGCACGCCGAACCGCAGAAGCCGGAAGGGACCGGCGAACCGGACTCCGTTGCCGCTTAACGCAGATTTTCGAGGCGCTTCAGCGCCTCGGCAAATCCCTTGCCCTGCAACTGGAACGAAATGATGCGCCCCTCGAGATCAGGGGCCTCAATCGTCAAGGTCTGCTCCGCCTTCAAAGCCGACACGAGTTCCACGAATGGCGTGAAGGAAACAATGCAACCCACCGGCAGACAGGTGCTGACCTGTACTTCCTGCAACCGGACATTTCCGGATTTCACCGAAAAGAGCTTCGTGACAGCCAGACCGAAAGGCATCACCAATGCGCCGGAAAGCCTGTCCGGCCTTGCCGCATCGTCCAGCCGGAATTCGGCGGACATGGCCAACTTGCGCGTTTTTTCCTCGAGCTGTATCTGGGCGATGGCGCAGAGCGGTGTTGCGGTTGCAGCAGCATCCCCTGTTTTCGCAATCGCCGCGCAGGCGACCTGCCAGCTACCATAAACCTCATGCAAGGGCGCAACCGTCTTCGCAGCCTCCTGTGCATGCAAACCATTCGCCCCACCGGTGACGGCGAAAATAAGCAGGAATGGTTTCCAGAGCCGGCTTTGAATGCACGTCATCAGAAACGAACTCCCAGCTCGGCAAAGGCGGATTGCTCCAGCACCCCCGCTCCGAAAACTGCACCATAACGGAATGTCAAAGTGGCGAAGGGATTGAGATCATAGCTCAGGCCGACATTCAGCAATGCCGCATCGCGCGCCGTCGCAGCACTTGCGACGGAAAAGCCGCTGCCGCCATCATAAAACAATCTGCTCTCCAGAGTCCGATCGCCATAGCCATGTCGCCACGCCACGTCGAACATCGCCCGCCCAAGCCCACCCTCAACGGCGAAATCGCGACTGATGCGCGCGCCGAGCGTGGTATAGAGCTGGCCGTGGTTTGCCGGGCCGGACGAAACGGCGGCAATGCCGCCAATCTCCCGAAAAGCATCCGTATGGGTGTTCACGTAGCTGATATTGGCATAGGGCTCGACATGGGTCGGGTCGAAATCGAAACGCCAGGCCGCTTCGGCAAAGGCCTGTGTGGTGGAGGCATCGTAACCGGCAGCGAGTTCCCCCTTCAGTGTCGAAAACGAAATTGCCCGTTGGGTTTCCACATTCTGGAAGGCGTGAATTGCGCCGAAGCGCAGGGAAGTGGGTCCAATCGCCGTGCCCCCATAAGCGGCGAGATAATAGCTGTCCACATCCGCCGACGCGGCGAGGTCGATCTGGCTGACGGTGTCGTGACCGTAACCGGCCGCCAGACCCGTGCGCCAGCCGTTGTCCCAATCCCCATCGACACCGAAAAGAACGCCGCCGCCCTTGGTCTCCACAGAAAAACCATGACCATCGCCACCGAGACGACTGCGCGAGCCAAAACCACTGGACCAGAAAGTGAGGTGGTCTTCGCCGATATTCTCTGGTTGCCTTCCGCCTGAACCGGCAATGGGCAGGATCGGTCGCGCATCGATGCCGTTAAAGGCGCTGCGCATCCTGTCGAGAATAACGTCACGCGTCAGTTGGCTACGGCTTATCAACGCCATTGCAAGCGAAGGTTGGAGCGCGCCAGCAAGCTGCGAGAAGGCGGATTGGGCTTCCCCCTGCTGAAGAAACACGGCTGCCTGATAAAGCGGCGCAGCCTCCCCGAGCGCCTCGACAGCATTCGCTGCGCCCGCATTTTCCCTCGACGTCGCGGAGGCAAGGAGCCCTGCCTCCGGCGATGTCCGGGTGAAGGAGAGATAGGCGGTACCGCTATCGGTGCTCTTCGTTACGCTTGCGATCAAATAGGCGAAATTTTCATCTATCCTGGAAAAAACGCCGGTAACGCCGCCGGTCGCCGTCAAGATGGTGTATCGTGTGCCGAGACTATAGGCCGAATGGCTCGAAAGCGTCGTGACGACGAGATTGACATTGTTGCCGATGGTGATCGTGCCATTGACATCGAGCCTGTCGGAATTGCCGGACGCATCGATTTCGACCGCATAGACCGAGCCGCTGGCGAATGTCACATCGCCGGTGGAGGTGAGCGTGCCGATGGAATTGCCAGGCGAAAGCGTGCCGCCGGAAGCAACGGTCAGGCCGCCAATGGCGCCGGAACCGCCAAGCGTCGCCCCGTCATCTACGAAAACGGTGCTGACAAGCGAGCCGTTGACGCTGAGCTTACCGGACGAAACCTCGGTAATGCCAGTATATGTGCTGGCTCCGTTAAGAACCAGATTGCCATCGCCCGTCTTCTCAAAAGCGCCGGTGCCGCTGACGGTATTCGAAAAAATTCCCGCGCCCTCCACGACGAGTTGCGCATTATTGATGATTTCTCCCGAACCGAAGCCTGCCGCCCCTCCCGTCAATGTGCCGGCCGCAATCATGGTGCCGCCGGAATAGCTGTTGTTACCGGTAAGAACCAGATTGCCGCTGCCCGTCTTCTCAATGGCGCCGGAACCGCTGATGACATTCGAAAGCGTACCCGCCCCATCCACGACAAGCTGCGCATCGTTGGCGATCCTGCCCGAACCGAAACTCGTGGCGCTTCCCTTCAGCGTTCCGGCAGAGACACTGGTACCACCGGAATAGGTGTTCTGGCCGCTGAGCGTCGTCACGCCGTTTTCCGCATCGACATGGCCTGCGCCGAAAATATCGGCCGACAAGGTATAATTCGTCTCGGAATGGTTGAACACGATGCGGCCGTTGCCGGCACCGAACACGATCGCCTCCGCCTCGACTTCCCCGGCGGAACGTTCCGTCTGCCCGGCAGCGGCGCCAATATTCAGCACACCGGTCGATCCCGCTTCGGATGCAATGATGAGGATTGTCGCAGCAAGCGAAGCACCGCCCGTCACCTCCACCGCACCGCTGCCGGCGTGGCCTATAGTAAGGGCACTATCGGTTTCGACGCGCGATCCTACGCCGCTCACCCGCAATATCCCGCTCGAACCCGCCCTCGTGCCCAATAAAAGCCGATAGGCATCGAGCGAACCGCCATCGGACACTATAGCCCTGCCGAAACCACCGTATCCGATATCCATATAGCCGGAATAGGCAAAATTATTGTCGACCCGCACGGTCATATTGGAGTCGGTCCCGTCTATTGTCATCGCGCCGGAAGAGCCAGCAAAATAGCCCAGCTTGACCTCGCCTGCCCGAATATCACCGCCAGTAGTGACCGCAACCTCTCCTTCCGCACCTCGCTGATCGCCGACGATCAGGGCCCTGGCCAGCGTCCAGCTCGATCCGCCGCCAGAGACGATCACGGAGGACGTCGAACCGGCGAGCGTCGCGACATATCCATTATCGCTGGTGACAGCGCCGCCCGCCCAGACATGCAAAGACGCCTCGCCGGCACCGCCCACATAGAGATCGCCGTCATTACGCAGGGTGGTTCTGGAACCGGAAACAGCGGCGGAGCCGGTGCTGCCAGCGTTTGCAGCAAGAACGGTGCGGGCGGAACCGACGATCCCACCACCGGTTATGGCCAGCTCGCCCGCGCCGTCAACGCCCACACCAAGACCGCCGCTTCCGGCCGTCCAGACAGAACCGCCGCCGTCCACGGTAACGTGACCCGTAGAGCCGGCAACAATGCCGAGGCGCCCGGAGACGCTTTCCACCGTACCGCCCGTCTCGACGGTAAGCCTGCCACTCCCGGCATTTCCGATGGGATCAGAAGCATCGCCACCGATCAGCAAGCCGCCTGTCATCCATTTGGTGCCGCCACCCGTTATAGCGACAATACCTGCCGAATGGCGGCCGATAACCACGGTTCCGCTGTCAACGATCGCCGCCGTGCCGACCGACATGGTGGCGGCACCCAAATTACCGACGACCAGAGTACCTTCTGTTTCCAGCAGAGAACCTGCGCCATTTATTGTGAGCGCACTCGAATCCGACGACTCCAAATCGCCAATCACGGTCGTGCCCCGGCTCGCAACCACCCCACCGCCGGCAATGGTGAAAACTCCAGTACCGCCACCGCCGACAACCATTCCGTCGGAAACGGTCAGGCTGCTGCCCTGTCCTTCCACGGATACTGTTCCGAGCATGCCGTCCCCGTTGGCCACGACCAGCCCGCCGGTTTCCAGACGGCTTGCGCCCAGTACCTCCAGCAGATTGACGCCACCGCCGTAGCCCACGAAAATCGTGCCGGAATTCTCGAAACTGGATGAATCGTCCAGCACGAAGGTGCCCTGTCCCGTCTGATCTTTGCCAACGTAGATATTTCCGCCGGAAACCGCCTGACTGCCTCCAATGAGGCGGAGTTCGCCGAGACCGCTTTCACCCACCGACACATCGCGGTCGTTCGACCATGTTCCTCCAGAAAAATTCAGGGTGCCGGAGACGCCAAAGGAATTTCCGAGACGGGTATAGGCTGTCGACAGGCCACCTTCGACCGACATGGTGCCATCCGCCGTGATTCCTACAAACAAATCGTAGGCTTTGGCCTCTTTGCCGTCGGCGATCGTCGGCCCATCACCATTGATCATGGCCGCATCATCCGGCCCGGGCACCCATAGGTAAGAAGGCCAATTGGAAGTGGAAAACCAGTCGTCTGTCGCGGAGCCCTGCCAGACTATCGTCTCGGCTAAGGTAGGGTGAGCTATTGCAACGGAAAACAACAGAATGAGGAAGCTCGCCGGTGTCTGCCGGGAACGCCCGGGCGAAACTATCGCCCTTAAGCCAGTCTTTCGCGGCTTCCCCGTTTGACGGTAGAAACAACCGGACATCCAACCTCCCATACCGGCGCTTCGCTCCGCCCTCTCCCGATCCGGCGAATCATCCTCATATTCAACTCAATTAGCCCATTTGGAAAAATAATTGCCATAAATCATAATAGAACTCATATTTATTGATGATTTAAAAATAAAAAATGGAGTGCAACGAGTGCACCCCATGAAGAAATTGAAATATTTCTGTAATAATTCGCTTTTAAGCACTCAAAGAAATACTAATGGACATTTCCTATTGCCGCGAAAACCGGCCAAAGGATCCGCCCGAAAAGCACAGCGGGTCTCCATCACGATGGGCGGCGCGCAGCACCTCGCCGACGATGATGGTGTGGTCGCCCGCATCGTGGGACGCCGCCTGCCGGCATTCGAACCGGGCAAGCGTTCCGGGAATGACCGGAACGCCCTCGTCATTCATTTCCCAGTCGAGATCGTCGAAAGCGCGGCCGTTGCGGGTGAAGCGAGCGCTCAGCACATCCTGATCGGCGCTCAGCACGTGGATGGCGAAATGGGTTGCACCGCTGAAGGCCTGATAACGCGACGAGCTTTTGGCCGGCGACCAGAGTACCAGCGGCGGATCGAGCGACACGGATGCGAAGCTGTTGACCGTCATACCGATCGGCCCTTCCGGCGTCGTGGCGGTCACCACCGTCACGCCGGTGGTAAAAGCGCCGAGCGCATTGCGGAAGCTGCGGCTGTTTTCGCCGCCGGGAACGAATACATGCTCATTGGGCATTTTGATCGCCTCTGCCACTGTCATCACGGCACCTCTTTTCCAATCGCAAGGGTGTAGAGCTCGAACCACGTCTGGCGGTCCATCGTCACGCGAAGCGCATCGGCCGCCGTTCCGATACGCTCGATATTGTTGGTGCCGAGCACAGGCACGATTTTGGCCGGATGCCGCAAAAGCCAGGCGATCGCCACTGCCGTCGCATCCACGCCCTGTTCCTTACCGATGCGCTGCAGGGCGGCCATTGTGCCGCCATGGGCACCGGAGAACAGCGAGCCGCCGCCAAGCGGCGACCATGCCATTGGAGAAACGCGCTTTTCCTGCAGGAAGGCCAGATCGCCATTGGTGAAGCAATCCGTGGCAAGAAGGCTCATTTCGATCTGGTTGGTCACGAGCCGGTTGCTCATCGCCGATTGCAGCAGGGAGAAATCCCACGGGCGGAAGTTGGAGACGCCGACGGCCTTGACCTTGCCGGATGCCACCAGCGCATCGAGCGCCTTGCCGGTTTCTTCCGCATCGATCAACGGATCGGGACGGTGAATGAGCAGCAGATCAACGTGATCCGTCCCCATGTCGCGAAGCGACGCCTCGACCGAGGCGTTGATGTGGCCGGCCGTCGTGTCGTAATGTTTGACGCGGGCGGCGGCGTGACGTCCGGCGGGTGCAACGATGCCGCATTTGGTGACGATTTCTATTCTGTCACGCAGCCCCGGAGCGGCTTTCAGGCTCGCCCCCAGAATGGCTTCCGCCGTGTATCCGCCGTAAATATCGGCCTGATCCATGGTGGTGATGCCCTGCGCGAGGCAAGCCTCGATCTTGGCCTGCACATGGGCGGGCGAGGTATCGGCATCGTCACCGATGCGCCACATGCCGTAGACGATGCGGCTGAATTCGAGTTTGTCGGAAAGAGCGATGCGTTCCATTAGTGGCGTTCCCCGTTGCCGAGCGGCGTGGCCGGCGTTTCAGAAGGCACCCGGCCATAGGCATGCGGCAGGGAGCAGGTTTTCATCTGCGGCAGAACCTTGGTGCCGAAGTGCTCCGCCTCATCGAGATGCGGATAACCGGAAAGGATGAAGGCGCGAATGCCCATCTTCTGGTATTCCTCCAGCGCCGAAAGCACCTTGTCGGTGGAACCGACCAGCGCCGCACCGCAGCCCGAACGCGCCCGGCCGATGCCGGTCCACAGATTGGGTTCGACATAACCGAACTTGTCGGCGAGTTCGCGGGCACGCGCCTGATGCGACACGCCGAGCGAACCGCTGTCATGCGCGCGGTTGCGGATCAGTTGCCCATATTCGTCATCGAGCTTCGAGACAAGATGTTCGGCATATTCGCGGGCTTCCTGTTCGGTATCGCGCACCACCATATGGACGCGCAGGCCGTAATCCAGCGTGCGGCCATGGGCGGCGGCGCGCTCATTTGCGGCACGCATGCGGTCTGCAAGCTGGTCCTTCGTTTCCGGCCACATCAGATAGACGTCGCATTGCGCACCGCAGAGTTCCAGCGCATCCGGCGAGTAGCCACCGAAATAAAGGAGCGGTCCGCCATTCTGCTGATAGGGTCTTGCCGGCTCGGTGGAGACGCCCTTGAACTGGTAGATTTCACCGTCATGGTCGATGGTGTCGCGCGTCCAGGCCTGGCGCAGAATCTCAACGACCTCATGGCTGCGCTTGTAGCGAAACGCGCTATCGGCCACTTCGCCGGGGAAATCGGAGCTGATGACGTTGAGCGTCAGGCGGCCCTTCAACATGTGGTCGAGCGTCGCCACCGTGCGCGCCAGCATGATCGGCTGCATTTCGCCGCAGCGGATAGCAGCAAGAAAATTGATGCGGTCGCTGATCGGCGCGCAGCCGGCGACGAAGCTCAGCGTATCCTGCCCGACCTGATAGGACGAAGGGCAGAGGATGTTGCGAAAGCCGAGTTCTTCGGCCTTTTTGACGATATCGGAACAATGTTCGAAACTGGAGCGCAGGCTGCCATCCGGCACACCAAGATAGGCGTAGTCATCGGAACACAAAGCGGAAAACCAGGAGACCTCGGCAGCATCGAGATCAGCGGATGTAACGGGTACGACGGTCATGCAATTCCTCCTCAGGGCCGCTCTCGTTTTTCTTGCATAACATCAAGAAATATGTAAATCAATGATGTATCAATTTTTGTTTCGGGGGAGGAAACGGCATATGAAACACACTGGCGGCAGCCTGCCAATGTATATGCAGATCGCGGAAATGCTGGTGCGCGAAGTGGCGGCGGGCCGGCTGATCGATGGCGAGAAGCTCGCGCCGGAGCGCGATATGGCGGCCGATCTCGGCATCGCCGTTGGCACGCTTCGCAAGTCGCTCGCCGAATTGCAGGAGCGCGGCCTGCTGGAGCGCGTGCAGGGCTCGGGCAACTACATCCGCGCCGTCAGCGATCCGCAAAGCGTCTACGCCTTCTTCCGGCTTGAACTGATCGAGGGCGGCGGCCTGCCGACGGCGGAAGTTCTGGATGTGGCGCGTCTTGCCAAGCCCGCCGACCTGCCCGCTTTCGGCACATCGGCCGAAGGGCACAGGATTCGCCGCCTGCGGCGCATTGCCGGCAAACCAGCGGCCATCGAAGAAATCTGGCTGGACGGTTCTTACGTCGACACCATCGCCATCGAGAACATGTCGGAATCCCTTTATCTCTATTATCGCACCCGCCTCAACCTCTGGATATCGAAGGCGGAGGATCGCATCGATCTCGGTGAAGTACCCGAATGGACGCCCGAGGTCTTCGGTCAGAAATCAGGCGCGTTGGTGCCGCGGGTGTTGCGTCTTAGCCAGGCGCAGGATGGTGCGGTGGCCGAAGTTTCATGGACGTGGTTCGACCATAGCGTTGCGCGATACGTTTCTCGCATACGTTGAGACTGCGCAAAATTCGCGTGATGCAGATGAATGGAGAAATTTGACGGGAGGCAAGCAAGCAGCGGCCTGTCCTGCAGGCTGTTTTGCGACTATATTTCTTTAAATCAATGACTTAATAGTTTTTGATTTCTGTCAGAAATAAAATTGATACACTATTGATTTCCTTTTTTTGAAAGGTAATATCACGTCCTCAGGGAGACAGGCGTTTCGCCATCACACGATATCGCCAGACAATCGGGATCGATTTTCGATGATGCGATGCGTGGAACTTGAACGTTGATACCGGCAATGGCGTCCATCCGAATTCTGGACGCGCCGGTCGTGAGGAGGGAAATATGGCTTCGGTCAGCCTGCGCAAGCTGGACAAGAGTTACGGTGCGCTGCGCATCGTCAAGGGCATAGACCTTGAAATCAACGATGGCGAATTCGTCGTGTTCGTCGGCCCTTCCGGCTGCGGCAAATCGACGACGCTTCGCATGGTCGCCGGGCTTGAAAGCATTACCGGCGGCGAAGTGAAGATCGGCGACCGCGTCGTCAACCGGCTGCCGCCGCGCGAGCGCGACATCGCCATGGTGTTTCAGGACTATGCGCTTTATCCGCACAAGACGGTGCGCGAAAACATGGGTTTCAGCCTGAAGGTGCGCGGGGTCAACGCCTCGCAGGCCAATGCCAGCATCGACGAGGCGGCGAAGATGCTGGGCATCGAGCACCTGCTCGACCGTCGGCCCGGCCAGCTTTCCGGCGGCCAGCGCCAGCGCGTGGCCATGGGCCGCGCCATCGTGCGCCGCCCGCAGGTGTTTCTGTTCGATGAGCCGCTTTCCAACCTCGACGCCAAGCTGCGCGGACAGGTGCGCACGGAAATCAAGCGGCTGCACCAGCAGCTCGGCACGACCATCATCTATGTCACCCATGACCAGGTGGAGGCCATGACGCTGGCCGACCGTATCGTCATCCTGCGCGGCGGCGATATCGAGCAGGTCGGCACGCCGGACGAGGTCTATAACCGTCCGGAAAGCGTCTTCGTGGGCGGTTTCGTCGGCGCTCCGGCGATGAATTTCGCCCGCGCAAAGGTGAGCGGCGACCGGCTGATATTTTCCGACGGCAATTCCCTGCCGATGGCAGCCATCCGGCCATCCCGCGAAACGGGTCTCGACGGGCGCGAAGTCATCGTCGGCATTCGTCCGGAACATTTCGGCCCCGTAGAGGGCTTCGACACGCAGCTTGCGGTCAAGGTGCAGGTAGTGGAACCGCTGGGCTCGGACACGCTCGTCCATTTCAGCCTTGGCGATGCGGCGCTGACCGCACGCATGCCGCCGCATCTGCGACCTGCGCCAAATGAGGAACTGAAGATCGGCGTCGATCCGTCCAAGGTCCATCTTTTCGATGCCGCGACGGAACGCTCGATTCACTGATTGCCGGGCGAAGAGACGCTGCGGCCAACAGGTTTAATAATGGGAGGAACACATGACATTTAAAACCATCAAGGGCAAAGCCCTCATGGGTGCCGCGCTCTGCGCAACCGTGCTCGCCTTTTCGGGACAGGCCTTTGCCGACGCCGAACTGAAAATCTTCGTTTCCAGCCAGCATCAGCCGGATGTCTGGCGCAAGGCGCTGGATCAATATGAGGCCAAAACGCCCGGCGTGAAGGTGGTCATCGAGACCGGCGGCAACACCTCGGAAATGCAGGCGCAATATCTCAACACCGTCATGTCGGCGAAGGATTCCAGCCTCGACGTGCTGATGCTCGACGTCATCCGCCCGGCGCAATTCGCCACCGCCGGCTGGACCAGCGATTTCTCCGGCAAGGACATGTCCGCCTATCTGCCGACCTATGCCGAAGCCAACACCGTGGACGGCAAGATCGTGGCGCTGCCCGCCTTCGCCGACTCCATGTTCCTTTATTACCGCAAGGACCTGCTGGACAAATACGGCATTCAGCCGCCAACCACCTGGGACGAGCTGAAGGAAGCATCCAAGAAGGTGATGGAGGGTGAAAAGAACCCCGAGCTTCAGGGCCTGTCCTTCCAGGGCAAGGCGATCGAGGGTGCGGTCTGCACCTTCCTGCTGCCCTATTGGAGCGAAGGCAAGTCGCTGGTCGAAAACGGCAAGCTGAACTTCGATAATCAGGCGGCCGTGGATTCGCTGAAGCTCTGGAAGAGCTTCGTCGATGAAGGCATTTCCAAGAAGAATATTTCGGAAGTCGCGACCGACGACACCCGCAAGGAATTCCAGGCCGGCAAGGTTCTCTTCGCCGTCAACTGGTCCTACGCCTGGACCCATTTCCAGGGCAAGGAATCGCAGGTGAACGACAAGGTCGGTGTCGCCCGCCTGCCGGCCGTCAAGGGCGGCGAGCAGACGACCTGCCTCGGCGGCTGGGAATTCGGCGTTTCCGCCTATTCCAAGCAGCAGGAGGAAGCCAAGAAGCTGGTGGAATATCTCTCCGGTCAGGATGTGTCGAAGTTCATGGCCATCAACGCCGCGCTGCTGCCCACCTATGCCGCTCTCTACAAGGATTCGGATGTGACCAAGACGATCCCTTGGTTCGCTGACGCCCTGCCCGTGGTTGAAACCGCCAAGGCCCGCCCCGTGACGCCGCGTTACAACGAGGTCAGCGAGACGATCCGCACCACCGTCAACGGTGTGCTTGCCGGCGTGATGACGCCGGAGGATGGCGCAAAGCAGATGGAAAGCCGTCTGCGGCGCGTTCTGCGCTAAGCTTTGGGCCGGAAAGCGACATGCCTGCCATGCCCTTTCCGGCCGCTTCGACTGACAGGAATAAAGCCGCCTGAAGGGCGCGATAAACGGGCCGGATAAGAACCGGTCCGATCGGGAGACGACGACGTGAATCCAGTTGCGGGAGTGGCAGACGTGACAATGCCGGAAAGAACCATGGTTCGGGTGGACGAGAAACCGCAGCCGCGCTGGACGCGGTGGCTCGATCTCGGCGACCGGCCGCTGGCGGTGCTTCTCTTGGCACCGGCGGCGATCCTGCTGTCGCTCATCATCGTCTATCCGGTGGCGCGGCTCGTCTACACCTCCTTTTTCAGCCTTTCGCTGACATCCGGCCTGCCGGCGGAATTCATCGGCTTTGAAAACTACACGGCGATGTTCGACGACCCGATCTTCTGGGAAACGACCTGGAATACGGTTCTGATAACGCTGATCACCGTGCCCGGCGCGCTCATCATGGGCCTTGGCCTCGCACTGCTCGCCAACCTGCCTTTTTCCATGCAGTGGCCGATGCGGCTTTCGCTGCTGATCCCATGGGCGCTGCCGTTGTCTTTCGCCGGTCTCATCTTCGCATGGTTCTTCCATTACGAATATGGCGTCGTCAACGATGTGCTGAACCGTTTCGGCTTTGAAGGCATCATCTGGTTCAATTCACCGAACTGGGCTTTTGCGGCCATCTGCCTGACAATCATCTGGAAGACATCCTCCTTCATGGCGCTGATGATCCTCGCCGGCCTGCAGACCATTCCGCGTTCGCTCTACGAGGCGGCTGATGTGGATGGCGCCGGTAAAATCCGGCAATTTTTCGAAATCACCCTGCCGCTTTTGAAGCCCTCGATTGTCGTCGCGCTCATCTTCCGCACGATCACGGCGCTGCAGACCTTTGATATTCCTTACATGATGACCGGCGGCGGCCCCGGCACATCCACCACGACGCTTGCCATGTACATTCACCAGAACACCGTTTCCTTCCTCGATCTGGGTTACGGTTCGGCCCTGGCGGTCATGATGTTTGCGCTCTCCATGTGCGTCACCGCCGTTTATCTCCGCATCATCAGGACGAAGGACTGATCCCATGAGTACCGTTGCGAATTCCGGTCTGTCCTCCTTCTTTTCCGGCAAGCCGCTACGCTTCATCGCGGCCTCCATTCTTCTGGTCAACGGCCTGTTTCCGGCGATCTGGATTCTCTTCACCTCGCTGAAGACCGAAGCGGAACTGACGGTCAAGCCGATCACCTGGTTTCCGCATGCGCCGACGCTGGCCAATTACATGCAGGCCTTTTCCGACCAGCCGCTGCATCTCTTCCTGTTCAACAGCTTCATGGTGGCGCTGCTTTCCACCGCGCTCACCATCCTGATTTCGGTGCTGGCAGCCTATGCGCTGGCGCGGCTGAACCTCAAATATCGCGCGCTGATCCTCTCGCTCATCATCGCCGTCTCCACCTTCCCGCTGGTGACGCTGCTGGTGCCGCTGTTCGAAATCATGCGGGCGCTCAACCTGCTCAACAGCTGGACGGCGCTGATCCTGCCCTACACTGTGCTTTCGCTGCCGGTCTGCACGCTGATGCTGGTCTCCTTCTTCGAAAGCATTCCGCGCGATCTCGAAAATGCCGCCATGATCGACGGCTGCACCCGCATCGGCGCGCTGTTCAAGGTCGTCGTGCCGCTCTGCGCGCCGGGCGTTTTCACCGCCGGCATCCTTGCCTTCGTGAATGCCTGGGATGAGTTCCTGCTGGCGCTGTCCTTCAATTCCAATCCGGCACTGCGCACGCTTCCCGTTGGCATCCAGCTTTATCAGGGTGAATTCGCCTTCCCCTGGCCGGTCATTTCGGCAGCGCTGGTGGTAGGTATCGTGCCGGTCGCCATCCTGATCGTCATCTTTCAGGAACGGGTCGTCTCGGGTCTCACCGCCGGTGGTCTCAAGGGCTAAAAGGTAAAGTCATGCATTTCGAAACGACCAAAGACGGCTTCGCGCTCACCATCGGCAACCGCACCATACTTTCCCATTCCTTTGAAAACCCGGCCTTCTTCGCCGGTTTCGGTAAGGAGAGGATGGATATGTATCGCGGCAATTTCGATATCGAGGACTACCTTATCGAACGAACCGCCTTGCGCCACGCCGAGGTCAGCGGCAACGGCGTCACGCTCTCATCCGCACCGGGACAGGCACCGCGCCTTCGTCTGACGCTCGACGGCAACGCGATGCGGCTAACGGCGCTGGATGACACCATCAACCGCCTCTGGCTGCGCGTTGTCGCGGAAACGGATGAGCATGTCTGGGGCGGCGGCGAGCAGATGTCCTATTTCGACATGCGCGGCCGCCGCTTTCCGCTCTGGACCTCCGAACCGGGGGTCGGTCGCGACAAAACCACCGAAATCACCTTCAAATCGGATGTCAGCGGCAAGGCGGGCGGCGATTATTACAACACCAACTACCCGCAGCCGACTTACCTGTCGTCGCGCAGATATGCCCTCCATGTGGAGACAAGCGCCTATTCGGTCTTCGATTTCCGCAACGGCGATTTCCACGAGATCGAAATCTGGGCCATCCCCGAAAAGATCGAATTCTTCGCCGGCGATCATTTCACCGATATCGTTTCCGCCCTGTCGCTGCGGTTCGGACGCCAGCCGGAACTGCCGGAATGGATCTATGGCGGCGCGATCATCGGGTTAAAGGACGGCGTCAACTCCTTTGCGCGGCTGGAGAAAATCCGTGCGGCCGGAACGAAGGTGTCCGGCCTCTGGTGCGAAGACTGGGTGGGTCTTCGCCAGACATCCTTCGGCGCGCGCCTGTTCTGGGACTGGCAGGCGAATGATACGCGTTATCCGCATCTGCGCCAGAAGATCGCCGAGCTTGCCGATCAGGGCATCCGTTTCCTGGGTTATGTGAATCCCTATCTCTGCGTCGATGGCCCGCTCTTTCCGGTTGCCGAAGAAGCCGGTTATTTCGCCACCGACGCCGAGGGCAAGACGGCGCTGGTGGATTTCGGCGAGTTCGATTGCGGCGTGGTCGATTTCACCAATCCGGCCGCCGCCGACTGGTTTGCCGAAGAGATCATCGGCAGGAACATGCTCGATTTCGGCCTTTCCGGCTGGATGGCCGATTTCGGCGAATATCTGCCGATCGACATCACGCTTTCCAATGGCGTCGACGCCAAGCTGGTGCACAATGCCTGGCCAACGCTCTGGGCCGAGGTCAACGCCAAGGCCGTCGAAAGTCGCGGCAAGACCGGCGAAGCGCTGTTCTTCATGCGGGCCGGCTTCACCGGTGTACAGGCCCATTGCCCGCTCATCTGGGGCGGCGACCAGTCGGTCGACTTCTCCCGTCACGACGGTCTGGTCACCGTCATCTGCGGGGCGCTCTCCTCCGGCCTCATGGGCAATGCCTATCACCATTCCGATATTGGCGGTTACACCAGCCTGTTCGGCAATGTTAGAACCGCGGAACTCATCATGCGCTGGACGGAGATGGCCGCCTTCACACCGGTCATGCGTACCCATGAGGGCAACCGGCCGCGCGACAATCTCCAGATCGATCAGGATGAGGCGGTTCTTGCCCATTTCGCCCGCATGACATCCATCTATGTCGCGCTGGCCCCCTATCTGAAATCGCTCTCGGCGGAAGCGGCCAGGACGGGCCTGCCGGTGCAGCGTCCGCTCTTCCTGCATTACGAGCATGACCGGCAGACCTATACCATTCAGGACTGCTATCTCTACGGGGCGGACATGCTTGTCGCACCGGTCTGGAAAGCGGGCGAAACGCAACGCTCGCTCTATCTTCCGGGCGACGGTGAATGGGTGCACCTGTGGAGCGGCACGCATTATCCCGGCGGACAGGACGTCACCGTCGAAGCGCCGCTCGGCGAGCCGGCCGTGTTCTATCGTGCCGATAGCAGCCATCGTCCGCTGTTTGAACAGCTTCGCACCATCGGCTGAACTAGTGGGTTCGTCCCTGCCATCACCCCGTCAGGCGGGGTGATGTGATGGCCTTTTTGAAAAGGGCGGTCATCGCATCGCTGATACCCTGCGATGGGCTGACTTCGAAGAACAGGCCCGGCGAAGCGCATTGCTGCATGCGTGCGCCGATTTCCGGCTGAAAGGGCGCGATCCACGTATTGTACCAGTCATTGGTCGGCAGCGGCAGATAGGTGGTATAAAGCACGGCGATGCGAAAACCCTTTTCCTTCAGCTTCGTGCAATATTTGATATCGATCGGCTCCTGACAGCGGCCGCTGGTGGTTTTTTTGGTGCAAGCGGATGGCTTGTAGCTATCGCCGACGCCGTCCGAAACGAAGAAGACGATCTTTTCGGGGCTGGCTGAACTTGCACCGGTGCCCGAACTGCCGATCCTGTCGCCAATCTGGGTCAGTGCCCGGTCAAAATCGGTCTGCTGGTCGTTGTTGAACCCCTGCTTGGGGATCGACATCAGGTCGACTTCAGCGGCTTTCTTCTTCGCGGTCGCCAGATCCGAGGTCAAGGGAACGACTTCGAGCAGCTTCGTATCTTCCGCCTTCTCTCCGAAGGTATAGACAGCCATGCGATATTGATTGCTGCTTTTCCGCGTGGACTTCGCCGTATCCATCAGGCTTGCCGTAGCCTGCGCCACCACATTGATGCGCGTCGTGACCCCGAGGCTTTTGGCTTTGTAGTAATAGCTGTTTGTATCCACCACCCCGTTTTTCACGATGTGACAGGCGAAAGCACATTTGTCGCTGGTATTGGCAACCATGGTCGCAACGTCGGTCGGCGTCGCGCCGACACCCATCGAGGGGGTGTTATCAAGCAGGACATAGAAGTCGCTGAATGTTTCCGTCTCGTATTTGGCGGTCGCCTTGCCCGAAACGGTGATGAGATCCTCTCCGAGTATCCGTGAAAGCGTCGTGCCAACGGATGCCTTGAAGCTGACCGAGGATTCGATCGCGTTACCCTGCTTGATCACCGACACATCAAGAGACAGGAGCTTATAATCGGGATTGGCCCGCTCATTGCTTTCAAAGAATGCGGAGGCTTCATCAGTGCCAAGCGAAATGACACCGTCGCCCGACATTTCCTTTGCCTTCTGAACGCTCGACGACGTATCGGCAACCACAGCAAGCGCCGCAGCATCCGCCGCCATCTGCAGGTCCGATTTGACGGCCATGCCATGCGTCACATCGAGTGCCACGCCGGCCGCCCCGATCAGCGGCACCATCAACAGGGCGCTGAGAATGCCGAAATTTCCCGATTTATCCTGCCAGATGTTCTTCAAATTCGCCCCCGGAACTTTTCCCCGGAGCGAAAGTTAGCCGAACAATATTGAAAGGCAGTTTCAAGAGATAACTAATTTTCGATAAATCTAATTTCCTCAATAACTAATACGCCAATGGGAGATGCGCACCGGCGCGAGCCCGTGCAGGCATTCACGATCACGCCTGACGACGGATCGCCGGCGGGACGTTGACATTTATGAAACTTGACCTACAAAACAAACTCTTCCGAGGGGAGCACCGAACGGTGCTGAGATGGCGATGAGCCGGACCCTTGAACCTGATCCGGGTCATGCCGGCGTAGGAACGGAACTGTCGCGCCAAGAGGCGCTGCCCTTTCTCTTCTCCGCTTTGCCTGATCTCCGGGATTGTCATATCTGGAGACGAATGATGATGCTGAAACCTTCCGCCCTTCGCACACGGTGCGCCCGCGTCTGAGGTCCGGCTCATGCGTGCCACCCATGCGCTGAACGGTGTCGGTCTTCTGCTGGTTTTCTGGCAGGCGGGAACGTGGCTGTTTTCCCCACCCCGCTATATCCTGCCATCGCCCGCCGATGTCGCTGGCGCTTTCTGGCGCCAGCCCGGCTTCCTGTTCGGGCAGGCACTGGTAACGCTCGGTGAAATGGCGCTCGGGCTTGTGGCAGGCATCGCCGCCGGCATTCTCGTCGCGTTCACGATTGCCGCCATCCCGCGCCTTGGCCGCCTCGTCTGGCCCATGGTTCTGGTGTTGCAGACCTTTCCGGTTTTCGTGCTCGCCCCCATCCTCGTCCTCTGGTTCGGTTTCGGCATGGCTTCGAAAGTGGTCATGACGGCGATCATCATCTTCTTCCCCGTTGCCTCCGCTTTCACGGATGGCCTCAACCGCACCGATCGCGCCATCCTCGACGCCGCCTCGCTGACTGAGGCGAGCCACTGGCAGATCCTCACCCGGTTGCGTGTGCCGCTGGCGTTGCCATCGCTGATTTCGGGCTTGAGGGTGGCGGCGCCGCTTGCCCCGCTCGGCGCTGTCATCGGCGAATGGGTGGGCGCATCGGCCGGGCTTGGGTTTGTGATGATCCAGTCCAATGCCCGCATGCAAACCGACACCATGTTCGCGGCCATGGCCATTCTCGCCATCATGGCGGTGCTGCTGCGGCTCATCGTCGACTTTTCGACCGCCAATCTGGCCCCCTGGGCCAAGGAAACAGAACACACCATTCCTTTCAGATCTTTACGGAGACTTTCGGCACCATGAAACGAACTCTTCTTTCCCTCGTCGTTGCGGCAGCAAGCGTGCTTTCACCCATGCAATCGCATGCGGCAGACAAGCTGACCGTGTTGCTCGAATGGTTCGTGAACCCCGATCATGCGCCGATGGTGATCGCCAAGGAACGCGGCCTCTTTGCCGATGTGGGGCTGGAAGTGGAACTGGTTCCGCCCGCAGACCCCTCCGCCGTGCCGCGTCTCGTCTCGGCCAAACAGGCCGATATCGGTGTGCATTACCAACCGAACCTCTACCTCGATCACGATGCCGGCCTGCCGCTCGTGCGTTTCGGCACGCTGGTCGAGACGCCCCTCAACACCGTCACCGTTCTGGCCGATGGGCCGATCAAGAGCCTGAAAGACCTGAAGGGCAAGAAGGTCGGCTTTTCCGTTTCCGGCTTCGAGGATGCGATGCTGAAACGCATGCTGGAAAAGGACGGCCTGACAAAGGACGATGTCGAACTCATCAACGTCAACTTCTCGCTCTCGCCGTCGCTGATCGCCGGCAAGGTGGATGCCACGCTTGGCGGCTTCCGCAATTTCGAGCTGACGCAGATGAAGCTCGAGGGACATGAAGGCCGCTCCTTCTTCCCGGAGGAACACGGCGTGCCGGCCTATGACGAGCTGATCTTCGTCACGCACCGCGATCTCGCAAAAGACAGCCGCCTGCCGCGTTTCCTCTCCGCCGTGGAGCAAGCCGCGATCTTCATTACCAACCATCCTCAGGAATCCTGGCAGCTTTTCATCAAGGCCTATCCGAACCTTGACGACGCGCTGAACAAGCAGGCCTTCTTCGACACGCTGCCGCGCTTCGCCAAGCGCCCGGCCGCACTTGATCGCACCCGCTATGCCCGTTTTGGCGCTTTCATGCAGGAGATGCAGCTGATCAAGCAGGCGCCGGCGGCGGACGACATCGCCGTGGAGCTGCAACAGCCATGACCACGACTTTTCCGACAGCGGCAATCGCCGCCGAGATTCTGGAGCGGGTGCGCAAGACGCGCCCGCGCGTGCATTGCCTGATGAACACCGTGGTGCAGAAATTCACCGCAGACGGCATCACCGTCGTTGGCGGTATTCCTTCCATGACCACCTCGCTGGAGGAAATCGAGAGCTTCGTCACCAAGGCGGATGCGCTGACCGTCAATCTCGGCACGCTGGATGCCGAGCGGCGCAAGGTCATCCGGCTAGCGATCGAAATCGCCAATGCATCCGGCAAGCCGTGGATCGTCGACCCCGTGCATTGCGACTATTCGCCGTCGCGTCTGGAATTCGCGCGCGAACTCATCGCACTTTCCCCGACGATCGTGCGTGGCAATCACGCCGAAATGAGCCTGATCGGCGATGTGCCTGGCGTGGTGAGGATCGAGACCGGGCCGGTCGATCATCTGCGCGATGCCACCCGCAGCGTCAGGATCGTCAACGGCCATCCGTGGATGGCGAAGGTGACGGGAACGGGTTGCCTTTCGGGCGGCGTCATCGCCGCCTTCATGGCTGTCGAAAAAGACGCACTGACGGCGGCGGCCTCCGCCCTTGCCGTCACCGGCGTGTCCGCCGAACTTGCGGCCAAGCACGCCAGAGGCCCCGGCAGCTTCGAACCGGCGTTTCTAGATGTGCTTTCCAAAATTTCCGGTGAGGACATCACAAATCACGCGAGGATAGAGCATGAACAAGGTTGATTACCGCCTCAACGCGCTGGTCGATGCGAGCCTTGACGATGTCGCGCCGCTGCCGGAGCTTGCGCTCGCCGCCGCGCTGAACGGCGCGACCATTCTGCAATATCGCGACAAGCACGGCTCGACGCGCGAGATGATCGAAAACGCCCGCGCCATTCACGAGGCCATCGCCGGCACCGGCGTGCCGCTGGTCATCAACGACCGGGTGGATGTGGCCCTCGCCTCGGGCGCGGACGGGGTGCATCTCGGCGCCGACGACATGGACGCCAAAACCGCAAGGCGCATTCTCGGCGAAAAGGCGATCATCGGCCTCACCGTCAAGAACCGGTCCGATGCCGAACGGGCGGCCTCCATGCCCGTCGACTACGCCTGCATTGGCGGCGTGTTCGAAACCGTTTCCAAGGTCAATCCGGACAAGCCGGTGGGTATCGACGGTTTTGCCACGCTGCGCGCCCTGCTGAAGGAGTGGAAACCGGATATGCCGGTCGGCGCTATCGCCGGCATCGATCTTGCCCGCGTGCCACCCGTCATTGCCGCCGGCGCGGATGGTGTGGCGGTCATTTCCGCCATTTTCCGCGCGGGAGATATTGCCAGCGCAACCAAGGACTTCCGCTCCAAGATTGACGCGGCACTGAAAGCGAGACAGCCATGACAGCCATTGCATTGACCATTGCCGGCTCCGACAGCGGCGGCGGCGCGGGTATTCAGGCGGATATCAAGACCTTCTCCGCGCTCGGCGCCTACGCCGCAAGCGTCATCACCGCCATCACCGCCCAGAACACCAAAGGCGTAACGGCGGTTGAGGATATTTCGGTCGCCACCATTATCGCGCAGATGGATGCGGTATTCTCCGATCTCGCCGTCAATGCGGTGAAGATCGGCATGGTCTCGCGGATCGAAACCATCGCCGCCATCGCGGAACGGCTTCGGCGGCAATCGCAGCCGGTGGTGCTCGACCCGGTCATGGTAGCGACCTCCGGTGACAGGCTGCTGCATGAAGACGCCATCGAGACATTGCGGCGCGACTTGCTGCCGCTCGCCACCATCGTCACGCCGAACCTGCCGGAAGCGGCGCTGCTGACCGGGTCTTCGATGGCGAAGACGGAGACAGAGATCGTCCGGCAAGCCGAGGCGATCCTGAAGGCGGGCGCAAAAGCCGTGCTCATCAAGGGCGGCCACGGCGACGGGCCGGAGAGCACGGATTATCTGTTTGCGGATGGCGCCATGCAGACGCTTTCCGCGCCGCGGGTGGAGACGAAGAACGACCACGGCACCGGCTGCACATTGGCGGCAGCGATTACGGCTCATCTTGCAAAGGGTTGTGAGTTGCAGGAGGCGGTTGGGCTTGCGAAGGACTATCTGAATGGGGCGCTCGATGCCGGGCGGGGCCTTGCTGTCGGGCACGGGCGGGGGCCGGTACATCATTTTTATCGGTGGTGGGGTTAGCGATGAGAGGGCGGAGTTTGGGGTTTACCCCCCTCTGTCCTGCCGGACATCTCCCCCTCAAGGGGGGAGATCGACAAGTGGCTTGCCCACCACATTCAGCAACGTCACTTTATTGATAAGATGGCTACGAGGGGGACGAGCGGGCGCTCCATCCGATCTCCCCCCTTGAGGGGGAGATGTCCGGCAGGACAGAGGGGGTAGCCGCGAACTCCGATGCTACCGCGCCTTCGGCGTCGCCAACACATTCCGGATCGCAAAACTCGAATGAATACGCGAAACCCCCGGCAGCTTCGACAGTATTTCCTTGTGAATCCGCTCGAAATCCCCAGCGCTTTCCGCCTCGCAGCGCAGGAAATAATCCGATCCGCCCGTCATCAGATAACATTCGCGGATTTCCGGATATCGCCGCACCGCATTTTCGAAACGGTTGAGAAAATCCTCCGTCTGGCGGTCGAGCGTGATTTGCACGATGACCGAAATCACTTCGCCGCCGGCAAGGCCGCTCGTCAGCGCCGTATACCCCCTGATGATCCCTTCCCGCTCGAGAATATCGACCCGGCGAAGGCAGGCGGATGCGGAAAGCCCGACTTCGGCCGCCAGTTTCGCATTGCTGATGCGGGCATTGAGCCGAAGCAGGCGGATGATGTGGCGGTCGGTCGCATCGAGTGACGACATAGAAGATTCCAATCAGCAAAAGAAAATTGCGCCATTATGAATTCTATCGCATTTTCCTCGAACAATCGCCAAGAAATTCGACAATCGTTGCAATACCCTCATGGGATAAAAATGAGGGTGAACGACCATGGACATGCAGATCAGCCGCCAGCAGGCCGCCGGTGGTGCAAGCGGCCATTTGACCATCGATCTCGGCGCATTGCGCGACAATTATCTGACCCTTGCGGCCATGGCGCCAGCATCGCAGACGACAGCGGTCGTCAAGGCCGATGCATATGGTCTCGGCGCGGATATCGTCTCGCAGGTCCTGTTCGAGGCGGGCTGCCGCAATTTCTTCGTTGCCCATATCGATGAAGCCTTGGCGTTGCGACTGCGGCTTTCGGCAGAGGCGCGGATTTTCGTCCTTAACGGTCTTCAGCCCGGCAATGAGACCTCCTGCGCCGCCATGGCCATCACCCCGGTTCTGAATTCGCTGGAACAGATCGCCCAATGGTCGGGCCACGCCAAAAAGCTTGGCAAGACGCTCACCGCCGCCGTGCAGATCGATACCGGCATGTGTCGTCTCGGCCTTTCCCCCGAAGAGCTTGAAATCCTCGCCTCCCATCCGCAATTGCTGGATGGCATCGACATTGCCTTCGTCATGAGCCACCTCGCCTGCGCCGACGAACCGGACCATGTCTCCAATGCCGCGCAGCTTGCGGTGATGCGCAAAGCCGCCATTGCCTTTCCTGAAGCGCCCGTCTGTTTTTCGAATTCCGGCGGCATCTTTCTGGGCAATGATTACCACAACCACCTGCTGCGCCCCGGCATCGCACTTTATGGTGGCGCGCCGTCCGTTGCACGCCCCAACCCGATGAAGCCGGTCGTTCGCCTCGATCTCGCCGTCATCCAGACCCGCACCGTCCCCGCCGGTTCGCTGGTCGGTTACGGCGGCTCCTTCGAAGCGGCCGGGCCCACGCGTCTGGCAACCATCGCCGCCGGTTACGCTGACGGCCTGCCGCGTTCGCTCAGCAATCGCGGCGCGGCGTGGTATAACGGCGTGCGCCTGCCGATTGCGGGACGCGTTTCCATGGACAGCATCATTCTCGACATATCCGCCCTGCCTGAAGGAACATTGACCCAGGGCAGCCTTGTGCAGATGATCGGGCCTAAGCAGACGCTGGAAGACATTGCCGAGGATGCGGGCACGATCGCCTATGAAATCCTGACCGGCCTCGGACGCCGATATCGCCGTAGTTATATTCAGCCGGGAGAAACCTCGGCCATCGCTTCAACATCAGTCAATCACAAGTGAGACGATCATGAACGTCACTATCCTCGGAGCCGGTGTTGTCGGCGTGACATCCGCCTGGTATCTGGCCAAAGCCGGACACAAGGTGACGGTGATCGACCGCCAGCCGGCGGCAGCGCTCGAAACCAGCTTCGCCAATGCCGGCGAGGTTTCCCCCGGCTATTCATCGCCCTGGGCCGCCCCCGGCATTCCGGTCAAGGCGATGAAGTGGCTGTTCATGAAACACGCGCCGCTGATTATTCGCCCAACGGCCGATCCGGCCGCATGGCGCTGGATGAGCCAGATGCTGCGCAACTGCACCTCGGCGCGTTACGCCATCAACAAGAGCCGCATGGTGCGCGTTGCCGAATATAGCCGCGATTGCCTGATGGCGCTGCGCGAAGAGACCGGCATCGCATATGACCAGCGCATGCAGGGCACGCTGGAGGTATTCCGCACCCAGAAGCAATTCGATGCCATCGGCAAGGATGTCGACGTGCTGACGGCGGGCGGCGTGCCTTTCGAGATTCTCGACCGCGACGGCTGCGCCGCCATCGAACCCGGTCTTTCTCCTTCGAAGGAGAAGATCGTCGGCGGCCTGCGCCTGCCCGGCGATGAAACCGGCGATTGCTTCATGTTCACCACCGAACTTGCCCGTATGGCCGAAGAGGCGGGCGTCACCTTCCTTTACGATACCGGCATCATGCGCCCCATCGTCGAGGCAGGACGCGTCAAGGCTGTGGAGACCACCCGCGGGCTGGTGGAGGCCGATATTTTCGTGGCGGCACTCGGCAGCTATTCGCCGCAGTTTGTGCGCCAGCTTGGCCTTACCCTGCCGGTTTACCCGGTCAAGGGTTACTCCATCACGGTTCCGATCGTGAAAGAGGAGCGCGCGCCCGTTTCCACGGTCATGGACGAGACGTTCAAGGTGGCGATTACCCGCCTCGGCTCACGAATCCGCGCCGGCGGCATGGCGGAAATCGCCGGTTTCAGCAAGGATTTGCCGGCAGCGCGGCAGGAAACGCTGGCCCATTCGGTGGAAGACCTGTTCGGCGGCGCGGGCGACCAGACCCAGGCGAAATTCTGGTGCGGCTTGCGCCCGATGACGCCGGATGGCACGCCTGTCATCGGCGCCACCCGCTACAGCAATCTTTATCTCAATACCGGCCACGGCACGCTTGGCTGGACCATGTCCTGCGGCTCCGCCCGGGTGCTTGCCGATCTCATCAGCGGCAACAAGCCGGAGATCGACACGCACGATCTGGCGATCAGCCGTTACGCCGCCTGACACGCAATCAACCCGCCATTCCCGTCCCGCGACGGGGATGGCGGTCAATCAGAGCGCCAGCGCATCCTTCAGCGCCAGACCTTCCATCATGCGAAGGTCGAGATCGGCCTCGATATGATCGAGATGCTGCAACATCAGCGCGCGGGCCTTTGCCGTATCTTTCGCCTCAAGCGCGTCCAGGAGATCGGCGTGATCATTGTGGCCGCAGCTTGAAACACCCGAGCGGCCGTAAAGCGCAATGACCAGCGACGAGCGGGCGACCAGCTCGTCCATGAATTTTTCCAGAATTGCGTTGCCGGCAAGCGAGGCCAGCATCAGGTGGAAATCGCCCGATGCCTTGATTTCCGCGCGTCTGGCGCTCGGGCCGCGCTCATGCTGGTGGCGGCTTTCCTGCACCAGATGCTCACGCAGCCGCTTCACCGCCGCCGGCGTGATTTTTTCGATTGCGGCATCCACGACGCCGGGTTCGATCAGCCGGCGCGACGCGAACACCTGCCGCGCTTCATCCGGCGTGGGATTGGAAACGAAGGCGCCCCGGTTGCGTTCGGCCTTCACCAGCCCCTCATAGGCCAGCATCTGAAGTGCGGCGCGCACCACCGTGCGGCTGACATCGAACAGCGTTCCCACCTCCGATTCCGACAGTTTGGTTCCCGGCGCCAGCCGCCGGTCGACAATGGCGTCACGCAGCGTATCGCGAATGGCCTGGGCACGGTCTTCATGCGAGGTGTCGGAATTGACGGTTATCTGGGAAAGGCTCATCGGTGCGTCCTGTTTGTTCTTGAGTTCTAGCGCGAAGTGCGTCGCGCGCAAACAGGAATTGCGGGCCGCCGCCGGTCTGCCACAATTCATTCAGCGCCCGTTCAGCAGCCCGGCTGTATTTCCTTAACCATCGAATTTGCAACTGGCAGCGCCCTGCCACCTGTATGGAAGAACACACCATGTCGTCCTTTGCAGCTAAAACAGTTCTGACAATCGCTGTCGCCGCCGCCACCATTGTTCCCTTGAGCAGCGCATCCGCTGGCGACTGGGACCGCCGCGACCGTCGCGATGCTGCCATTCTGGGTGGCGTGCTCGGCCTTGCCGCCGGTGTCGCCGTCGGCTCCGCAATGTCGCGTCCGGCGCCAGCCTACGATGAGCGCGTCTATGTCGACGAGCCGAGCTATGTCGATGAAGAGCCGGATTACCGTTATTACCGCGCAGCACCGCAGCCGGTTTACCGCCCCGCACCCGTCTATCGCGCCCAGCCGGTTTACGACAGCCGCCCGGTCTACAACCAGCGCCGCACCTATCGCACCATCGAGCCCTGGACCAACGCCTGGTACGACTATTGCTCGCAGCGTTACCGGAGCTTCAACACCCGCACCGGCACCTATACGGATTATGACGGCCAGCGCCATTTCTGCGTCGCGGGTTGATCCGCCAGCCATTGAGCACACTTGTAGCTGTTATTGTCAGGCCGCAGATGGAAAAGTCTGCGGCTTTTCAGTGAGAGCCGCCCCAAACTCTGCGTCATCCTCGGCCCTGTGCCGAGGATCCACTCACGTCTCATAAAATCAGAAGGTTGCAGATGCTCGGGACAGGCCCGAGCATGACGATCAAGATTCTAGGCGGTCGCCATAGGTCCCGCCCTGCACCATTTCACGCAGCGCCATTTTTCACATAATCCGCCCGGTTGATGCCGTGGCGCTGCAGCTTGTCGTAAAAGGTCTTGCGGGCAATGCCGAGGGTGGCGATCGTTTCCGCCACGTCGCCATTCGATTGTTCCAGCGTTTCGCGGATGATGCGCGCCTCGATCTCATCCATGCGCTCCGGCAGGGTTCCGGAAGCGGGGATTGTGGATTGCAATGCCGGCGGCTCCGCTGGTTCCGTCTCCAGCCCCAAAACCACCCTTTCGGCGAAATGGCCGAGTTCGCGCACATTGCCCGGCCAGTCGTGGTCATTGAGGCGGCGGGAAATGCCGGCGCTGATCTGCGGCACCGCCATGTTGAAACGGTTGGCGGCCTTGGTGACGAAGTGGGAAAACAACAGCGGAATATCCGCCTTGCGTTCGCGCAGCGGCGGAATGGACAGCGTCACCACATTCAGCCGGTAATAGAGATCCTCACGAAACGTGCCGCGCTCGGACGGATCGCCAAGATCGACCTTGGCCGCCGCGACCACGCGAATATCGACCGGCCTCTCCTCATTCGACCCGAGCGGCGAGACCTCGCGCATTTCCAGCACACGCAGCATCTTCACCTGCACCGCAAGCGGCATGCTTTCGATCTCGTCCAGAAACAGGGTGCCGCCGCTCGAATGCTCGATGCGACCGACGCGCTTTTTCTGCGCGCCGGTGAAAGCCCCGGGCTCATGGCCGAAAAGCTCACTCTCGATCACCGTTTCCGGCAGCGCTCCGCAATTCAAAGCCACGAAATTGCCCTTTGAGCGTTTCTTGCTCCAGCGGTGAAGGGCCGTCGCCACCACTTCCTTGCCGCTGCCGGTCTCGCCCGCCACCAGTACATCCACATCCGTATCGGCAATATGCCGCAGCGTGGTGCGCAGGCGCTCCATGGCGGGTGTCTGGCCGATCAGTGGTAAATCATCTTCCGCCTGCCCCGCCGCCCGACGAAGCGCCCGGTTTTCCAGCACGAGGCGGCGCTTTTCCAGCGCCCGGCGGGCGCTTTCCACCATGCGTTCGGCGGGAAAGGGCTTGGCGATGAAATCATAGGCGCCATTGTGAAGCGCATCGACCGCCATCGGCACATCGCCATGGCCGGTGATGAGAATGACCGGAAGATCGGCATCGATCTTGCGGACATGGTCGAAAAATTCGAGCCCCGTCATGCCGGGCATACGTACATCGGTGATGACGACACCATCGAAATCCTCGTTCAAGGCCGCAAGCGCCTGTTCTGCGCGGGAAAACGACGTGACCGGCAATCCATCGAGTTCCAGCGTCTGCACCATCGCCTTACGCAGCTGGGAGTCGTCGTCCACCAGGAATATGGTTCCGTCCACCATCATGTCATGCTCGCTTCAGAAATACGGAAAAACATGTGCCCGCCTTGCTGCTCGCTACCTCGATACGCCCGCCATAGTCCGAAGCAATATCGTTGGAGATGACGAGACCGAGGCCGAGGCCGCTTTCCTTGGAGGTATTGAAGGGCGAAAAAAGCTGGGCGCGGATGGCTTCGGGAATGCCCGTGCCATTGTCGCTGACGGAAAGCACGACCATGTCGCCTTCCTCGCGCACACGAACTTCGACACGGGCCGCCCCAGTCTCTTCAGTGGCTTCCAGCGCGTTTTGCAGAAGGTTGATGAGGATTTGCTCCAGCCGGATACGGCTGCCGAGCACTTTCAGGTCCTGATCCGGCAACACGATGTCCAGCGCATCCATCTGCCCGGAGAAGCGGCTGCGCAACAGCATGACCGCACCTTCGATAACCAGTCGAACACTGACAGGCTCGGCAGCGGTACGGCCCTTGCGGGCCAATATCTTCAGATCGCCGGTAATGGTGCCGATACGCTCGGTCAGCGCCGCGATGTTTTCTAGATTTTCGGTGGCCTCGGACATGCGGTCGCGTTTGAGCAGGGTGCGGGCATTGTCGGCAAAGGCGCGGATGGTCGCGACCGGCTGGTTGATCTCGTGCGCCACGCCCGCCGCCACCTGCCCCAGAATGGAAAGGCGGTTGGCCTGCACCAGTTCGTGCTGCACATTGCGCAACTCGCCCGAGGTCTTTTCATGCAGGGCGATTTCGGCCTGCAGATGATCGCGGGTCTTCGTCAGGTCGCGGGTCCGCTCCTGCACCTTCATTTCCAGCTCGGCGCGGGCGCGTTGCTCTTCTTCCTTTTCCTTGAGCGCCTTGTGCCTGCGCCAGAGCCACAGGGCCGAAAGCGCCATCAGCGGCATCAGCGTCGCCAGCGCCACCACCCTGCCCTCGCGGATGGAGGCATTCAGCGCCGGCGCGACCGGTTGTAGATAATGCAGCGTCCATGAAGTGGTCGGCACCGGCACTTCCAGCCGCAGATAGTCGCCGCGTTCCCTCCCCGGCTCATCGACATGAATGAGCGGAACACCCTCGCTCGCGCGCCGCGCCGCCCGAAACGGCAGCGTTGAAAGCGCCTCATTGCCGAATTGCAGGCTCTCGGAAATGATTTTCCGCCGCGCCTCATCGATCGGCGCAACGGTCTTGAAGCGCCATTCCGACACGCTGGTCATCAGCACGACGCCGTTTCTGTCGACCACATAGACCGGCTTGCCGCCAATGTTCCAGTCTGTCTCCAGCCGGTTGAACTCGACCTTGGCAATGACGACGCCAAGCGGCCGCCCATCGGCGGCATCGATGCGGCGGGAGATATAAAGACCCGGCCGACGGCTGACATTGCCGAGAGCATAATGCTCGGACATGCCAGTCTTCATCGCCGCCTGGAAATATTCGCGGAAAGCATAGTTGGAGCCGACAAAGCTGTCGTCCTGCCGCCAGTTGCTCGACGCGATGGTCAATCCGGTCGGCCCGGTCACATAGATCACCGAGGATTGCGTACCTTCAATCAGCCCCTCCAGCTTGCGGTTCAACCGGTCGAGGGCAGGAGCACCGCCGCCATCCAGCGCGGCGGCAAGATCGGGATCTCCGGAGAGGACAAGCGGAATGGCGCGCGGCCGCTCCAGCGCGACATTCAGGAGCGCGATCTTCAGTTCGGCATCCGTGGCGGCTTCGGAACCGGCCATGCGCAGCGCCTGATTGCGGGCGAACTCATCGGCCACCAGCAGAACGCCAAGACTGACGAGCAGCCACAGGCCCGCCAGCGCCAGCCATTGCGCCCGCCGCTTCGCATGGGAATGAGATGCCTGATCCTGATAGGTCATGCGACAATTGTGCGGATTTACACACAAACCGCAAGAGATTTTGTCCGGAATTCCACACAAATGCATATGGGCTGATGAAGCGCCAATAAAAACTACTTTTGAAATCAGCCAGTTACACCAAATAAGCAAGTCTGGCATGCGTATTGCACATGACTCCGCAATCGGCGCGAAGCCGTCAACGTCACGGCGATCCCGGGAGGCCAATAAAGGCAGGGTGAGGCCGAGGAGGAAAAAACATGATCGATACGACAGCCGTGGCCGCAGGCCACGCCAAGCAGCCATTCTACAAGCACCTGTATTTCCAGGTTCTGGTGGCCATCATCGCCGGTATCGCGCTCGGCCATTTCTATCCGGCTTTCGGCGAACAGCTGAAGCCGCTCGGCGACGGCTTCATCCGCCTCGTCAAGATGATCATCGCACCCGTCATCTTCCTCACCGTCGCAACCGGCATCGCCGGCATGAACGACATGAAGAAGGTGGGTCGCGTGGCCGGCAAGGCCATGATCTACTTCCTGGTATTCTCCACGCTCGCGCTCATCGTTGGCCTCATCGTCGCCAACACCGTGCAGCCGGGCGCGGGCATGAACATCGATCCCGCCACGCTGGATGCCAAGGCTGTCGCGACCTACGCCGACAAGGCCCATGAGCAGACCATCACCGGCTTCCTGATGAACATCATTCCGACCACCATCGTCGGCGCTTTCGCCAGCGGTGACATTCTGCAGGTGCTGTTCTTCTCGGTTCTGTTCGGTATCGCGCTCGGCATCGTCGGCGAAAAGGGCAAGCCGGTCACCGATTTCATGCACGCCCTGATGTATCCGATCTTCAAGCTGGTCGCGATCCTGATGAAGGCCGCCCCCATCGGCGCTTTCGGCGCGATGGCCTTCACCATCGGCAAATACGGCATCTCGTCCGTCACCAACCTTGCGATGCTGATCGGCACCTTCTACGTCACGTCCTTCCTGTTCGTGTTCGTGGTTCTCGGCGCGGTATGCCGTTACAACGGCTTCTCCATCGTCGCGCTCATCCGCTACATCAAGGAAGAACTGCTTCTGGTTCTCGGCACGTCGTCTTCCGAAGCCGCCCTTCCCGGCCTGATGAGCAAGATGGAAAAGGCTGGCTGCAAGCGCTCCGTCGTCGGCCTCGTCATCCCCACGGGCTATTCCTTCAACCTTGACGGCACCAACATCTACATGACGCTGGCGGCCCTCTTCATCGCGCAGGCGACCGGTATCCACCTCTCCTTCGGCGAACAGATTCTGCTGCTGCTGGTGGCCATGCTCTCCTCCAAGGGTGCCGCCGGCATCACCGGCGCGGGCTTCATCACGCTCGCGGCAACCCTCTCTGTTGTGCCTTCGGTTCCGGTCGCTGGTATGGCGCTGATCCTTGGCATCGACCGTTTCATGTCGGAATGCCGCGCCCTCACCAACTTCGTCGGCAATGCGGTTGCCACCATCGTCGTCGCCCGCTGGGAAGGCGAACTGGATCAGGATCAGCTCGCCCGCGTGCTGAGCGGCCAGGAAGAGTTCACCGGCATCGCCGATGTGGATCAGCTTCCGGCTTCGGTGCAGCCCGCCGAATAATAAGACCTCCCAAGGTCCGGCCTGTCCCGGTTTCTCCGGGCAGGCACATACAGGAAGCCCGGCGCATCGACTGGATGCGCCGGGCTTTCATTCTTCAGGCTCGCCCCATCAAACGGGGTTTTTATCGGCCGGAAGATGCGATAGAGCCGAAGCGGAATAAATGCGATAAGCGGAGTGGCGGCATGAAGAACCTGTTTCTGGCCTGGCAATTCTGGGCGCTGCTATCGGCAGCCTTTGCGGCGCTCACCGCCATCTTTGCGAAGATCGGCGTCGAAAATATCAATTCCGATTTCGCCACTCTCATCCGCACCGTCGTCATTCTGGCCGCCGCCGGCCTGATGGTTTACATCACCGGCAACTGGCAGCAGCCTTCCACCATCTCGGGTAAAACCTGGGTGTTCCTCGTGCTCTCCGGTCTGGCGACCGGCGCATCGTGGATATGTTATTTCCGGGCGCTGAAACTCGGCGACGCCGCCCGCGTCGCGCCCATCGACAAGCTGAGCGTCGTGTTTGTCGCCGTCTTTGCGGTGCTGTTTCTGGGGGAAAGGCTGTCTTTGCCCAACTGGCTCGGCGTGGTGCTGATCGCCTGCGGCGCGGTGCTTGTGGCCTATCGGGGATAGGCCGGCCGGATAAACCGGCCGGCACAATCGCTGGAGTCGTCAGCCTCGGGCAGCCGCAACCTTGTCGAGACCGCGCTTAACACCGGCAAACAGCTCGTCCAGCTGTTCGGCCGTAATGATGAGCGGCGGGCAAAAGCAGATGGATTCGCCGATAGGCCGGGTGATGACACCCTCCTCTTCGATGGCCGCGGCAAGGGCGAGCGTGGTATCGCCCGGCTTCATGCCCTCCCACGGCTTCACCTCCAGCGCGCCGATCAGGCCGATACCGCGCGAGGAATGAATGAGCGGGTGATCGGCCAGCGCCTTCAGATGACTAAGAAACTTGCCCTCCAGCCGGGCGACATTGCCGACCAGATCGCGCTCCTGAATGATCTTCAGGTTTTCCAGCCCCACCGCCGTCGCGACGGGATGGCCGGAGGCGGTGTAACCATGGCCGAAGGAGCCGATACGGTCGGATTCATCGGCAATCGGCTGGTAGAAATTGTCATTCATGATGATCGCCGAAAGCGGCATATAGGACGACGAAATCTGCTTGGAGACGACAAGCACATCCGGCTTGATGCCATAGGTCTCGCAGGCGAACATCTTGCCGGTGCGACCGAAACCGCAGATCACCTCATCCACCACAAGCAGAATATCGTATTTCTTCAGGATCGCCTGAACGCCCGCCCAATAACCTTCCGGCGGCAAAAGAACGCCGCCCGCGCCCATTACCGGCTCGCCCCAGAAAGCGGCGATGGTTTCCGGGCCTTCGCGCAGGATCAGATCCTCCAACTCCTTCAGGATACGCGCGGTGAAATCCGTCTCGCTTTCCCCTTCCTTTCCAAAATGCACATAGGAGGGGCAGGCCGTATGCAACATGCGGTCCAGCGGCAGGTCGAAGCTTTCATGGTTGCGCGGCAGGCGGTGATCGAGGCCGAGGCAATCGTCACGCCATGATAACCCTTGATGCGGCCGATGATCTTCTTCTTGTCTCGTCTGCCCAGCGCATTGGAGCGATACCAGACCATCTTGGCGACAAGATCGTTGGCCTCGGAGCCAGAGGAGGTGAAATGCACCTTGGACATCGGCACCGGTGAAAGCTCGATCAGCAGCTCGGCGAGATCGACAGACGGGCCGTGCGTCTTGTAGGAAAAGGTGTGGTAATAGGGCAGCTTCTGCATCTGCTTCGTCGCCGCTTCCACCAGCCGCTGTTCACCGAAGCCGAGCGCCACCGACCACAGCCCCGCCATCGCCTCGATATAGCGCTTGCCGCTGCTGTCGGTGACATAGATGCCCTCGCCGCTCTCGATCACCAGACCGCCGGTCTTTTCGAATTTGCGCAGATTGACGTTCGGATGCATCTGATAGGCGATATCGCGTGCCTCGACGGAATTCGGCAGGATGGTCATCGGTGAAGGCTCCATTTTCGGTTGATGCTCGGCGTGTCAGACGTGCTGGCCGCCATTGATGTGAATTTCCGCGCCGTTGATGTAGCTCGACTGTTCCGAGCACAGGAAATAGATGGTCTGCGCCACCTCGGCCGTGGTGCCGAGCCGCCCGAGCGGCACCTGGGCTTCCACCAGTTCCGCCGTTCCGGGGGAGAGGATGGCGGTGTTGATCTCGCCCGGCGCAATCGCATTGGCGCGCACGCCGCGCGGGCCGAACTCATGCGCCAGCTCCCGCGTCAGCGCCGCGAGCGCCGCCTTCGACGTGGCATAGGCCACGCCAGCAAAAGGATGCACCCGTGAGCCGACAATCGATGTGACGTTAACGATGGAGCCTTTTGCCGCTTCCAGTTCCGGCAAAAGCGTGCGGGCAAGCAGCGCCGTCGAAACGAGATTGACGTTCAGCACCCGCGTCCAGATTTCCGCCGTCGTATCCATGACACCGAGACGGCTGCCGCCCTCGCCCTTCGGCGAAATTCCGGCATTGTTGACAAGCGCCGCAAGCTTTCCCTCCGGCAGGCGTGAACGCACCTCGTCCGCCAGATCGTCGATGCGGGACAGGTCCTCCAGATCGGCCTGAATATGGCTCTCCCGCGCCGACGGCCAACGGCATTCCTCGGAGAAAGGTTGCCGCGATACGGTGAGAATTCTCCAACCCTTTTCCTGAAACAGCTTGACGGTGGCGTGCCCTATTCCGCGGCTTGCGCCGGTCAGAAGCATATAAGGAACAGCCATGTGAGAACTCCTGTGCCATGCGGACCGTTGAGCCGGCCGCGCATTCAGCCCCGCATGTTAGAGCGCTGCCACCGGCTGACAAGGTCTTTTTTGTCGCGGCGCAGCGATGGCGGATCGGCGACGGGCTAATCCCATTTGATGCATGGCTTTCACCCGAAGGGAATATTTGAAGCCGACTGTTTACCCATAAAATGAAGCCTCCCGAATGTGTGATCAGTATTGGGAGGGGGACGAATGCGCATCGATATCATCGACACGGACGCCGGCTTCGAGGCGATCCGCCAAAACTGGGATGCGGTGTTCATGGCCGATCCCCATGCCCGGCATTTCCTCTCCTGGGGGTGGCTGAGAGACTATATGCCGCGCCGCAGGCGCTGGTTCATTCTTGCGCTGCGCGAACGGGCGGAAGGCTCGCCCTATGTGGCGTTTTTCCCGCTGCGCATCGTCACCGAACCGGACAAAAAAACCGGACGCTTCCACGACAGCATCGTCATGGCCGGCAATGCGGCGGCGGATTACACCGGTTTCATCACCCTGCCGGACTATGAAAATCACGCAGTCGCCGGTTTCTGTTCCTATATACGCCAGCAGAACTGGACCGAGTTGAAGCTCGATTATCTTTCCGGCCCGCCGGAACGCCGCGAGGCGATGATCCGCGCACTTCAAGGCCCGCTCGTCATGTTTCGCGACAACATGCCGACCAACCCCTACAACATCAACAATTGCATCTGCCCGGTGGTGGCGCTGCCGGAGACGTTCGACGGCTATCTCGAAAGCCATATGAGCAGCCAGACCCGGCAAAAGCTCAGGCGTTTCCTGAGAAAAGTGGAGGGCGGCGACGAATATCGCATCACCTTTGCAACGAGAGAAACAATCAAGCGGGATATGGACATCCTGTTCGATTTCTGGCGCATCCGCTGGGCGCCGCACAAGGGCAAGGAACGCACGGAACTCCTGATCGGCGCGACACGGCAGATGCTGATGGATGTCTATATCCGCGGCGATCTGGAAGTGCCGGTGCTCTGGTTCGGCGACCAGCCGCTCGGCGCGCTCGCCAATATCATCGACCGCCAGAAGAAATCGGTCCTGTTCTACATCACCGGCCGCGACGAGAACTGGAAGACCCCTTCCCCCGGCCTCGTGCTGCATGGCCATTGCATTCGCAGGGCAATCGAGCAGGGTTTCAAAACCTATGATTTCCTGCGCGGCAACGAGCCTTACAAATATTTCTTCGGGCCGGAGGAGCAGAAGCTGAGCTGCACGCTGTTCCGCACCCGCTCGGGCGACAATCTCGGCGGCACGCTTCACCCGCGCAGCATCCGGTTTGTCTACGAACAGGCCCTCAAACTCTATAAGACCGGCCAGAAGGCGGCCGCCAATATTGCCTTCGCGCAGGTGCTGACTGCGGCACCGGACCATCTCGGCGCGCAATTCGGGCTGGCCAATCTGTTGTTCGACCGGGGCGAATTCCGGGAGGCCGAAATTGCCTTTCTCAGCCTTCTGGCCGCCGGGCAGGAACCCGTCGTCCTCTGGCTGCGTATCGGCGAGGCCCGGCTGGCGCAGCAGCACTACCACGAGGCATCCGAGGCCTTCCGCCAGGTGACCAATCGCGCGCCCTTCCACCGGGAGGCGCTTTACAAATGCGCCGTAGCGCTGATTGCCGCCGAAAGAACGATGGAAGGCGCGGAAATCCTCGACAGGCTGCAGCACTATCATTCGGACGATGCGGCGCATCTGGAATATGCGGAAAAGGCCCGTGCAGCCCTTGCCCGGCTGGAAGTGGCAAAAGCCAAGGTTACGCTGCCAGCCGATGTCGTCACGCTCGCCATCAAGCCGAAAGCGGCGGGCAAACGCTGGCACCCGCCAAAGGTTTTGCATTAAAGGCAACGCCCTGTAAGTTGCGGCAGGAAAAACCGGCCGGACGACTTGCAAGGATTTTTGATGTTTCTGACCAACAAGGACATGCTCGATCTCATTGAGCTTCGCCATGATCTTCACCGTCATCCGGAAATTTCCGGCGAGGAAAAGGAAACGGCGCGGCGCATCCGCGCTTTCCTCGAGCAGGCGCAGCCCGACCAGCTTTTCGCCGATCTCGGCGGCCATGGCGTGGCTGCGGTCTATGACAGCGGCAAAAGCGGCCCGGCGATCCTGATCCGTTCGGAACTCGATGCCCTGCCCATTCACGAAAAGAGTGACGCCGAATACCGCTCCGGCACCGACGGCAAGGGCCATCTTTGCGGTCATGATGGCCACTCCACCATTCTGACGGCGCTGGCGCTTGGCCTTTCACGGCAGCGGCCCGCAACAGGCCGCGTCATCCTTCTGTACCAGCCGGCGGAAGAAACCGGCGCCGGCGCCGCCGCCGTCCTCGCCGACCCGCGCTTTGGGCAGATAAAGCCGGATTATTCCTTTTCGCTCCATAACCTGCCCGGCCTGCCTTTCGGCCATGTCAGCGTCGTGGAGGGACCGGTCAACTGCGCGTCGCGCGGGGTCAAGATCCACCTTTCCGGCAAGACGGCGCATGCGTCTTCGCCCGAACATGGCATTTCCCCGATGCGGGCAATATCCCGGCTGATGCCGGCCTTGGCCGAACTGGGCTCCGGTTTCCCGCCGGAGCCCGATTTTTCGATGGTGACGATCACCCATGCCGTGATGGGCGAAGCCGCCTTCGGCATTTCCCCGGCCGATGCTGAAATCTGGGCAACACTTCGGACGCTGACCGACGACCGGATGGAAAAACTCTGCGATGCTGCGGAAACGCTGGCTAAAAAGGTGGCGGACGAACAGAAGCTGACGCTCGACATCACCTATGACGATATTTTCCTGCATTGCGAAAATGCGCCTGGCGCGGTCGGGCATATCCGGCGCGCGCTGGATGAGGAGAAAATCTCCCACGGTTCGGAGGGTCTGCCCATGCGGGCTTCCGAGGATTTCGGCCGCTTTCGCGCCGTTTCGTCATCGGCGATGTTCTTTCTCGGCGCAGGCCGGGATTATCCCAACCTGCACAATCCGGATTACGACTTTCCGGATGCGCTGATCGGCACCGGCGCGCGCATCTTCATGCGCATCATCCGCAACCTGACCGACGCGGAATAGCAGCGGCCGGCTATACCCAGCCGCGATAAGCCGCCCGTCAGCCGCCCTGGGGACCATTGCTCGGCCGGGCGGCGCGCACCGCAGCCAGCCCCCGGATGCCATCCTTGTTTCCGATAGCTGTCAGGCTTTCGAAAATCTGGGCGGCCTCACCATAACGGCGCATGGCGAGGTAGGAATAACCGCGCAGCACCATCAGGTCCGTGCGCTCATCCGCCAGCCGCGCCCGCTGGTCGAGCAGGAGAAGCGTTTCGGCATATCGCTTTGACCCGAATGCGGAGACCGCTCGATCGGCAAGGATCGAGACCTGCAACTCAGTCGCGCGTGGGCGATCCATACGCGATTTCGTCGCCGAGACGGCTGCATGGTCCGTCAAGCCCATGCGCAGATAGGCTAGGCTCTGGCCGTAGGCTGCGTCGCTTTTGACATTGGAGTGACCACTTTCAATCGCGGATTCGAAAGCTTTGAGAGCCTCCGCCGGCCGGTTCGTCTCCATCAGGCACCAGCCGAGATCGAGCGCCTGCTGTGGCGGCAGACGTTGCGGATCGGGATAGGCCGCGCAGGAACGCGGGCGCGATGCGGCGCTGGCTTCCCTTTGCGCCTGCGTCGGGCGGCGCGCCTGCTTGCGCGAAGGTTCAAGCTGCTGGACGACAGGCGGGTTATAGACCACCGCCGTCTCACCCTGCGGTGCACTGGTCTGCACGGGCGGCGCCGTTACCTGTGCGACAACCGGCGGCGCGGTTATGGGAGCAACCGCCTGCCCGGACTGGTCCACCATGCGCGCCGTTCCCACATCGGCTATACGTTGCGAACGGCCTCCCCATTGCTGCTGGATGCCACGCAGGCCGGCGAGATTGCGAAGATCGTGATAGCTGACGGCCATGCCGTAGGCTGACGGCTCATCATCGGGTTTCCAGCCAAGGGCCGTGCTGAACCATTGCAAAGCAAGCGGCGTCTGCCGGAAGGCAAGCGAGTACCAGCCGAATTGCTGCGCCGTCGCCGCATCCTTGCGCGCCACCGTTTCGGCGGCGATACGTTGCAGCACCTCCGGCGGCAGAACGACCGGCGGCTCCAGCGCGAGAAGATTGGCCGTTGCGGCGAGATAAGTCGCAAGCGCATCGTCGGATGCCTTGCGCCATTTATGCATAACGTCCTCGGCCTCACGCGGCTCGTTACGGTCGATCAGCGCCAGCGCCAGCCCCTGCGAGGCCGATGCGCTGTCTTCCTCTTCCCGCGCCTTGCGGAACCACTTCTCCGCCTCCGCCATGTTCTTCTGCCGGATATTGTACCAGCCGAGCAGCAGGGCGTCGCTTGCAAGCTTGTCGGTCTGGGCAAGCCGCTGAAGCCGCATCACATAGGCCGAAGGAACGGCAACGCCCTCCTTTTCCCCTGCCCTGGCCACGAACTGACGGGCAAGATCGTTCTTGACCGGTTCGAATTCCAGCTGACCGTCCGCGCCGGGTTTTTCCCTGGTCAGCAGTTCGTCCATCATTTCCGCCGGCAAAAGCGCCGATGCCTTTTGCACGGTGGCGAGCCTGTCGCTGGCGACCGTGCAATTGTTGAGGATGTAGAGATAGGCGTCGCGCGCCCGTCCCATCCGGTCGGTATTGGCGAAGGCATCGGCAACCCGCCACAGCACATCGACTTCGCCACAGGTCAGCAGGCCGGGATTGTTGGCGGCCGTATCCACCACTGTGGCATATTGCTTGAGATCGGAAGCATTGACGAGCCGCTGGCGCGCTTCGGCAAGGGAAAGCATACCCGTCAGATTGTCGGGCGGCTGCCAGCCGGGCTCCGCCTGCTGGCGGTCGGCAATCGCCTTCCTCACTTCGGCATAACGGCCATCGGTATAAAGCTGCCACATGGCGTCAAGCCGTGGATCGCCGTTTTCGGGAATGGCGAGAGGATCGGCAGGTGGCGTCCAGTTGGGATAAAGCGTGCGCAGGCGCGCGATTTCGGCCTGAAGACGCTGCGTATCGCCCCTCGCCGCGAAATAGCGCAACGCACTCAGATCGACCTCGGGCATATCGGCCGATGCAGGCTGGGTGGCACGAGGGGCCGGCGCCTGCGCCGTCTGTGTTTGCGGTGCCTGTCCGCCAGCCTGTGTCACCGGCAAGGGGTCGGTCGCCGGCACAGTGACCGGCGGTGTCGCGGGCTGCGTTACCTGCGCCATTTCACGGTTCTTGACGAAAGCGTTGATCTGCGCCGGATTAGCCGCCGTCGGCAAAACACGCTGTGTCGCCCGGTTGTCGCCGACCGCCGAGGTATGCACGTCCGACACCCGCCCGAGAATACTGTCGCGCCAGTGAAAGGCGGCGAGCGCTATCAGAAGCAGAATGAGAGCCGAGGTCGACAGTGGCTTGTTCATCGGCATTCCCCGTTATTCCTTGCCAGAAACGACAATGCCAGAAGATGCAATGTGGAAGGATAATAAAGTGTTGGCTGGAAGTTTTTAAGTTCGGCGGAAACGGCCGGCCCGCCGCCGATACAGGCCGCGAGCGCCGGAATGATACGATAACCGGGATCGGACAGGACATCCTTGACCGCTCCGCTCTTCAGATCGAAGGTTCCGGCAGCGCCGCTTTCCAGCGTCATGCCGCCTTTCAGCCGGGCGAGCAGCTCCGGAGAGCTCATATTCGCCCTTGCGAGATAAAGCGGTATGCGCACCGCATTATAGCCGAATTCCGGCGGGAAACCCGATGCCGGCTGCGGCTTCGCCTTTACTGATACCCAGTCGGCCGGCAGTTTTCTATCGCTGAAAGCGAATGTGCCGATCTGCGCCACACCATCATCGGCAAGCACTTTCCAAAGCGGCGATGGCGCAACAAGATCGAGCACCGGAAAGGCCTCGAAAATCAGATAGGAAGGATTGACCACTGGCCCGTCCTCCCGGTCATCCTCGTCGAAACCGCTGGCCGCCGGCAGAAGCAGCGTTCGCCCGCCGCGTTGCACCACCGTCTTCTTGAGAATGGCGGATGCGATGGCCGCGGATGCTTCGGCATAATCCTGCCGGTTCCATTGCCCGGCCGCCAGCGCCAGCGCATAGGCGATCAGGATATCGCCATCCGTGGCGTTGTTGATATCGGTTACATGCGGTCTGGTGCGCGGATCCCATTTCCAGGCTGAAAGCCCGTCGTCACGCACCAAAAGCTCGGTGCGCGTGAAACTCCAGATCAGCTCGAAATCGGACAGATTGTCGGCAAGCACGGCAAGCCACATGCCGTAGCCCTGGCCTTCGCTATGGCTGATATTGCCGTTGCCGGTATCGATGACGCGGCCGCCGGGATCGAGAAACGCGCCTTTATAGGCAGACCACGCCTCCGGCGAAACCGAAGCGGCGCGGCTGACGGAAATATCTGCAATCACCGTCAACATGGACAGGAAGAAAATACCGGCCAGTTTCGAGATCCCGTTCTTCATCGATGCCGTCCCATCATGCGCAGCATCGTGAAAGTGGCGAGGCCGAGGAGAGATACGAAACCGATGAACGCCAGCGAATAGGAAAGAACGTTGGACGACAGCCAGTTGGCGGCGACCAGCCTCCAGTTGGAAAGGGAAAACGCCCGCGTGACGTAAAAATACGGCCGTTCCACCTCCATCGTTTCAAGCTTTTCGGTAGCGGCATCGTAAGCGGCAACACGTCCCGTGACGCCGCGCCAGCGGTTTTCCCGCGTCATCGCCGCCATGCCGTCAAGAAGTTCCGCGGACGTCGGTGCAGTGGCAAGCGTCCACACCCCTTCTCCGGAGGGGCTAAGTCCCTGAGCAAGCATGAAGGAGACATTGCTTGGCGGCGCATAGAGCTGCTCGGCGGCCGGCAGGAAGCGCAGCGTATCCGAACTCAGGTCGAAATTCCGCTTCATCCATTCCTCGAGAGAAGACACCTGCCCCTCCCAGACACCGCCGTCCACCCGCTCGCGCCAGTCGTTGAAAAGGGTCTCGCTGCTCTGCGCGGGCGGCTGAACGCCGGTTCCCATTTTCCAGGATATCTGGCTCGAAGGAACGAGATTGAACTGGCCGATCAATGCCTGCGGGAATTGCGAAATCGTGCCGACGAACAGCGCGTCGCGATCGCCGATCACCAGTGGCGAAGCGACAGTCTCGATGTCGATGGGATGCCCCGCCACGCTTGCCAGCCGGCTGATCAGCGTGGCTGCCGCGGACATGGTATCGGTGTCGAAACGGTCGAGCGACAGGGCAACAGGCGCTCCGCCGGTCCGATAGGGCTGTCCGGCCCCCGCCATCGCGGCAAGATCCGGCTTGCGGCCGATCTGCGCATAGTCCGGAATATGAAGTTCCGACGTGTCGAACAATGCAAAACGCGGCGTCGTACTGGCGGGCGCGCCTGGCGCGCAGGACTGATCCTGCGCCGTCATCAACACCGCCTCGATGGTAACCTTGTTCGGCCCGGGCTTGAAATGACGCATCGTGACATTGATCGGCAGATGCCGGAAAATGCCGCCGCCATTGTTGGAAATCGGTACGGTCGAGGCGATCTGGTCATTGACGTAGATATCGACATGGCTGCCCGGCAATACCTGCGACGAATAGGCGGCATCGAGGAGAAGCGACGCCTCACCATAGGCGGACGCATAAAAATCGGCTGGCATGCCGACGTAAAATTCGTTGCGGAAACGCCGGCCGCCAAATTCGGTGCTTTCGAAACCAAGTTCGGAAAGCGCGATACGGCGATCCGACATGACGAGCGGCACATCCGGCGCATGCCAGCTTCGGGTCGAAAAAGTCGTTCTCTGCGCACCGGGTGTGCGCGATATCGACGAAAATAGCGTCTCAATTGCCGCCTGAACCGCCTGCGGGGTGGGGCCGCTGACGAAAAGCGGTGAAAGACCACCCGGCGCGGCGACGCCAAAACCGGCAAAAGCGCCCGCCGAAGCCTCGGGTGGCAGCGTTCCGGCGATGCCGGCAATCTCGCGGGCGGTGCCGACGAAGACCGTCAGCGTGCCCGCCTTGCGCTCCGCGGAAGGAGCGGCCACGAAACGGATCGTCTGGTTCGGCATCTGGGTTCTGAGCGCCAGCGCCTGCGAAAGGCGCAGGAGAGAATCCGCAAATGCCGGATTGGCGAGCGCCGGTGCGACAATCTCGATAGACGTCATCGCCTTGCCATCCGGACCGGTTGCCTGAATATCGTCGATATTGGCAAAGCTTCCGGCGACATCCGCATTAAAGCCGATATAGGTATTGGCTGGGTCTATATCGGTCCACAGATCGTAGGTGGACTGGATCGTGCAATCGGTTCTGTGGCGCTGCTGCACGCCCAGTCTCACGACATTGGAGCCGACCTGCAGGACGCCGGGCGGGATCTTCAAGGAGACATTGCCCTCGCTGTCGGGCGCTTCGATACGCGCCGGATCCAGCGCGACATTGTTCAGGCTGACCTGAAAATTCGAGCTTTCCGGCGCGACCACGATGGCGTTCTGATAACCGATATTGAGCGAAACGGCGGCATTCACCTGCTCCGGCGTCAGATAGATGCTCCATTGCCGCCGGTCCATCTCCCCGGAAAGGCTAAGCTTTTCATAGGGCAGGATGTATCGGCGGCGGCTGTCGGCGTTGAGCGACGGGGCCGTTGCCGGAACAGGTCTTGCGCCTTCCTGACGCGGAGGAGCCGCAACCGCCGGCGGCAACGGAACGGCTGGGCGCTGTTGCGGCTGCGGCGCAGGCTGAACCGCAAATGGCGGCGGGGCGGATGGCTGAGACGGCGTCTGGGCCGGCATCTGGGCCGGAATTTGGGCCGGCATCTGGGCAGGTGGCTGCTGACGCGGCGCGGCAGGCGCAACGGTGGACGGCGGCACGGGTGTCGGAGCCGCCTGGGCGGGCCGTTCCGGCGACATGTCGAAGGGGGAGGACTGCGCCATAGCGCCCGTGGCGACGGCTCCCCATATCAACATTGCCAGAGAATCCCGGATGGGTTTACGGCCGGTCATTTTACCGCTCCGACAGGTTTGGCGTCTCTGGGAGCAGGCCGAAGCGTTCGGACCAAATAATAAAGGCCGCGCTGCGTCTGGAAAAGCGATATGGCCAGGAAGATGGCCGTGCCGCGGATAAGGCCGGGGTTCTTGCGGCGCACCCGCTGGAATTCGCTCCATTGTTCCGAATTGGCGAAGATCAGGTCCGCAATCAGGCGGTGATCGACGGCGCGTTGCGGCGAGAAGGTGCAGCCGATCGAGACGAAACCCTCGCCCTTCACCGTTCGCACCACGTTGACAGGCATGGTTTCCGGCACGCCCTCGCTATGCGGCTTAACCTTCACGATGGCCGTCGCGCCTTTTTCGATGGTTGTCGCGTTGTCGAAGAGATTGATCAGCAGGCCATGCACCGAGACGTTATCGATGGAAGCCGGCACCCAGGCGTCGCTACCCTCGAGCTTGACTTCGCAACGCCGTTTGACTGTGATGCGCCGCGACGCCGACTTGTCGCCGCGCTCGGAAACGACACCGAGCGCACAGCCCGCAAAGATGAGATTGAGCAGGTTCCAGCCGCCCACCACGAGCGTGACATCCGCCTTGTAAGGCTCGCTGTAGATGCGCCAGGCGGCAAAGGCCATCGCCACCAGCAGCAGCGCGAAAATGACGAAGAACGGCCGGCTGATTTCCGAAAGCCGTGCCTCGGCAATGGATTCATCCTTCGCCGTCACCTTGAAGGTGGGCTTGCCGGGATTGAAAATCACCGAAACGACGGCGGGCAGGAGGTGAACCGTCTGCACATATTCGTAAAGTTCCGAAATCCACGGCCAGCGGAAGCTGCCGTAGAGATAGTTCTGCATCATCAGGTTCACGAGCATATAGGCCGCCGTATAGGCCAAAAACTCGCCGCCCGAGGCCACGAAAATCTGCAGGTCGAAGAACAGGTAGAACAGCGGTGCGAACAGGAAGATGGTGCGCGGGAACGGAAACAGCCAGAACAGCGTCGACGACATGTAGCAGAGGCGCTGCGTAAACGAGAGACCGCGCCGGAAAAGGGGCTGGCGGAAGATCAGGATCTGCATCATGCCCTGCGCCCAGCGGCTGCGCTGGCCGATGAAGCTTGCGAAGGTGGCCGGCTGCAGCCCGGCGATCAGCGGCTTGTCGACATAGATGCTGTTCCAGCCGCGCGAATGCAGCGCCAGCGCCGTTTCGCAATCTTCCGTGATGCTGACGCCGCTGAAACCTTCGGTATCCTGCAGCGCCTCACGCCGCAGCACGGCGGCCGAGCCGCAGAAGAATGCACCGTTCCACTTGTCGAGACCGCGCTGGATGATGCCGTAGAACATCTCGTTTTCGCTCGGCATCGTCTCGAAGGTGCGCAGATTGCGCTCGATGGGATCGGGATTGACGAAGAAATGCGGCGTCTGCACCAGAAAGAGCCGAGGGTCCTCTTCGAAATAACCCACCGTTTCCAGAAGGAAGTCGCGGGCGGGCGCGTGGTCGGCGTCGAACACGGTCACGAGCTCGCCGGTCGAATGGGCAAGCCCGTTATTGAGATTTCCGGCCTTGGCGTGGACGTTGCGCTCGCGCGTCAGATAGCGCACGTCGAGGTCCTCGCAGAGCTTCTTCAACTCCTCGTGGCGGCGCTGCGCCGCCTGCGCCTCGACGATATTACTGGCGTTGCGCTTCTGCACCGAGCCGCCATCGTCCAGCAGCCAGACGGTGAACCGGTCGGCCGGATAATCCATGTTCTTGGCCGCTGCGAGCGTATTGGCGAGAAGCTCCGCGTCCTCGTTATAGCTCGGCACGAAGACGTCGACCGTAGGCCGGTAATCGGGTGAACCGGGCCTCGTCTTGCGCGACGGCAGCGGCATCGACACGATGACGAGGCTGAGCGCCAGCATCACGACGCTGTACATTTCCGCCAGATAGAGCAGAAAGCCGGGAATGAAGTTCTCGAGCTGGTTGACGGGCGGCAACGTGCTGGTGGTGCGCCAGTAGACATAGCGCAGCACGATGGCCGTGCCGAAACCGAGCGCTACCAGACGCCAGGCCCCCTGCCCATTGAAGCTCTTGATCGTCGCCAGCAGAATGAGCGAAATCGCCGTGGCGACCAGGTGCGTCTGCAGGCTGACCGGCATCGTGACGATGGCCAGAACGCAAAGCGACACAAGTAACCAGACAATGATTGTGAGGGCCTTGCTCATCCAGAAACTTTCCGTTGTCTTCCCCACCCGGAATTTTGGCCCGGAATTTTTGCGATCTGCGCCTTGGCGTGCTCTTTCCCGCTGGTTCCGGCGATCACCTGCATCCTGACGCCACCCCCGAACCGGACAGACATGCGGGTGACGGGATGGATACCTGCGGGACCTGCGACGGTTGCCGGCCGCTATCCGCCGGCACACCATCCGGACGCCTGCCCGCCACCGTGGGCCTTGCAGGCTGGAGGGGTGCCCCAGCCGATGCGGGCGACGGGATACTGACTGCAGCAACGGGTGGAAGCGGCTGCGGTTCCGGCTGGGCGGGCGGTGCAACGGCAGCCGTGCGACGAACGGGCCGGGGCGGCACGCTGGCGGTCACCTCGCCGCCGGGCCGCATCGGCACCTCATCCGTCTTTATGGGATAGACCGGATGGCCCGGCCGTCCGAGATTTTTATCCACCGCCTGCGGCGTGCCGTAAGGGTTCCAGCTGGGCGACGCATAGGTGCCGGTGATCGTGTAATTATACATAACCGCCAGCAGCCGCTCGACGCTGGCGCCCGACTGGCAAAGGCGCAGCCGCACCTTGATGCGCCCGAGATTGCGGAAATCCTGCCGCATGCTTTCCGGCGAGCGTATGTCCTGCCAGCCATAAAGGCAGGTATCGTCCCCACGGCCGCTGCCGGCGGCATAGGAGAACGCGCCATAACCGTTCTGCAGGTAATTTGCCGACATGGCGATGTTTTCGCCCGGAAACTCGGCGCGGATTTCCCGCGCGACGGAAGATGCCCTGAAACCGGAAAAACCCAGGGCGTCGCCACCGGTATCGCCGGCCTGTTGTGGGCCGAAAAACTCGGCCTTGATGTAATTCTGCCCGGGCGTAGCGGCTTCGGAGCGTAAGATGACCTGCTGCGCCACGGCGTTGGAATAGGTGCGGTTGATCACGGTCACGATTTCGGGACCACCGGGCGGCGGGAAAACCAGCGCCTCGGAAGGGGACAGCATCTGGGGTCCCCCGAAGGACCGAACGCCCGCGGGAGTATTGCAGCCCGACAGAACCGCAATGGAGAACAGCAATGAAGTATAGGCAGAAAAATTCACTGCCTTACGCCCCTTTATTTCCCCAACGCCGCCCAGGTTAAAAGGAGACCGAATCACTAATGACCAGACCATTGCTACGAAATACGTGAGGACTACGAATAAGCAATCTCAAATTTGCGTTGTAATTTCTGGCACTTTATGGCTAGCGAATCACAGTTGCCGCCCCATGTTCGCCATGGAAGAAGGTGGAACCAATCGCGCTGCCGGGGGTTGGCTTCCTGTCAGGTCGATAATTTTACGGTTGCAGCGCAATATGTCCCATGGTCTACTTGCCTCCATAATGCAGTATTTTTATTGGTCCGCTTTTTATTCAACTGTAAAAACAGAGAGTTGACGCATGACATTGCCAT
>NZ_ASXX01000023.1:0-62637 GCF_001526505.1 Agrobacterium sp. D14
GATATGTACCTGATTGTAAAAGGGAATTTGAAAATTATCGTATAGATTAACGACTTTTAACCGTTTTTCCCGTCGGTGACTGCCAAGCTTGATGGGACTTCCCCTATATAGGGGCTCCATATCGCAATAACAGGGGCGAAGGCCTTGCGGATATCAGTCGGAAGACGGGCTGAAGCGGGCGACCAGCGCATGCGCATTGCCGGGATAGGTGAAGCGTACATAGGTGACAGCGCCCGAATTGCTCCAGGTGCGTCGCTCCACGACAAGACACGCCTGCCTGTCCGAAATGCCGAGCAGGCGCGCGATCTCCTTCGACGGTGTTTCGGCGCTGATCCGGTGTTCGGCAGTGCTCCAGGGAACATGGCCGAGCAGCCAGGGGCCGGGCGCAATTTCGGTGAAGTCGGTTTCAGCCGCTTCCGGCACGGCCGTCAGATTGATGAGGCGCTGTTCGACACAGAACTCGCGCGCACCGGCGAAATGGATGCAGAGAATGTCGAGCAAGGGTGTCCCGACGGAAACATCGAGCCGCTCACGATCCGCGCTTTTCGCGCTGCGCCTTTCGTGCTCCAGGATTTTGAAGCCATAGTCGAGGCCAAGGGATTCGACCTCAGCCCCGATATCGTGAATTTGAAGAACGGCGGACTGGATCTGCGGCTGGCGAACGAAACTGCCGGATTTCTTGCGGCGTTCGATCAAACCGGCCTTGGCGAGCTGGCCCATGACCTTGTTCACGGTCATGCGCGAACAATGATATTGATCGGCGAGGTCGACCTCGAAAGGCAACCGATGGCCCGGCGGCCATTCTCCCGAAACGATACGGCCCTCGATCTCACCGAGGATACGCTGGTGCAGGGTCTGCCCGGCTGATGCTTTCGTCACGTCCGCAATGCCTTTCCCCGCTGGCTTTTTCCTGTTTCCGCCGAGCCCATATCAGCTATCGAGAAGTTCAGCCATGACCTTGTTGAAACGATCGGATATTTCGCGGCGATGGATATGCCGGCCGGCCTGCACGCGCTTTTTGCCGCGCACCCAAACGGAATCGACAGAAACGCCGCCCGCGAATATCCACTGATCGAGAATCTGGGATATCGGAAGATAAGAAACGGCGGAAACATCAAGAGCGACGAAATCGGCGCTTTTTCCATTTTCCAGAGCGTTTCGCGACGCCAGAGCCCTGCCGCCGCCTTCGAGCGCCTGCCGGAAGAGTTTTTCTCCCGTGGAATGGCCGGCATCGGCAATGACATTGCGTGCCCGATGCGAGAGGCGTTGCGAATATTCGAGCGTTCGCAATTCTTCCGGCACGGAAATCAGAATGTTGGAATCGGATCCGACGCCATAATGGCCGTTTTCAGCAAGAAACGCCGGAGCCGGGAAGATGCCGTCGCCGAGATTGGCTTCCGTGATCGGGCAGAGACCGGCAACAGCACCGCTTTTTGCCATGCCTCGCGTTTCGGTTTCCGTCATGTGTGTCGCGTGGATAAAGCACCAGCGGCCATCGACCGGCGCGTTTTCAAGCAGCCATTCCACCGGTCTCGCGCCGGAAAAGGCGAGCGAATCTTCCACTTCTTTCGTCTGTTCCGCCACATGAATATGGATCGGCCCACCTTTTGCCAGCGGCTCGATGGCTGCCAGTTCGTCGCCGGTCACCGCACGCAGGCTGTGCGGCGCTATCCCGAGGATGGCCCCCGGCAGCCTGTCCACCACGGCCTGCGTGCCCTGCATCAGCTTTCCGTAACTGTCGAGCGAATGGATGAAACGCTTCTGCCCGTCAATCGGCGCCTGGCCGCCGAAACCGGAATGGGCATAAAAGACCGGCAGCAATGTGAGGCCGATGCCCGTCTGCGAGGCGGCAGCGCCGATACGCTCGGCCATTTCGGCGATATTGCCGTAATGCGAGCCATCCCTGTCATTATGCAGATAGTGAAATTCTCCAACCCGCCCGAAACCGGCCTCGAGCATTTCCATATAAAGCTGGGCGGCAACGGCCTCGACATGGTCAGGCGTCATCGAGAGCGCGAATTTATACATGACGGTGCGCCAGCTCCAGAAACTGTCATCGCCGGGACCACGAATTTCGGCAAGCCCGGCCATGGCGCGCTGAAAGGCATGACTGTGAAGATTGGGCATGGCCGGGACGATGACAGCATGTCGCTCATCCTGCGGCTGCGGGGAAACGCCGGTTTCCACGGATAAGATGACGCCGCCATCGCAGACGATGCGAACATCCTTCGACCATCCATCCGCCAGAAACGCTGCGCCCGCGTGAATTGCCGTCATGCCACCCTCTCCTTTGGTTCTGTCCGGCAAGGCCATTTCAAACACGAAATTGCAGCTTGCCAAGCCGATTATTATGTATATACATTTAACTCACAAAGGAAAGGCGAAAAGCAAATGCCAGGGAACAAATCTGCAAACGGAACGGCGACGGGGAACGCCACGGCTTTGTGGCGCAACGCCCGGCTGGCGACCTTCAATCCCGCCATGGAAGGCATCGGCACCGTCGAAAACGCCGTCATTGCCGTGCGTAACGGCCGCATCGCCTTTGCCGGCCCTGAAAGCGATCTGCCCGCCGATCTGGCAACCGCCGATGAGACCAACGATTGCGGCGGCCGCTGGATCACCCCTGCCCTGATCGACTGCCACACCCATCTTGTCTTCGGCGGCAACCGCGCCATGGAATTCGAGATGCGGCTGAATGGGGCGACCTATGAAGAGATCGCCAAAGCGGGCGGCGGCATTGTTTCTTCGGTGCGCGACACGCGCGCGCTTTCGGAAGATGCTCTGGTGGCGCAGGCTTTGCCGCGTCTCGACACGCTTCTTTCCGAAGGCGTTTCCACGGTCGAAATCAAATCCGGTTACGGTCTCGACATTGAAACCGAGCTGAAAATGCTGCGCGTCGCCCGCAGGCTCGAGACATTGCGGCCGGTCCGCATCGTCACCAGCTATCTCGCCGCACATGCGACACCTGCAGATTATAAGGGGCGCAACGCCGATTATATTGGCGATGTCGTTCTGCCGGGGCTGGAAAAAGCCCATGCGGAAGGGCTGGCGGATGCGGTTGACGGCTTTTGCGAAGGCATCGCCTTTTCCGTCGAGGAGATCGACCGGGTTTTCAAGGCTGCAAAACAGTATGGCCTTCCGGTCAAGCTGCATGCCGAGCAGCTTTCCAACCTTGGCGGTTCCGAGCTCGCGGCATCCTATAACGCACTTTCGGCCGATCACCTCGAATATCTTGATGAGGCCGGCGCGAAGGCGCTGGCGAAAGCGGAAACCGTAGCCGTGCTTCTTCCCGGCGCTTTCTACGCGCTCAGGGAAAAACAATTGCCGCCGGTGCAGGCCCTGCGCGATGCCGGGGCCAACATTGCGCTGGCAACGGACTGCAACCCCGGCACTTCGCCGCTCACCTCCCTGCTGCTGACCATGAATATGGGCGCAACGCTTTTCCGCATGACCGTGGAAGAGTGCCTGACGGCGACGACACGCAACGCGGCAAAGGCGCTCGGCCTGCTTAGCGAAACCGGCACGCTGGAGGCTGGAAAATCCGCGGATTTTGCCATCTGGGACATCGAGCGTCCGGCAGAACTTGTCTACCGCATCGGTTTCAATCCGCTCCACGCCCGCATTTTCAAGGGACAGAAGGTTTCTTCATGACTATCACGCTTCACCCCGGCAATGTCACCTTAGCCGATCTAGCCGCGATATACTGGGAGAACGGCAGCGCCAAACTCGACCGCAGCTTTGATGCAGGCATTGAAAAGGCGGCGGCCCGCATCGCCGAGATCGCTGCCGGCAATGCGCCGGTCTATGGCATCAATACCGGTTTCGGCAAACTCGCTTCCATCAAGATCGACGCGGCCGATGTGGCAACGCTGCAGCGCAATCTCATCCTGTCGCATTGCTGCGGGGTCGGCGCGCCGCTTCCTGAAAATGTCGTGCGGCTGATCATGGCGCTGAAGCTGGTTTCGCTCGGTCGCGGCGCGTCCGGCGTGCGGCTGCAGCTTGTGCGGCTGATCGAAGCCATGCTGGAGAAGCGCGTCATCCCCGTCATTCCCGAAAAGGGTTCGGTTGGGGCTTCCGGCGATCTCGCGCCGCTTGCCCATATGGCGGCGGTGATGATGGGCGAAGGTGAAGCCTTTTATGCGGGCGCGCTTCTGCCAGCCGGCGAAGCGCTTGCGAAAGCCGGACTGACCCCGGTGGTGCTTGCCGCCAAGGAGGGGCTTGCGCTGATCAACGGCACGCAGACTTCGACGGCGCTGGCGCTGGCCGGTCTTTTCCGCGCCCATCGTGCGGCACAGGCAGCACTGATTACCGGTGCGCTTTCCACAGATGCCGCCATGGGGTCTTCCGCACCTTTCCATCCCGATATTCACAGCCTGCGGGGTCATAAGGGCCAGATCGACGCCGGAGCCGCCCTTCGTCGGTTGCTGGAAGGTTCGGAAATCCGCGTCAGCCATATCGAGGGCGATGAGCGCGTGCAGGATCCCTATTGCATTCGCTGCCAGCCGCAGGTGGATGGCGCCTGCCTCGATCTTCTGAGGCAGGTGGCCCGCACGCTGGAAATCGAAGCCAATGCCGTGACCGACAATCCGCTGGTGCTTTCAGACAATTCCGTCGTCTCCGGCGGCAATTTCCACGCCGAACCGGTGGCCTTTGCCGCCGACCAGACGGCGCTCGCCATTTGCGAGATCGGCGCGATCGCCCAGCGCCGCGTGGCGCTGCTGGTCGATCCGGCCCTCTCCTATGGTCTGCCGGCCTTTCTTTCCAAAAAGCCCGGGCTGAATTCCGGCCTGATGATCGCCGAAGTCACCTCCGCCGCGCTGATGAGCGAGAACAAGCAGATGGCGCATCCGGCCTCGGTGGATTCCACACCGACCTCCGCCAATCAGGAAGACCATGTCTCCATGGCCTGCCATGGCGCGCGCCGCCTGCTGCCGATGACGGACAATCTTTTCGCCATCCTCGGCATCGAGGCGCTTTCGGCCGTACAGGGTGTGGAACTGCGCGGGCCGTTGAAAACGAGCCCCGAACTGCAAAAGGTAATCGCGGCATTGCGCGCGGCGGTCCCTTCGCTGGAGGAAGACCGCTATATGGCGCCGGACCTGAAGGCTGCGGCGGAATTGATTGCCTCCGGCGCGCTGGTCGCGGCAATTTCGGACGGCATTCTGCCGAAGCTGGAGGTTTGAGATGCGTGTCTTCGACGTCAAGGAAGGTTCATCGCCGATCATTCTCGGCCTGCCCCACACCGGCACGGATGTACCGGCGGATATCTGGCAACGCCTGAACGATAACGGCAAGATTCTCGCCGATACGGACTGGCATATCCATGAGCTCTATGCCGGCCTCCTCGAGAATGCGACAACCGTAAGGGCGACCTTCCATCGTTATGTGATCGACGCCAACCGCGACCCGGCCGGGGTCAGCCTTTATCCGGGCCAGAACACAACCGGGCTTGTTCCGGAGACCGATTTCGACGGCGAGCCGATCTGGAATGAAGGACAGGAACCCGCGGCGGACGATATTGCGTACCGTCTGGAAAACTTCCACGCGCCCTATCACGCGGCCCTTGCGGCGGAAATCGAGCGGGTCAAATCCATCCACGGCATCGCCATTCTCTATGATTGCCATTCTATCCGTTCGCATATTCCCTTCCTGTTCGAAGGCAAGCTGCCGGATTTCAACATCGGCACGGATATGGGCAAGACCTGCGATCCGGCCATCGAAAAAATCGCCGTCGAGGTGACCGCCGCAGCGGAGGGTTACGACAGCATTCTGAACGGTCGTTTCAAGGGCGGCTGGACGACGCGCCATTACGGAAAACCGCAGAGCAGCGTGCATGCCATTCAGATGGAGCTGGCGCAATCCACCCATCTTCAAAGCGAAACGCCGCCTTTTGCCTATGACACGGGCAAGGCCGAACGGCTTCGCTCCCATCTCAAAACCATTCTCACGCGCATGGAAAAATTTGCGCTCGACACGAAACGATAAGGGGAAAACACATGAACAATCCACGCCACAATATTCGCGATGTCCGCTCGCCGCAGGGCACTGACCTCAATGCCAAAAGCTGGATGACGGAAGCGCCGCTGCGCATGCTGATGAACAATCTCGACCCTGACGTGGCCGAGCGCCCGCATGAGCTGGTGGTTTACGGCGGCATCGGCCGCGCCGCCCGCACCTGGGACGATTTCGACCGTATCGTCGCGACGCTGAAGGATCTGAACGAGGATGAAACCCTCGTCGTGCAGTCCGGCAAGCCGGTCGGCGTGTTCCGCACCCATAAGGACGCGCCGCGCGTCCTGATCGCCAATTCCAACCTCGTGCCGCACTGGGCGAACTGGGATCATTTCAACGAGCTGGATAAGAAGGGCCTTGCCATGTACGGCCAGATGACGGCCGGTTCGTGGATCTATATCGGCACGCAGGGCATCGTGCAGGGCACCTATGAGACCTTTGTCGAGGCCGGCCGCCAGCATTATGACGGCAACCTGAAGGGCAAGTGGATTCTCACCGGCGGTCTCGGCGGCATGGGTGGCGCACAGCCGCTCGCCGCCGTCATGGCCGGCGCCTGCTGCCTTGCCGTCGAATGCGATGAAACCCGCGTCGATTTCCGCCTGCGCACCCGTTATGTCGACGCGAAGGCGCATACGCTCGATGAGGCGCTGGCGCTGATCGACCAATGGACCAAGGCGGGCGAGGCGAAATCCGTCGGCCTGATCGGCAATGCGGCGGAAATCTTCCCGGAACTCGTCCGTCGCGGCGTTCGTCCCGATATCGTTACCGACCAGACCTCGGCGCACGATCCCGTCCATGGTTACCTTCCGGCCGGATGGACCGTTGCCGAATGGCGCGCCAAGCAGGAAAGCGACCCGAAGGCCGTTGCGGCTGCCGCTCGCGCCTCCATGAAGGTGCATGTGCAGGCCATGGTCGATTTCTGGAACGCCGGCGTTCCGACGCTCGATTACGGCAATAATATCCGCCAGGTCGCCAAGGATGAGGGCCTGGAAAACGCCTTCGCCTTTCCGGGCTTCGTACCGGCCTATATCCGCCCGCTATTTTGCCGCGGCATCGGCCCGTTCCGCTGGGCGGCCCTTTCCGGCGATCCGGAAGACATTTACAAGACCGACGCCAAGGTGAAGGAATTGCTGCCAGACAACAAGCACCTGCACAACTGGCTGGACATGGCGCGCGAGCGCATCGCTTTTCAGGGCCTGCCGGCGCGCATTTGCTGGGTCGGCCTTGGCGACCGTCACCGTCTCGGCCTTGCCTTCAACGAAATGGTCAAGAACGGTGAGCTGAAGGCGCCGATCGTCATCGGACGCGACCATCTGGATTCCGGCTCCGTCGCCTCGCCCAACCGCGAGACCGAGGCCATGAAGGATGGCTCGGATGCCGTTTCCGACTGGCCGCTTCTCAATGCGCTGCTCAACACCGCATCCGGCGCGACCTGGGTGTCGTTGCACCACGGCGGCGGCGTCGGCATGGGCTTCTCGCAGCATTCCGGCATGGTCATCTGCGCCGATGGTACCGACGATGCCGCTCGCCGGCTGGAGCGCGTGCTGTGGAATGATCCGGCAACCGGCGTCATGCGCCATGCCGATGCCGGTTACGACATCGCCGTGGAATGCGCCAAGGAACAGGGCCTGCGCCTGCCCGGCATTCTCGGCAATTGATCCTCTTTCGGCCGGACAGAGAAACACCTCTTTCCGGCCGATCCCTCTCAAAAGTGGAAAACCATGACCCTGCTGCGCGCAAGCGACTACAAGCGAATGCCCTGGAAAAACGGCGGCGGCGAGACGGTGGAAATCGCCATCTTTCCACCCGCGTCTTCCGTCGAGAATTTCGACTGGCGCATCAGCATGGCGACGGTGGCGAGCGACGGGCCGTTTTCGATCTTCCCCGGCATAGACCGCACCCTCTCCATTCTTGAGGGAAACGGCATGGCGCTGGCAATTGCGGCCGGCGATCCGCTGCTGCTGACAATGGAAAGCCCACCCCTGCCCTTTCCCGCCGATGTTCCCGTGAATGCGACCCTGCCCGATGGCGCGATCACCGATCTGAACGTCATGACCCGCCGCTCGCGCTTTCGTCATGTCGTTAAAAGGCATTCCAGCCCGTTTTCGGGAAAAGCCGCCGGAAACACGACGCTTGTTCTGGCACTCGACCCGCTGACGATTTTAACCGGTGAAAGCAAGGACCGATTGGGAAAGCTGGATGGTCTGCTGATCGAAGGCGGTTTACCGTTCACCGTCGAAGGAGATCAAAGCGAAAGCGCGTTTTTCCTGATCACCCTCGAGCGTCTCTGAAGCCTTCCGGAAAAGGCTTCACAAGTTCCGTCCAGATAATGCCCAAACCGCTGCCGCCTCAGTCGAGCCCCAGCGGATCGGCCACCCGTGGCCAAAGCTCAAGGCTCGCCTTGCGATAGGGCGTTTTCGCCGGATCGGTCGGATAGGATGTCGGGGCCGCGATATAAACAATCTCGGAGGCGACCGGCGCAAACCCCGCATGGAAATGGTTGGTGGACTTGACCAGCAGCACGTCTTTCTTCGCAAAATCGACGCCGAGATTGGAAAAGATATCCGGCTCATAAGTTTGCGTGCGGCTGGTGATGAGGATGATATCGATCTGCGTACCGAGCGGCCGGACGACAGCGGCACGGCCGAGCGTGACCCGGCTGTTGCGGAAACTCTGCCAGCCGGCCTCGGCCGTGCGCATCACCTTTATGCGGAAATCGAGCGGCTCGCCGCCTTCCGGGCTGGATTTGCCGCCGATGCGCAGATCGATCTCGGCCCCCTCGCCCGCAGCGTGACAGAAAGACACCGCAATCGGGTCCCAGATCGTCGCGACGGCGATGTTGTCCATGCCGCGCTCCACCATGCGCCGCAGAATATGAGTCGCGTCACCGGCGACACCGCCGCCCGGATTGTCCCAGATATCCGATACGACGACCGGCCTGTCCGGATTGTTGCTGCGAATGGCAAGAACCTGGTCGAGACCGGATTCCGTATCCAGCATCGGCATGGCGGTCAGTTTCCGCATGGCATAAAGCTCATGGCCAAGCTTTTCGGCCAGCGCATCGCCCTTTGCCCTGTCATTATCGGTCACGACAACGATGCGCGTTCCCATATCCGGCACATCGCCCGCCATGAAACCGTGAATGACGGAAATCGACAGGATGCCATCCTTGCCTTCCATGGCCTTCAGCCGGTCGACGTAAGAGCGCATCGGCTCACGGCTGGTGGGATAAATGGTGATCATGCGGCAATCGAAAGTGGAGATGACCGGCTTGATCTCTCCCCGAAGCGTGCGCAGCGCCATTTCCACCACATGCTCGCCGCGCTCTTCGAAGTCAGTATGCGGAAACTCCAGAAACGTTGCCATGATATCGAGATTTTTGACCCGAAGCGCCGTCAGATGGCTGTGCGGATCGAATTCCGCCGCGACCAGCACATCCGGTCCAACCAATGCGCGGACGCGTGACAGGAAATCCCCCTCCGGATCGTCATAACCCTGCGCCACCATAGCGCCGTGCAGACCGAGCACCACGGCATCGACCGGCAGGGCGGCATTGAGTTCGGCGAGAATCGTATCCCGCAGCGTTTCATACGTCTGGCGCTGGATAAGACCCGCCGGTTCCGCCCAGCAGGAGGTTCCCTCTATTACCGTGAACCCTTCCGCCTTACCGCGGCGGCGCAAGATCGGCACTGGCGATGAGCAAAGCGTCGGCGTTTCGGGATGTTCCCCCGGCCCGGCATAAAAAGCCGCACGAAAGGCGTCCATATCCGTCGGGACTGGTGAAAACGTGTTGGTTTCGGTGGCGAGTGACGCCGTGAAGATGCGCATGTCTCTAGATTCTCGTTACCGCAATCTGCCCTTCGGCAGCTTTATTTCAGAATTTAATTAGCCGGGTAATTTTACCAGACCGTGCCGCGGGCCGCGACCTGCTCAACCCGCGTCACGACACCGTTTCGATGAAAAACCATCCTGTCGAAAAGATTGCTGACAACGCAGGTGTGGTTCGGAACGACCTTAACCACGTCGCCGATTTCAGGCCGGCCCGAGGCGCAGCCGGATACATCGACAACCGCATGTTCTTCCGAAAGCGAGATGATTTTCGCACCTTCGTAGCCTTCGAGCAGCCCGTAATCGCTGAAACCCAAGAGATCCGAGGTCAGGGCCTTGGAGCCGCAATCCAGCACGGCCCGATCGGCTGTCGGTCGCGATACGACGGTGGCAAGAACATGCATAGCGAGATCGCCCGCCGTGCAATGTCCGGCGCGCAGCATGGCGCGATCATTATAGACATAGGTGCCGGCCCGATGTTCGGTGGCGGAAGGAACGAGATGGGCGGCGTAAAAATCCGGAGAACCGCCGCTGGATCGTACCGGGCAATCCATGCCCTTTGCCGCCAGCAATGCCATGGTCTCGCGAAGGAAGTTTTCCACCGTCGCGGCTCCGCCCGGTGCCGGATAGGTCAAAATGCCCTTGAATGTGAGGCCCGGTGCCGCAGCGATCTTTTCCGCAAGCGCCAGTGCCGCTTCCGGCGTCTGCACACCGCAGCGCTTGCCGCCCGTGTCGCATTCGACCAGTACGGCAAGCGGCCTTGCCGCATCGAATGTATCGGCAAGGCCGGCAATCGTGACCGCGCTATCGGCAACCACGCTCAGCCGACCGATCCGCGCATTCAGCGCCTTCAGCCGCGACAGCTTTGCTGCACCGAGAATATTATAGGTGATCAGAATGTCATCGAAACCGGCATCCGCAAAAACCTCCGCCTCACTGACTTTCTGGCAATTAATGCCGATGGCGCCGGCCTGAAGCTGCTGCTTTGCGACAGCGGGTATCTTGTGCGTCTTGATATGCGGACGAAAGGCCTTGCCGTAGTCATCCAGATAGGATTGCGCCCTGAGGATATTGGCGGCGAGCCTGTCCTCGTCAATGACAGGCATCGGCGTCGAAATCGCATTGAGGGGTGTGCCCGCATCAGGCCAGGGATAGGTCATCATCTACTCTCAAACATCGGCAAATTGGGCTTCAGGCCAGCGGCTTATAGGCGATAACGTCCATTTCCACCTTGGCATCGACCATCAACGGAGATTGCACGGTGGAGCGTGCCGGCGGATGATCGATGAAATATTTCTGGAAGACGGCGTTAAAGCTCGAAAAATCCCGGGCATCGTCCAGCCAGACATTGACCTTGACGACATCCGCAAGTGTACAATCGGCAAGCGCCAGAACATCCTTGATATTCGCAACCACCTGCTCGGTCTGCGCCACGATCCCACCGGTCACCACCTCGCCATCGACGGTCGGCACCTGCCCGGAAACATAAACGAAATCGCCGGCCCGGACGGCCTTGGCAAATGGTCGCCGCTGTCCGCCAGCCTGATTGTCCGCCGCCTCATATCGTATCAGTTTCGGCTTTTGCATGAGTCCTCGCAAATTATTTTCATAATTTCAGAAATTTTCGCGATTTGTAGCCGATTTCATGACGTATTTCCATAAGCAATGTAAATTATTTAGCAATCGCGCACATTACGTGCGAAATCCGCCGCCATGCTTACCGCTGATGATTATTGGGAAATGTACGGCTTATGGTCGACATATGCCATGATTCACGGAGGAACAGCACGCTTATCATGCGGTTCCCGTCGGCATTCGCGCTGCATTCCACTCGCCAAATTCGGCATCCATGGAATTTCCAGCACATTATTCAGAGAACAAGTTTGCCGCGGCTAACCTCTTAGGAGAGGTACTGGACACGTCTCGCTTCGGCCGGTCCTTCAACCAGCTCACCCCCGTGCGGAAAGCCGATCGCTCGCTGTCACCCTATCCGTTATCTCTTGCGCGATCTTCTGCGCCTGCACGCGAATATCCGGAACGGCGGTAATTTCCCAGAAGCGGCCCGCCGTCAGCGCACCGGCGGCGAAAAGACCGGGCCAGCTTCGTCCGTCCGTCCGCAGCAAACGGGACTGGCCGTCAACTTCCACCCCGAGCCCGAAGGGATCGAGTAAAATAACGCCTTCACCGCGCATCGTTTCAAGAAGCCGCGAATGGCCGATGCCGGCCCGCTCCATCCCCGTGCAATTGACGACCCAATCGACCTGCAGTTCCTTCAACATCTGCGTATGCCTGCGGCGGTAACGCACGGCGATCCCCTCCTCTGCTTCTTCTATGGAGCGAAGGTAACCCGCATGAATTTCAAGAACACCATCTGAAAGCAACTTCCCGAAAGCGCCGGACACTTCAGGCGCGATACGGTGCCGATGAATGTTCCACCACGGCAAGGCATGCCGAAGAAACCGGCTGCGTTGCGCAGGTGTAAGACGTTGCCAAAGCGACTGAGTTTGCGGCCGCAAACCGTCCATGACGGTGCGCCACGGCGCCCCATCGCGCACCTGCTTGCGCAGAGAGTGCAGCAACCGGCTAATCTCCGTTGAGCCTTCGGGTAAATTCGGCCCCGCGGGCGGTGACGGTGGGCTGACATGCGGATGCGGCACCAGACCACGACGGGACAGGACATGGATTGGCCCTTGATGTCCTTTTCCCCTCAGAGTCAAAACCTGATCGATCATCGTCAGGCCCGACCCCAGAATACAGATGCGATCCCCGGCTTTAATTTTGGACAACCATCCCGGCTGCCAGCAGTGGCCGATGATACGTTGCGGCCCCTCTTCTTCCCTTGCGACAGTTTGCACCGGCAAACTCGCAGCGCCGACACCGAGACACAGCACGACATTCTGCGCGCGCAGCCGCTCACCATTTTCCAGTGTAAAAGAAAATCCGCCTGCACCATCCGGCCGACAGGCCGAAGCCTTGGCCCGAACAAAATCCACCCGGGCCCGTTGCTCCCTGCTTCTGAGCAGGCCGGCCAGTCTGTCGCGAAGATAAAGACCATAGTCACCGCGCGAGGCGAACAGCAGGGGATTGTCCGCGATCCCGTTTTCCGCCAACCAGTCGACAAAGTCATCAGGCCTGTCAGGGAAGACACTCATTCGCCCGGCCGGCACATTCAGACGATGATAAGGCAGCTCCGTGCGATAGGCGGTGCCGCGCCCGAAATCCGACTCATCGCCGACGATAGCGATAGAGGCTTCCGCAGGCAGGGACGATAAAAGATGGGCGGCGGTACAGATGGCCGAAAAACCCGACCCGACGAGAGCGACATCATAGGACATTCATTCCTCCAACCTGCGACAGCTTGAACAGCCAGACGACGGGTGTCGAACCCAACGATACTCTAGTCAACGAGTAGAGATTAAACAGATGCGAATGTCTACCCTTCACTTTCTGGCGCCGGAATTATCGGAGGTATAGAAGGTCAAGCACAAAAGTTAGCCGCGGCAAACTTCCGCACGAGGCGGATACTCCGCACGCCAAAAAGACACGATCACGCCCCTCAGTGTGATCGCCAAGACGAAGTTAGCCGCGGCTAACCGTCAAACTGTCACAAAAAGCAAATGTGATTCTTCCACAATGCTTTAGCGGCACTTTCCAACCTGAGAAAAAAGCCTATTGCGCCAAAAAGAGAATCGGCGCTTATATCTCAGTTGCGGAAAAAACCGCCTTTTTCGAAAAAAACCGCTACTGCAATTTCGAGCGAAAGAAGACCGATGACACAGAGTGCCGATTTAAGACGTGCCGCAGGAGCACCCGACCTGACGAGTCTTATACAACAGCATTCGGCTGCGTTGTCAGCCCAATTGCAGGCTCATAATGCAAATACATTTTCCCCGCACACCGAAAAGAGCATGCGCCATTTCTCGCCGGCGGAAACCGCACGGTTGATCGGCATCGGCGAAGCCTATCTTCGCCAGATCGCCGCCGAGCGTCCGGAGCTCGACGCGGCGCAGGCTTCCGGTCGTCGTTCCTATTCCGTCGAGGATATGGACGAGATTAGAAAATTCCTCGATCAGGGCGCGCGTGGCACACGCCGTTATCTGCCGCATCGTCGTGACGGCGAAGAGTTGCAGGTCATCGCCGTCATGAACTTCAAGGGCGGCTCGGGAAAAACCACGACATCGGCGCATCTGGCGCAATATCTGGCGCTGCGCGGTTACCGGGTGCTTGCCATCGATCTCGATCCGCAGGCCAGTCTGTCCGCTCTCTTCGGTCATCAGCCGGAGATCGATGTCGGTCCGAATGAAACGCTTTATGGCGCGATCCGTTACGACGATGAACGCCGGCCGATCGCCGAGATCGTTCGTGGCACCTATATTCCCAATCTCCATATCGTTCCGGGCAATCTGGAGCTTATGGAATTCGAACACGACACGCCCCGCGCCCTGATGCGTCGCGCGCCGGGCGATACGTTGTTTTTTGCCCGCATCGGCCAGGCAATAGCCCAGGCGCAGAACTTTTATGACGTTGTGGTGATCGATTGCCCGCCGCAGCTTGGTTACCTGACGCTTTCGGCGCTGACGGCCGCCACATCGGTTCTCGTCACCGTTCATCCGCAAATGCTTGATGTGATGTCGATGAACCAGTTCCTTGCCATGACCGGCGATCTTCTCGCCGAAATCGGCAGGGCGGGAGCGCGTTCCGACTATAACTGGATGCGTTACCTGATCACCCGTTTTGAACCGAGCGATGGGCCGCAAAACCAGATGGTCGCGTTCCTGCGCTCGATTTTCGGTGAAAACGTCCTCATCCACCCGATGCTGAAGAGCACGGCTGTATCGGATGCCGGACTGACCAACCAGACACTTTTCGAAGTGGAAAGAACCCAGTTCACCCGGTCCACCTATGACCGCGCGCTGGAGGCCATGAACAACGTAAACGCTGAAATCGAAGGACTGATTAAAAAAGCGTGGGGTAGGGCAGCATGAGCAGAAAACAGATCTTCGCCAATCTCGGTACGCCGGGCACCGACAGCAACGAGACTGCCACCGAGCGGTCGCGTCCGCGTATCCGGCCTATCCTCGGTTCTCCGGAACTCGTGACGGATGTTCTGAATTCCCCGGTCGGCATGATCGGCCAGTCGCTCAACGAAGTATCGGAACGCGCCAAGCGGGCAGAAGAGATCGAAAAGCAGCTCGCGGAAGGTCTTACGATCGTTTCGCTCAATCCTGCCGATATCGATCCCTCTTTCATACCGGATCGTATGCCAGCCTCGGAAGAGGCAGATGCAGGTCTGGTAGAAGCCATTCGTGAACAGGGCCAGCAGGTTCCCATTCTGGTGCGCCCGCATCCCGAATTCCCCGGCCGTTATCAGGTCGCCTTCGGTCATCGTCGCCTGCGCGCCGTCTCCAGCCTCGGTATTCCGGTCAAGGCGGTCGTTCGTGATCTCAGCGACGAGCAGCTGGTGGTCGCCCAGGGACAGGAAAATAACGAGCGTCGCGACCTCACCTATATCGAAAAGGCGCGTTTTGCCCAGAAACTGCAGATGCGGTTTCCTCGGGATACGATCATGGCCGCCATGTCACTGCACAAGGGCGATCTCTCCAACATGCTTTCGGTTGTCGGCCGCATTCCCGAGGATCTGGTCGATCTGATTGGCCCGGCCCCGACTGTCGGCCGTCGTAACTGGATGGATCTTGCCGATCAGCTTTCCTCCTCGCAGGTCAAGGAAGCAGCCCGCGCCTATGTCAAGGATGCATCGGTTGCCGCCCTGCCATCGGAAGAACGTTTCAAGTCGCTTCTGGATTTTCTGAAGCCCAAGGCGCAGGCGAAAAAAACCGGCGTCTGGTCATCGCAAACCGGCGGCCGACTGGCAAAGGTGGTCGAGAGCGACCGCAAGCTGGATATCTCTATCGACAAGAACGAAGCCCCGGAATTTGCCGAGTTCGTTCTCGAACATCTTCAGACGCTGTTTGCCGAATACCGGTCCAAGCAGTGATTTTTAACTCGAACGACTAACAGGAGACGCATCACAAAAGAAAAAAGCCCCCGAACGTTGCCGCGCGGAAGCCTTTCTTTGATTTAAGCACCCGAAGAATCTCATTTCCGCGAATCATAGTCAAGAGTCTTGGCATCGAATTTTTCGGTGAGCGATTTTCTTTTGCCTTGTGAAAGGTGAAAGACATGGACAGCACATGTGTAACGACGCCCTTTGGGCGGCGAGCGATGTCGTTTGGCGTCCTCGCGACCCAGTTCGCCGCGCAGAAAAACAAGAAAATCGAAGCGGTCGATAAATGGAAACTCTATCGTTCGGTCTGCGAAGCCAGGCCGTTGCTCGGCGTGACTGATCGCTCGCTTGCGGTCCTGAACGCGCTTTTGAGTTTTTATCCGAAAAACGAGCTTTCCAGCGAAGCCGGATTGGTTGTCTTCCCGTCGAATACGCAATTGTCACTCAGGGCCCATGGCATGGCCGAGCAGACATTGCGCCGGCATCTCTCGGCTCTTGTCGAAGCCGGTCTTATCATTCGCAAGGACAGCCCGAACGGAAAACGATACGCCCGCAAGCATAGGGGAGGGGAAATCAGCGAAGCTTACGGTTTTTCGCTGGCGCCGCTTCTTGCCCGCAAAGCGGAAATCGAGGAACTGGCCGAACGCATCGTCAGCGAGCGGCTCGATCTTCAGCGGCTTCGTGAAAATATCAGCCTTTGCCGCCGCGATATCCAGAAACTCTGCGAGATGATTGCCGCGAGCGGTGAAGTCGAAACCTTCGAAGGGTTTCAGACTCGCTACAATGCCATTGCCGGCTCTCTCGGCCGCAATTCCAAGCCTGCGGAGCTTCGGGAAATCGCCGGATTTTTGGCCTCTTTGCGCGCGGAAGTGACCAACTATCTGGAAAATATTGAAAAATCGGAAAAAACGGGCGGCAATGACTGCCAAAATGAGCGCCTCATAAAGAATTCAGAATCCGAATCCATATCTGAACGGCAAGATTTGCGCGAACCGGCAACCGTTGCACCTGCCAGCACGGCAAGCACCCAGCCGGCATATGTGGCACCCGTCAGTGCAAAAGCTTCGCCACAGTCAACAAAGCCTGTTCTTCATAAGCAATTTTTTGTTCCTGATATTGTTTTGGTTTTGAAGGCTTGCCCGGATATCTCGCTCTATGCCCCAGGCGGAACGGTTACCGGATGGCGCGATCTCGAAGTGGCGACATCCGTCATCAAAACCATGTTCAACATCAGCCAGTCGGCGTATCAGGATGCGCTTGTCACATTCGGCCGACAGGGAACGGCAGCCATTCTCGCATGCCTTTTGCAGAAAGCGGACCAGATAAGCTCGCTCGGCGGATATCTGCGTAATCTGACCCGTAAGGCGCAGGAAGGCGGCTTCGATGTGCAGACAATGCTTCTGGCGCAGTTGCGAGGGCGTAAGGACACCATGGAGGCGAACATGCTTTCGTGAGTTCACACGGGCCTCGGGAAATGGTCATCGCTTGCGGAAAAAGCAGACGGAAGGTACATTAACGCCGTTTCCGCAAGTAGAAAGAGATTCGCATGAGGCTGCTGTAGCAACAGTGCAGCCGGTGGATTTCTATGGTTAATGCAAGGTAATGAAAACTAAGTTCAGTTTAGCTTTCGTTTGCGTTTTTCCATGATTGGTTTCAATCGCTTGAGTCGAGGGTGTTTTTCGTCGAAATTGCGACGAGAAGAGCGGAAAAGTGCAATCTGTATGCACGAAGCACCTGGCAAAACAGGCGTGTGGTAGTGAATAGAAGTGCATGCTCGGGCGCCGCAAGACAGGGATATGGCCATCGGAAGTAATGCACGGTCGACAGACAAAGCCTCGCACCGAGGCAGCGAAGTTGAACTTTCTGCAAGGTCCTGCGTTTGCGCTCGATTGCTGGAACGGATGGCTGAGCTGATGAATTTTCCGGATGACATGGAACTGGCCGTCGCCCTCTACATGGCGGATAACGCCTTGCCCCGGGAAAGGGCTATCGAAAAGCTCCTGAGGGCGGAATTCGAAAACACTGGCCATCTGCCCGGTGACGAAGGTCGGCCGCCGGAGATCGTCGGTGGGCAACCGAGCGCGGACTATGTTCAATATAGCTCCTACCTTGATGGGGATAGCTGACGAGCGGCGGAACCAAAGCGGGCGAGGGCTGTTTATGGCGCAAATAATTGTGCCAGGATATGCGTCCCATGTTTCCCAGATCATTTTTTCTCTCAGCTGCACTCGCCGCGATGACGAGCCTGCCGGCAATTGCCCAGCCTCTTGAGGTCAGCACGCTTGCGGTTTCCAGTGCCGACAGCATTCCACTTTCGCCAGAGGCCGCGACCCCGAACTACATTACCGACGTCTCTGGGAAGAAAGTCCGTCTGGTTGGGCCGCGTTTTTATCCCGACAGTGCGCGGGCGCTGGAGTTTCCCGGCCGAAGGTCGAACCCGGTTGCATCGGGTAGCGAAGAGGCTTTGTCGCAACGGTGAGGGGGCATGGTGAGAAGACCGGTCGAAATATTGCGGCGGAGGTGGAATGAGGACCAGGGGTGAGCTTCAAGGACGCAAAGCGGATGCGGAAAGCTGGATAAGGCAGGAGGGCCAGGACGCCGGCAAGGCGAGTTTCCCCGAATTGTTCTTCGACCTGGTCTTTGTTTTCGCGCTGATCCAGCTCTCTCACGCGCTCGCCAAGGATTTTGGGCCAACGGCGGCGCTTGAGGCCGGCATCCTGATATTGTCGCTCTGGTGGCTATGGATACACACCACCTGGATCACAAACCTGCTGAACACGGAAAAGGAGCCGGTCAGGATCCTGCTGTTCGTGCTGATGTTCGGCGGCGTTCTGCTGGCCATCGCGCTGCCGGAGGCTTTTGCGGAACAGGGCCTTGTCTTCGCCCTGATCTACAGCGTGATGCAGGTCGGTCGAAGCCTGTTCGCCCTCTATGCGTTCAGGGGTGAAGACCGGCAGTCTTTTCTGGTCTTCGTGCGCGTGACGATCTGGCTCGTGGTATCGAGCCTGTTCTGGCTGGCCGGTGGGCTCGTCGATCTGGCGGATCGCATTCTCCTGTGGGGCATCGCACTTGCAATTGAATATGCCGGCCCCGCCTGCCGTTATGTCGTGCCGGGTGTGGCCTCGAGCGACGAGGACAGGCTGCATCTTTCCGGTGAGCATCTGGCGGAGCGATGTGCGCTCTTCGTCATCATCTGCCTTGGCGAAACGATCCTGACCACGGGACGCACGGCCACCGAATATATGAATTCGGGCCTGACATTCATCGTCTTCTGCTCCGCTTTCGTCAGTACCGTGGCGATGTGGTGGATTTATTTCCATCACGGGCAGGAGGAGGCTTCGAGAAAAGCCGAGAATGCCGAAGAAAAGGCGAAGATCGCCCATAATCTTTTTAACTACGGGCATTTGCCCATCGTGGGCGGTATCATCCTGACGGCGGTGGGTGAGGATTTCAGCCTCTCCCATGCGCGGGATGGCGCAACGATGCGCGAGGCGCTCGCCATTCTCGGCGGTCCGGTCCTGTTTCTGGCCGGCAATATCGGCGTCAAGATCGCCGTCGCCTATCAGCGACCGGTGTCGCACTTTGCCGGCGTGGCGGCGCTCTGCCTGCTTTTGCCGGTGCCGGGTGTTCCCCTTTTCGTGCTGCAACTGGCGAGCACGGCAATTCTTCTGCTTGTCGCCCTTTGGGAATATCTGGCACTGAAAAGGGCGGTCGCCAATGCCTGACCCTTGATCAGGCGTTGACGAGATTGCGCGCCCTGTCGTTCCAGAGCCGAAGGCTGCGGGCATAGGCTTCCTCGAAGGGCAGAGCCATATCGTTGACCAGCATCAGCGCGATGGCGGTCGTGGAGATGATAATGGTTTCTGCCCTTTCGTCCCTTGCGGCACCCGTCCAGACCGCCCGCCAATATTCGAAGGTTGTGAACATGGTCGGCATTTCGGCGGGCGGCGTTTCGCGTGCGGGAACGATGAATTCTACATCCCTGCCCTTCGAAAGACCGAAAATCCGGGTGCTGCGAAACGGCGTGAATTGCGCGAAATCCCGCGTATTGCCGAGAATGGCGAGGTTTTCCACCGAAAGCAGTCGCGCCGTGTCCCGATGAAGTTCCTGATAGGATGGGCGGGCGACGCCGATGATCGTGCTTCTGGCGCGAAGCGGATTGAGAAGATGCACGACCGTGTTGAGCGGCAGGCGCATCTCCAGAATGCCGTACAGGCCGAGCAGGCTTTGAAACTGCAGGGACAGACCACCGATCGGCAGGTAGGCAATGCGTTCCGAGGCTGTGGCTTTCGCCGCCTGCGAAAGCGAGTGGCAAAGGGGAATGCCGCAGGCCTGTGCTGCAAGTTCAAGCTTGCCGCCGTTTTCTCCCTGCCCCACATGCCCGTGCAGCAGGACGCTGTATCCCGCCATGGCGACAAGACGCGCGGAATGGAGGAACCATGGCGCATCGCGATGTTTTGGCGACATATAAGCGGGCCAGTCGAGGTCCACCGATGCAGGCCCTGGCTGGTCCCTCTCTATATGTCGCCACATGGCTTCGATGAAACCGGCAAGCTCCGCCGCGGTCACGCCGCGATAATGCATGGTGGCGAGCAGCGCGCCTATCTGTATCGGATCGGCATCGCCGTCGAGAATGATAGAGAGCGCATCCATTGCTTCCACCTGGCTGAGCGGGCGGCTGTTGCCGATGCCCATCGCCGAGGTTGCGATATATTTGGCAAGCCTCTGCTGCGGATCGGCATTGTGGCCGATGCGCGCGAGACGGTCGGCGATGTTTTCCGGTGTCGGCTGACCTTCCAGAAGAACGCTGGGGCGAAGCGAAAGCGGCGGCGCCTTCATCAGCACGGGCCGCTCCCAGCCGCTTGCACTGACGTTGGCCGGGGCGGCGGGTTTTTCCTGCGAATAGTCGATCAGGTTCTCGGCCTCTGCCGCCAGCGAACGAATGCGCAGCCGCATGTTTTCGGCAAAGGGGGTGGGACGCAGGCCCTGACCGGTGCGCAGAAAAAGCTGGTCGCCGTATCTTTCGCGCAGCTGCTGCAAGATGCGGCTCATAGAAGATGTCGGCAGTCCCATGCCCGCCGCCGCGCGGCTGACGCTGCCTTCCCGCAACAACGCATCGAAAGCGACAAGTAATTTCAGCTGCCCAAGCCTGTCGGGTTTTGTCGTGGAGGCTGGTTCATCTTTTCTCTTGCCGGTTGTCATCTTGCGATTTTTTTACTCCACTGCTTGTCTGGGGAGCCCTTTTTGCAATTTCTGGAATTTAGAACTGTTCGAAAACAAACGCGTTGCGCCCGCACTCCCTCCTAAATAAGTGGGGTTAAATTCTCAAGTTAAATGCGGGGGCGTAACATGGAATTGAAGTACCGCGGTCGAGATATGGCCGCGACGATAATAAAGGCCGGTCTTTCGGCAGCAATGGCGGGAACGGCCCTTAGCATTGCTCTGCCCGTTTTTGCGCAGCAGGCGTCTGAGGGGAACACGGTTCTTCAGCAGATCGTCGTCACCGCATCCGGTTTCGAGCAGAATGTGAAGGACGCTCCGGCCAGCATCACGGTTGTGACGCGGGAAGATCTGGAAAAGGGATCCTATCGCGATCTGACCGATGCCCTGCGGGAAGTTCAGGGCGTATCCGTCACCGGCATTGCCAATGAAAAGGATATTTTCATTCGCGGTCTGCCCGGTGCTTACACGCTGGTTCTGGTTGACGGCAAGCGGCAGAGCACGCGCGATGCCCGCACCAACGGCAATTCCGGCTTCGAACAGAGTTTCGTGCCGCCGGTTTCGGCGATTGAGCGCATCGAAGTGGTGCGCGGGCCGATGTCCTCGCTTTACGGTTCGGATGCCATGGGCGGTGTCATCAACATCATCACCCGCAAGGTCGGCGATGTCTGGTCAGGTTCCGTCACCACCGAGGGCACGGTTCAGCAGCATTCCAAATTCGGCAATAGCGGCCAGGTCTCCTGGTATGCCAACGGACCGATCCTGAAGGACCAGCTCGGTCTGCAGCTCTGGGGCAGGGGTTTCACACGCGGCGAAGACCGTATTCTGAGCGGCACCACGGGCGCCAAGGAATATGATTTCAACGGTCGTCTGACGTTTACGCCGAACGAAGATCACGACATCTATCTCGAAGGCGGCAAGACGCGGCTGCGCCGCAGCGCCGAGCCCGGCGACACGCTGGCGGCGACGGACGCCAACGGCACCTACAATACCAATACGCGCGACCATTGGTCATTGTCGCATACCGGCCGCTGGGGGCCGACCACATCCGAATTCTCGTTCCAGCAGGAATGGGCGGAGCGCACCAACTTCACCAGAAATATCCGCACCGGCCGCGTGACAGAAAACCCGCGCTCGCCGGAAGTGCGCAACACCGTTCTCGATGGCAAGTTCACCACGCCGTTCGAATTGTTCGGCAACCACACGCTGGTCACGGGCGGACAATATTTCGAGGCGCGGCTGACGGACCAGAACCCGGGACGCCGCACCGGCCGCGACGAGACATTTTCGGCGACGCAATGGGCGCTCTTCCTCGAAGATGAATGGCGCATTGTCGATAATTTCGCGCTGACGGGCGGTCTTCGTCTCGATAATCACGAGAAATACGGCAATCATTTCAGCCCACGCCTTTATGGCGTCTGGAGCGCGACCGAGGAACTGACCATCAAGGGCGGCATCTCTACCGGTTTCCGCGCCCCGGAAATCCGCCAGATCGCACCGGGTTATGCCTATACGACGGGTGGTGGTGGTTGCACCTATGGCCCCAGCGGCACCTGCGGCGTGATTATCGGCGATCCCAACCTCGAAGCGGAAAAGAGCACGAGCTATGAAGTGGCCGCGCTTTGGGACAATGGCGACGTCGCTCTCGGCGCCACCTATTTCTACACCGATTTCAAGGACAAGATTTCCAACGCGCTGGTGCTCAATCCGGATGGAACGCCTGCTCGCTGGAGCGAAGACCGCAACTATCGTCTCTGGTATAATTACAACATCGACGATGCGGTCATTCAGGGTGTGGAACTGACGGCGACCTGGTATGCGACGCCGGATTTGACGCTGCGCGGCAACTATACCTATACCCATTCCGAACAGAAAACCGGCGACTATGAAGGCTTCCCGCTGGCGCGCACACCGGAGCATATGGCCAATCTGCGCGGCGACTGGGTGACCCCAATCGACGGTCTGGAAGCCTGGGCCTCGCTGAACTACCACGGATCGGAAATCAATGCCGGCCCGCGCATCGGCACCAACGGCACGCCTGTGACGATCAACGGCAAGGCCGGGCGTAAATATGACGCCTACACCACGCTGGATATCGGCGCGAAATATGCGGTCGCCGAAAATGTCGATCTCAATGCCGCCATTTATAATGTCCTTGACAAGGATGTTGGCACTGACGATTTCAACACCGTCATGGAAGGCCGCCGTTTCTGGATCAGCATGACAGCGAAGTTCTGATCCGTGGCCACATTCACGAAATTCGGAGGCGCCTTTGGGCGCCTCTTTTTTTGGGTTATCGCCTATTGACCTCAACTATGGTTGAGGAATTATACCGGCTGCTCTTCACTATGTTTCCGCGTTTTCCGAGCGGAAATCGTTACGGAAGCAGGAGCCAGCATGGAAAATACCGTATTCAAGCACAGCCTGACGGTTGGGGAGGTTGCCCGCCGCAGCGGCATCGCCGTGTCCACCATTCATTTTTACGAGGCGAAGGGGCTGATTGAAGGCTGGCGAACCGCCGGTAACCAGCGTCGTTATCATCGCGCCGTCCTGCGGCGTATCGCCATCATCCGCATCGCGCAGCGGGCGGGTATACAGCTCAGCATCATCAGGGACGCGATGGCCGATCTGCCGCAGGATCGGGTGGCGACGACGGCCGATTGGCGCAGGTTTTCCCAATCCTGGCGGGAAATGCTGCAGCTTCGCATCAACAGCCTGATCATGCTGCGCGATCAGCTTACCGGCTGTATCGGTTGCGGGTGTCTTTCGCTGGATGATTGTCCGTTACGCAATCCGAACGATGTTCTGGCCGATGACGGCGCAGGTCCGCGCCGCCTCGTTTCTGCGGAATGAACGGGATTTCCGAACCGGAACGGTTGTTCCTCACTCGGAATCGGCTGCAACCCAGACGCTGACGCTGCCGCCATTGGTGGGAAAGACGCCCTTGCCGCTCTCATCGAGGGTAATCCGTTCTTCACGGTGCCCGAGAAAGTCGCGCCAGACCGCCCCGGCGTGATCGGGACCGAGATCGATCTGCTTTTCCGCCGGCTCGCCATTCGACATCACCACCACGCAGCCCGGCGCATCGGCGGTGCCGTGGCGAATAAAGGCGATGCAGCTTGCATCGTCGAGAATATCCGTCTGGGCTCCGTTGGCGAAACGGCTGCGGGCTTCGATGAGCTTCGGCAGGCATTCAATGGCGGGCATATCGATTTTATATTCGTTGCCGTCATTGCCGGTGTCGGTATAGCTCGTGCCGAACAGATCCGGATAAAAAACGCAGGGCACACCCTCTTCGCGCAGCAGGATGATCGCATAGGCAAGAGGTTTGAACCATGGTTCCACCGGCGCTTCCAGCGATTGCAGCGGCTGCGTATCGTGATTGTCGACCAGCGTGACGGCATGGTCTGGAACGGCGGAGACAAGCGAACCATCGAAGATGCTGCGCATATCGAAATCGCCGCCCTGTTTCGAGGCGTCATGGAAGCTGTGGTGAAGCGCGACATCGAAAAGCATCAGCTGCTTGTCGACGAGTTCTAAATAGCTTTTTAGCGCCTCGAGATCGGGGTGCCAATATTCCGCCACGACGAAAAGATCGGGATCGACCGTTTCGCGCATATGGCCGACCCAGTCGCGGAAGAACCAGGCCGGAATATGTTTGGCGGCATCCAGCCGGAAGCCATCCACCTGCACCTGCTCGGAGAGCCAGCGGCCCCAATATTTGAGTTCCTCATAAACCGCCCGGTTCCTGAACTCGACATCGGCACCCATCAGATAATCGAAATTGCCGTTTTCCTGATCGACCTCCTCATTCCATTCCCCATCGCCATACTCATTGACGAGGCGGAAAATGCCGTCTTCAGTGGGTTCCTCGATGTGGTCGACACCGCTGAAGCACTTCAGGTCCCAGATGAATTTGGAATGTTTGCCGTTGCGGTCGGGAAAGGTGAAACGCGTATAGGCCAGCGCCTGAAAATCTTCATCGTCGATATCGGTACGGTCTTCGGGATTGACGCGGCGAACCCGCACCTTCTCCTTTTCATCCGCACCCATCTTGTGGTTGAGAACCACGTCATGAATGACGCGGATGCCGTTTTCCTTCAGCGTCCGGCCCGCATGTTCAAGGGCGCCGCGATCGCCATATTTTGTGGCGACGGTGCCCTTCTGGTCGAATTCGCCAAGGTCGAAGAGATCGTAGGTATCGTAACCGACCGAATAACCGCCGGCAGCACCCTTATAGGCCGGTGGCAGCCAGATATCGGTGATGCCCATTTTGGCAAGGCTTTCTGCCTTTTCGGCCACCTCGCTCCATAATTTCCCTCCGTCCGGATAATACCAATGGAAGAACTGAAGCAAGGTGCGTCCGGCCATATTTCCCTCACAGTCGTTAGCTGGTCGCGCCATAAACGGCCCGGCGGCGAAAGGGTTCCGCCGCCGGCCATACGCGATCTGCAATTGTGAGGCCGGTGGCCTGTCCGTATATTAGCCGGCTATGTCGAGAAGGGCAGCGCCCGCCTGCAGATAGTCGCCTTCCTTGACGATCAGGCGAACTTTGCCCGCCTTGGTGGCGACAATCTGCGTCTCCATCTTCATGGCTTCCATGACGGCCAGAAGATCGCCTTGCGAAACCGCATCACCGTCTTTTACCTTGAAGGACTGCAGGGTGCCGGAAACCGGGGCGGTGATTTCGCCTTCCTTTTCCTTGGGGGCGGCGGTGCTGGGAGCAGCCGCGCTGCTGCCGCTAACCGCACCGAGGCTGGAGAGCAGCAGGCTGGGCAGACCGACCGATACACGCTTGCCGTCAATCTCCAGAAAAGTGCGGGTGACGGAAGGGTCGTCGGCCGGTGCCGGGCGCTCCATGGCATCCGGCATGGCGGCGAAATCGGTCTCGATCCAGCGGGTGTGAACCTTGAAGCCGTCCGTGCCGATGAAGTCTTCGGTCTCGATCGCGGCGCGATGGAAGGGCAGCACCGTGGCGATGCCCTCGATGCGGAACTCCTTCAGCGCGCGGCGGGCGCGGCGCAGGACCTGATCACGGTCGGCACCCGTGACGATCAGCTTCGCCATCAGCGAGTCGAACACACCCGGTACGCTGGAGCCGCTGACGACACCGCTATCCACGCGAATGCCGGGTCCGGAGGGGGCGTCGAAAAGCGAGATCGAGCCAGGCGTCGGCAGGAAGCCTCGGCCGGGATCTTCGGCATTGATGCGGAATTCCATCGAATGGCCACGCGGTTCCGGCGTTTCGAGGACCCGCAGCTTATGGCCTTTGGCAATACGGAATTGCTCGATAACGAGATCGATGCCGGTGGTTTCCTCGGTAACGGGATGTTCCACCTGCAGGCGCGTATTGACCTCGAGGAAGGAAATCGTGCCATCGACGCCGAGCAGGAATTCGACGGTGCCGGCGCCGGAATAACCGGCAGCGGCACAGATAGCTTTTGCAGCCGCATGGATTTTCTGTCGCTGTTCGTCGGACAGGAACGGGGCAGGAGCCTCTTCGATCAGCTTCTGGTTCCGGCGCTGCAGCGAACAATCGCGGGTGCCGAGGACGAGCACATTGCCATGCTTGTCGGCCAGAACCTGCGCCTCGATATGGCGCGGCCGGTCGAGGAAGCGCTCAAGGAAACATTCGCCGCGGCCAAAGGCGGCCGTTGCCTCGCGCACCGCGGATTCGTAGAGATCGGCGATCTCTTCCATCTTCCACGCAACCTTCAGGCCGCGACCACCGCCGCCATGGGCCGCCTTGATAGCGACGGGCAGGCCGTGTTCTTCGGCGAAGGCGGTGACTTCGGCAGCGGAAGCGACAGGGCCATCACTGCCGGCGACCAGCGGTGCGCCGACGCCGGTGGCAATGCGCCGTGCCTCTACCTTGTCGCCCAGTGCCTCGATGACATGCGGGTCGGGGCCGATCCAGATGAGGCCGGCATCGAGAACGGCACGCGCAAATTCGGCGCGTTCGGACAGGAAACCGTAACCGGGATGAATGGCATCCGCGCCGGCGCGTTTGGCAATCGCAATCAGCTTGGCGATATCGAGATAGGTCTCGGCCGGGCGCACGCCCTCCAGCGCATAGGCCTCATCCGCGAGCCGGACGAAAAGCGCATCCTGATCGGGATCGGCATAAACGGCGACCGATTGCAGGCCGTAATCGCGACATGCGCGGATGATGCGGACCGCGATCTCGCCGCGATTGGCAATCAGCACTTTTTTCATCGCTCTTCTCCTCGGAATTCTGTGTTCTTGGCCGCGATTTCGGCGAAGGGGCCGATCGGGCGGAATTTGATTTTGGCGTTGACGGGGATTTGTCCCGCAAGATCGAGATGATATTCGGCGACCGCGCCGATGACGGGATAACCGCCCGTCAGGGGGTGATCGGCAAGGAAAAGAACCGGCTGGCCGCTATGGGGAATCTGGATCGCCCCTGTCGCGGTGCCTTCGCTCGGCAATTCGGCGCTGTCCTTGCGCTCCACCGGCACGTCGCCGGCAAGGCGGATGCCGACCCGGTTCGATTGCGGCGTGACCTGCCAGAGCTGGCCGGTCAGCGTCTCGACGCCCTTTTGCGTGAACCAGTCGGTGCGGGGGCCGAGAACGACGTCCAGCGTGACGACCTCACCCATTGCCGGCGCTTCGAAGGCCGGAACCTCGTCGATCGATACGCTGGAAAGGCCAGTCTTCTCGTCCTTGAGCGAAAGGATGGCGCCCGCGCCCACTGGCTCGGGACCGACGATAGCAAGCGTGTCGGTGGCGAAGCTGCCCAGCACCGGCTCGACATCAAAACCGCCGCGCACCGCAAGATAACAGCGCATGCCCTTTGGCGGCTGGCCGAAAGTGACCACATCACCGGGTTCGAGCGACACCGGGCCATGGGTCTTGGCCGCGAAGCTACGATCTGCCGTGGTGATGGTGACGGGGCAGGGCGCACCTGCAATGCCGATGACGGCGCGGCTCGTGCTCTTAAAGGAAAATCCGCCGAGCGTCAGTTCGAGACAGGGCGTGTTGATGGGGTTGCCGACGATGCGGTTTGCGGCATTGAACGCGCCGCGATCCAGTGCGCCGGAGGCCGAAACGCCCTGACCGGTCTGGCCGAAGCGGCCGAGATCCTGGAAGATGGCGGGCATGGGTGCGGCGAGCACCTCGAAATGCGGGCCGTCTTTTGCAGCCTCTTTCGTGGCGTTTCGCGGTGCCGAGACGGGGCTGTCGACCGTTTTGCCGGCCTTGTCCATGTCGACGAAACGCACCCGGTAACCCGGCTGGAAAAGTGCGCCGGGATCGCGGTCTATATCCCACATCTTGACTGGCGTGGTGCCAATGATCTGCCAGCCGCCGGGGCTGTTTTGCGGATAGACGCCGCTGAAGGCGCCGGCCAGTGCCACCGAACCTGCCGGAATGCGGGTGCGTGGGCTTTGCCGACGCGGCACATGCAGCGCCGGATCGCCGCCGACCAGATAACCGAAGCCGGGGGCGAAACCGCAAAATGCGACGGTGAATTCGCTTTCGGTGTGGCGGCGGATGACTTCTTCGATGCTCATGCCGGTCAATTCGGCAACATCGGCGAGGTCCTCACCATTATAGTGGACGGGGATTTCCACGAGATTGTCCGAAGGCGCGATTTTTGCCGAGAGATCGCGGCTTGCCAGCCGCGCGGCCAGCGCTTCGGCACCGATCTTTTCAGGACGAAAGCGGATCATCAGGGTGCGGGCAGCCGGCACCGTCTCTTCGATGCCTTCCACCGGATCGTTCTGAAGCGAGGCGAAAAGCGCCAGCGTTTCATCGAGATCGGCGAGTTCGACAAGAATGGTGGTGAGGCTGACGGGGAGAAAACGCATCATGTCCTCACGCGTGATAGGCGGAATCGGGAATGTCGGTGATGAACATGTGTCCCGGCGCATGGGTGATCGCAAAGGGCACGCCGGACGCCATCACGGCCGCCTGCGGGGTCACGCCGCAGGCCCAGAACACCGGAACTTCGCCCGGCTCGATCCGCACCGCATCGCCGAAATCAGGCTTCGCAAGATCGGTAATGCCGATCTCTTCCGGTGCACCGACATGCACGGGTGACCCGTGTACGGCCGGAAAACGTCCCGAAATGGTCGCAGCATCGGCCACGCGTGAGGCCGGGATCGGCCGCATGGAAACGACCATATTGCCCTTCAGCCGACCGGCCGGGCGGCAGGGCCGATTGGTGAGATACATCGGCACATTGCTCTTGTCGGTCATGTGGCGGATTTCGATGCCCGCTTCCACCATCGGCGTTTCGAAGGTGAAGCTGCAGCCGATCAGGAAGGCGACGAGATCGTCACGCTCGGCCCAGGCGGCGGTGGCGTCAGCCGTTTCCTCGACGAGTTTGCCGTCCCGCCAGATGCGGTAGAGCGGCAGGTCGGTTCTCAGATCGGCACCGGGCGCCAGAAGCGTGGTGGGCGAACCGGGATCGGAGACATCCAGCACCGGGCAGGGTTTGGGATTGCGCTGCGCATAAAGCAGGAAATCGAAGGCCCAGTCGCGCGGCAGCACGATCATGTTCGCCTGCGTGAAGCCGGGCGCAATGCCGGAGGTGGGGGCGACGAGGCCCTCGCGATAGGTGGCGCGGGCCTTGCGCGCGGCTTCGGCGTCCGTGTGGTTGAGATAGGATGTCGGTATCGTCATCGGCTATCCTTTCAGCGATTGGATGCGAAAGAGCGGATGTCGATGCCATCAGCCTCGAAACGGCGGCGGATTTCCTGGGCGATGGCGACTGCGCCGGGGCTGTCGCCGTGCACGCAGATGGATTGCGCCTCGATTTTTATGATGCTGCCATCGATCGCCTCAAGCGTGCCTTCGCGGGCAAGCTGTACCATACGGTCGGCGATTTTGGCCGCGTCATGCAGCACGGCACCGGCTTCGCGGCGGGAGACGAGCTGGCCCTGAGGCGTATAGGCGCGATCCGCGAAAGCTTCGGCGACGACGGCAAGGCCCGCCTTGCGGGCGAGATCGAGAATGGGGGCATTGGCAAGGCCCATCAGTACCAGCGAAGGGTCTATGGCCTTGATGCCGTCGATCACGGCCTGCCCCTGTTTCGCGTCGTTGGCGATGCGGTTGTAAAGCGCGCCATGCGGCTTGACGTAACGCACCGTTGTGCCGGCAGCGGCGGCGACGCCTTTCAGTGCGCCGATCTGGTAGATGACATCGGCGATCAGTTCTTCCGAGGTCGCGTCCAGATCGCGGCGGCCGAAGCCGACGCGGTCCGGATAGGAGACATGGGCGCCGACGACCACGCCTTTTTCGGCGGCGGCCTTGACGGTGCGGTAGATACCGGCCGGATCGCCGGCATGAAATCCGCAGGCGATGTTGGCGCTGGAAACGATGGCGAGCATCGCCTCGTCGTCTCCCATGCGCCATGCGCCGTAACTTTCGCCAAGATCGCTGTTGAGATCGATAGCGGCCATGTTTGCCTCCCTTTAGAGCATTTCCAGCAAAAGTGCGTAGCGGTTTTGCGTCCGGAAAATGCGTAAAAACACTAGTTTATTACAGGCCGAGCAGGCCGAAGATTGTGCCGGCGGACTTGTAGCCCATGTACCATGTCAATGCGCAGGTCAAAACGCCAAGCACAAGCAGGATGCGCGGGTAACGATAGCCGCCCATCAGGTCTTCGCGTTTCCATGCGGCGAACAGGAAGATGCTGAGGCCGATGGGCAGGATGAGGCCGTTCAGGCCGCCGACGAAGACCAGCATGGCGGCGGGCGGCGTGGTGATCAGCAGGTAGCAGACGAGCGAGACGGCGATGAAAACGATCGTCGCCATGTTGCGGGCGCGTTCGGTCATGTCCTGCTTGAAGACGGGCAGGAATGAAACGGAAGTATAGGCCGCACCGATGACGCTGGTGATGGCCGCGGCCCAGAAGATGATGCCGAAGAGGCGGAAGCCGAGATCGCCTGCAGCCGAGCGGAAGGCCTGTGCGGCAGGGTTGGCGGCCTGGCCCGACGTATCGATGATGACGCCGCTGGCGACGACGCCGAGAATGGCGAGGAACAGCACGTAGCGCATGACGCCGGTGACAGCGATGCCGGTTAGCGCCGCGCGGTTGACGGCAGGCAGGTTTTCAATGCCGACCATGCCCCGGTCCAGCAGCCGATGGGCGCCGGAATAGGTGATGTAACCACCGACGGTGCCGCCGACGATGGTGGTGATGGTCGCGAAATTGATCGTGTCCGGCAGGAAGGTCTGGCGGAAGGCGTCACCCACCGGCGGCGCGGAAACGAAGGCCACATAAAGCGTCAGGACGATCATCAGGATACCGGCGAAAATGATGAACCGGTCGACGGCAAGGCCCGCGCGTTTGGAAACGAAGATGGCGATGGAAAAGACCGCGCTAATCGCGCCGCCGATTTTCGGGTCCAGCCCGAAAATGGCGTTCAGGCCAAGGCCGGTGCCGCCAATATTGCCGATGTTGAAGAACAGGCCGCCGATGATGACGAGAATGGCCAGAAGATAACCGGAGCCGGGAATGGCGGCATTGGCAATATCGGATGCGCGCATGCGCGTCAGTGTGACGATGCGCCAGATGTTGAGCTGGACGACGAAGTCGATGAGGATGGAGGCGAGGATGCCGAAAGCGAAGGCGGCACCGAGCTGGGTGGTGAATGTCGCCGTTTGCGTGATGAAGCCGGGACCGATGGCGGATGTCGCCATCAGGAAGATCGCCCCCATCAGGGATGCGCGTTTTGACATTTTCATATCGGCAGTCGGGGTGAGCTTTTTCTGCTCCATGGATTTTCTCCGCTCCTGTCGCAATCCGCCCCTCGCGGATGCTTTATGCCGCCGATCTTGTCGTGTTCTGCGAAATTGTCAACTTTGTTCAACAATATAAAGTTATCGTTCTTTCATTTTGTCTATTTGTTGGACGCCATGAGCAGGATTTGATCACGTTTTTTTCGTGCTTTGCTAATGCTTTGTGCTATGGGCAATCATGCCGTGCCCGAACTTGCCTGTCACGGAATTCCCGATGCTGCATTGCCTTAAGGAAAGAAGCGCCATGACGGAAACGATAGAAGGTCTTCCGCTTGCGGATCGATTGGCCAAGGGTATCCGCACCCTGCTGATCTCCGGCGAGTTGATGCCGGGACAGCGTTTATCGGAGGCAGCCTTCAGCGAGCGCTTTGATGTCTCTCGCAATTCCCTGCGCGAAGCCTTCCGTCTGCTGACAAAGGATGGACTCTTGCGCCACGAGGCCAATCGCGGGGTTTTCGTTGCTGTTCCCACGATGGCATCCGTGATCGACATCTATCGCGTGCGACGCATGGTGGAATGCGGCGCACTTCGCCAGGCCTGGCACAAGCATCCCGCAATCAAGACGATGCGGGCAGCGGTCGAGGATGCCAAGGTCAAGCGTGAAGATGCCGACTGGCTGGGTGTGGGCAGCGCCAACATGAAATTTCACGCCGCCGTCGTCGATCTTCTCGACAGCGCCCGCCTCAGCGATTTTTACGAGCGTATCGCCGCTGAACTCAGGCTTTGTTTCGGCTTGCTGAAAGATCCCGAACAGCTTCATTCCCCCTTCGTGGACATGAACAGCAAGATCCTGTCGCTGATGGAAGAAGGTAAGGCGCAAGAGGCCGGCGACGAGATGGAAATTTATCTCAATCTGTCCGAGCGGACGGTTCTGAAGGCGCTTGAACGCGCTGTCGAGCACGCTTCCTGACATGACGGGCGGCAGGGCGGAAACGACCCTTGCCGCTCCCGCCATTTTTTGCAGCCGCAGCCGATTGCCAAGTTTGCTGCGCTGCGTCATCAATGCTGACATGACGCTTCGCGACCTGACCATTCTCGTTATCGACGAAAACGCGATCCGCGCCTCCATCATCGAGGAGGGGCTGCGCGAGGCCGGCTATCATCGTGTCACCGTCATCCATGAGGTGAACGGGGTGGCGCGCACCATCGAGACGCTGCAGCCCGATGTCATCTTCATCGATCTCGAAAACCCCAACCGTGACATGATGGAGCATCTGTTCCAGCTTACCCGCACGGTCGGGCGGCCGATCGCCATGTTTGTCGATCGTTCCGATACCGCGTCCATTGAGGCGGCCGTCGAGGCGGGCGTTTCCGCCTATGTGGTGGACGGGCTGAAGAAGGAGCGGGTCAAGCCCATTCTCGATATGGCGGTCAGCCGCTTCAATGCCTTCAGCCGTCTGCAGCAGGAACTTGCCGAAGCGAAATCGGCGCTTGAGGAACGCAAGGTCATCGAGCGTGCCAAGGGCATTCTGATGAAGATGCGCGGCCTTTCCGAAGAGGAGGCCTTTGCGCTTTTGCGGCAAACGGCGATGAACGAGAAGAAGAAGATTTCCGAGATCGCGCAAAGCGTGGTCACCGCGGCCGGTTTGTTGATGTGACGAACCGCCGGTCGGACAGTGTGGAGTGAATGATATGGCGGCACCGGAAAAAACGGCCGGATCAGACAGCGGAGTAACGCAAGCACCGGCAATCGTCGGCAGCGACCGGCAGAAAATCCTGCGCGCTGGCTTTATTCCCCTTGTCGACGCATCCGTCCTGATTGCTGCGGCCGAATTCGGTTTCGCAGAACGCGAAGGCCTTTCGCTCGATCTCGTCAAGGATGTTTCCTGGGCGAATGTGCGCGACCGCCTGGCGTTTCGGCAATTCGATATCGCCCACATGCTGTCGCCAATGCCCGTCGCCTCCATGCTCGGGCTTGGCTCAAATCCGTCGCCGACCATCACGCCTTTTTCACTCGGACGCGGCGGCAATGCGATCACGCTTTCGACCCGGCTGTTTGCACGGATGAAGGCTTTGACCGGGCTTTCCGAAACGGCGGGAGCGCTCGAAAATGCCGAGGCGTTGAAGCGGGTGCTCGATGATATGCGCGCCCGCGGCGAACCGCCGCCGACGCTTGGCATGACCTATCCGTTTTCATCGCATAATTACGAGTTTCGCTACTGGCTTGCCGCCGGCGGCATTCACCCCGATCACGATGTCAAGCTTGTGGTGGTGCCGCCGCCATTGACCTCGGATGCGCTTGCCGCAGGGGCCATTGACGGTTTCTGCGTCGGAGCGCCGTGGAACATCGTCGCCGCCGAGCGCGGTGTCGGTCGCATCGTTGCGGCCAAGCAGGATTTGTGGCCTTCCGCACCGGAAAAGGTCATCGGCATGCGACCCGACTGGGCGGAAAACCAGCAGGAAACGGTCGGACGGCTGCTGACGGCGCTCGATGCCGCCGCGCGCTGGTGCGACCTTGCCGAAAATCACGATGATCTCAGCGCAGCCCTTGCCGATCCCCGCTATATCGGCGCACCGGAAGGCATCATCCGCCGTGTGCTTGCTGGTGAATTCAGTATCGACAGCCAGGGCAACCGCCGGGTGATCGACAATTATTTCATCTTCCACGGCGGTCACGCCAATTATCCGCGCCAGAGCCAGGCATTGTGGATTTACAGCCAGATGATCCGCTGGGGGCAGGCCGAGTTTTCACAGGCCGGTGTGGAGGCCGCCCTGTCTGCCTACCGGCCGGATATTTATCGGGCGGCGCTGGGCGACGCCAATGCACCTGATGATGCCGATATCCGCATCGAAGGGCAGGAAGAGCAGGACCGTTTCGTGGATGGCCTCGTATTCGATCCCGCCGACATTACAGGCTACGTAAACGCCTTTTCCGTGCGCACCGCCGCACCGTTTTCTCCGACTTCAGGCGAGACGTAAGCGGCGTCATGCTTTACAGGCTGCGCAAATTTCAAGCGCAGGATTCTTCTCTTTGCACAAATGGAAGACAGAAAACGCGCTGGTTAAAATTTAATCAGTAGATCGATTTTCAAAAATACTCTTTTATTTTCAATAATATAATCTTTCTTTTATAAACTGGCACGCCTCTTGCTTCTTGTTTTTTGCACCGGTCAACGGCGATCGGGGCAAGCAAGGCGCGGCATAGGCGCTTTCACAAGACACAGACGTCGCAAGGTTTTGCTGCCCGGAACACCTCCCGTTCCGCAGGCGCAAGCACCGAGCGGCGTTTTTTTATTTTCAGGTTTTTTCGCAAGCGAAAACGTCACCCGCCGAGGTGGCCCAATAAGGGGAACATGCGAATGAAAAAGATATTCTCCGGCGATGTCAGCCGCCGCACGATACTGAAGACGACAGCCACCGCCGCCCTTGTCAGCGCCGTGCGCGTGGCCTTTCCGTCCGGTGCTTTCGCAGCCACCGCTGAGCCAGAAGTGAAAGGCGCGAAAATCGGTTTTATCGCGCTCACCGATGCCGCCCCGCTCATCATTGCGGCGGAAAAGGGCCTGTTCGCCAAACACGGCATGCCGGATGTCGAGGTTCTGAAACAGGCCTCCTGGGGTGCGACGCGCGACAATCTCGTGCTTGGCGGCGCATCGAACGGCATCGATGGCGCACACATCCTGACGCCGATGCCCTATCTCATGCATACCGGCAAGGTGACCCAGAACAATGTGCCGGTGCCGATGACCATCCTCGCCCGCCTCAACCTCGACAGTCAGGGCATTTCCGTCGCCAAGGAATATGCCGAAACCGGCGTTCAGCTGGATGCCTCCAAGCTGAAGGCGGCTTTCGAGAAAAAGAAGGCCGAAGGCAAGGAAATCAAGGCCGCCATGACCTTCCCCGGCGGCACGCATGATCTCTGGATTCGCTACTGGCTTGCCGCCGGCGGCATCGATCCGGACAAGGACGTCTCCACCATCGTCGTTCCGCCGCCGCAGATGGTCGCCAATATGAAGGTCGGCAATATGGACGTCTTCTGTGTGGGCGAACCCTGGAACGAGCAGCTCGTCAATCAGGGCATCGGTTTCACCGCCTGTACCACTGGCGAACTCTGGAAGGGCCATCCGGAAAAGGCGCTCGGCATGCGTGCGGACTGGGTGGAGAAGAACCCCAACGCCACCAAGGCGCTGCTGATGGCCGTGATGGAGGCGCAGCAATGGTGCGATGAAATGGCGAACAAGGAAGAAATGTCCACCATCCTCGGCAAACGCCAATGGTTCAACGTGCCGCCGAAGGACGTGCTTGGTCGCCTGAAGGGCAATATCAATTACGGCAACGGGCGTGTGCTCGAAAATACCGGCCTGCAGATGAAGTTCTGGCAGGACCATGCCTCCTATCCCTTCCGCAGCCACGACAGCTGGTTCATCGCGGAAAATATCCGCTGGGGCAAATTCGCGCCCGATACGGATGTGAAGGCGCTGGTGGAGAAGGTGAACCGCGAGGATATCTGGCGCGCGGCGGCCAAGGATCTCGGCGTCGCCGATCTTCCCGCCTCCACCTCGCGTGGCAAGGAAACCTTCTTCGACGGCAAGGTCTTCGACCCGGAAAATCCGTCGGCCTATCTCGAAAGCCTGTCCATCAAGGCGGCCTCCTGAGGAGGAGACCCGGGGTGTCGCCCCTCATCTGCCAGATGCGCTGCCCAACCGGCGCGACTGAAGACCGGATGAGGGGCGAACCCCAGACCGCAACCGAAATCAAGAGGAAACGCCCATGTCCGCATTGGCCCGAAAATTCAACGAAGAGCCGCAGCAGCCGGTAGCGCAGAAGGCAAACGTCGTGTCGCTTGCGCCGAAACAGTCGCCGCGGATCGATCTGCGCAAATGGGGTGCGGCGGCGGCCCGCAACATCGTACCGCCGTTCATCGTTCTCGCCATTCTGCTGGGCGTCTGGCAATTGCTCTGTTCCGCCCCCGGCTCATCGCTGCCGCCCCCGAGCCAGGTTTTCGAGGAGAGCTACGATCTCATCGTATCGCCGTTCTTCCATAACGGTTCGCAGGATATCGGCCTTGGCTGGCGCGTTCTGGTCTCGCTGGAGCGTGTGGCTTACGGTTTCGGCCTCGCCGCCATTGCCGGCATCATCCTCGGCGCGGTGATCGGCCAGTCGGTCTGGGCCATGCGCGGTCTCGATCCGATCTTCCAGGTGCTGCGCACCGTGCCGCCGCTTGCCTGGCTGCCGCTTTCGCTGGCCGCCTTTCAGGACAGCAATCCTTCGGCCATTTTCGTGATTTTCATCACTTCCATCTGGCCGGTCATCATCAATACCGCAGTCGGCGTGCGCAATATTCCGCAGGATTACCGCAACGTGGCGCAGGTGCTGCGGCTCAACCAGCTGGAATTCTTCTTCAAGATCATGCTGCCTTCGGCGGCACCCTACATCTTCACCGGCCTGCGTATCGGTGTCGGCCTTTCGTGGCTCGCAATCGTCGCGGCGGAAATGCTGACCGGCGGTGTCGGCATCGGCTTCTTCATCTGGGATGCGTGGAACTCCTCGCGCCTGCCCGACATCATCGTGGCGCTCGTCTACATCGGCGTCGTCGGCTTCGTGCTCGACAAGCTGGTGGCGGCGCTCGGCAAGGTCATCACCCGCGGCGCTGCGGCGAACTGAAAGGGCGAACCATCATGAACGCTTATCTCAAGCTCGATCACATCGACAAATATTTCGACAAGGGCGGTTCGCGCGCCGAGGTGCTGAAAGGCATCAACCTCACCATCGAAAAAGGCGAATTCGTCTCCGTCATCGGACATTCCGGCTGCGGTAAATCCACCATGCTCAATCTCATCGCCGGACTGACGAAAGTGTCTGCCGGCGCGGTGCTTCTCGAAAACCGCGAGGTTAACGAGCCCGGCCCGGAACGCGCCGTCGTGTTCCAGAACCACAGCCTGCTGCCCTGGCTTTCGGTTTATGAAAACGTCAATCTTGCCGTGGAAAAGGTCTTCCGCAATACCAAGACCCGGGCCGAGCGGCATGACTGGGTCATGCGCAATCTTGATCTCGTGCAGATGGCCCATGCCAAGGACAAAAAGCCTTCGGAAATTTCCGGCGGCATGAAACAGCGTGTTGGCATCGCCCGCGCGCTCGCCATGGAGCCGAAGATCCTGCTGCTCGACGAGCCTTTCGGTGCGCTGGACGCGCTGACCCGTGCACATCTCCAGGATGCGGTGATGGAAATCCACGCCCGGCTCGGCAACACCATGGTCATGATCACCCATGATGTCGACGAGGCGGTGCTGCTCTCCGACCGTATCGTGATGATGACCAACGGTCCCGCCGCCCATATCGGCGAAGTGCTTGACGTGCCGCTGGCACGCCCGCGCAACCGCATCGAGCTCGCATCCGACAAGACCTACCTCAAATGCCGCGAGGCCGTGCTGAAGTTCCTCTACGAACGTCACCGCTTCGTCGAAGCTGCGGAGTAACGCCCATGACGCAAAAACTCGTCATCATCGGCAATGGCATGGCGCCGGGGCGCATGCTGGAAAACCTGTTCGAAACCGCCCCCGGCCTTTACGACGTCACCATTTTCAACGCCGAGCCGCGCGTCAATTACGACCGCATCATGCTCTCGCCGGTACTTTCTGGCGAAAAGAGCTATGAAGACATCGTCATCCACAATGACGAATGGTATGCGGCTAACAATGTTACGCTGCACAAGGGTGCGAAGGTCACAGGCATCGACCGCGACAGGAAGACCGTGACCAGCGAAAACGGCATCACGGTTTCCTACGACAAGCTGGTGATCGCCACCGGTTCGTCGCCCTTCATCATTCCCGTCCCCGGCCATCAATTGCCGGGCGTGCTCGCCTACCGCGATCTCGACGATGTGACGAAGATGCTGGCGATCGCCGAGGGCAAGGGCCGCGCCATCGTCATCGGCGCCGGTCTTCTCGGGCTGGAAGCCGCTTATGGCCTCAAGCGCCAGGGCATGGATGTCACCGTCATCCACCTGATGCCGACGATCATGGAGCGTCAACTCGATCCGGCAGCGGCCTATCTTCTGGAAAAAGCGCTCAATGAGCGCGGCATCGACATCATCACCAAGGCCAATACCAAATGCATTCTCGGTGAGGAGAAGGTCGAAGGCATCGAGCTGGAAGACGGCCGCGTCATCAAGGGCGATATGGTGGTGATGGCGGTCGGCATCCGTCCTGCCTCGGGTCTCGCCAAGGAGGCCGGTATCGCCGTCAATCGTGGCATCGTGGTGGATGACGGGATGATGACGTCGGACGCCTCGATCTATGCGCTTGGCGAATGCGCCGAACATCGTGGCCTGTGCTATGGACTGGTCGCGCCGCTTTATGAATCCGCGCGCGTGCTCGCCGACCGGCTGTGCGGCGGTTCGGCCGAATATCACGGCTCCGTCACCAATACCAAGCTGAAGGTCACCGGCATCAACCTGTTTTCCGCCGGCGATTTCGCAGAAGGCGACGACCGCGAAGAAATCGTGCTGCGCGATGCCACCGCCGGTGTCTATAAGCGCCTGATCCTCAAGGAAAACCGCATCATCGGCGCGGTGCTTTACGGCGAGACGGCGGACGGGTCGTGGTTCTTCGACCTGATGAAGAAATCGACCGATATTTCCGCCATGCGTGAAACCCTGATCTTCGGCCAGGCCTATCAGGGAGGGTCTCCGCTGGACCCTATGGCGGCCGTTGCAGCCTTGCCGGATGATGCGGAAATCTGCGGCTGCAACGGCGTCTGCAAGGGCAAGATCACCTCGGCCATCACGTCCAAGGGGCTGACTTCGCTGGACGATGTGCGCGCCCACACCAAGGCGTCCGCCTCCTGCGGCAATTGCACCGGCCTTGTCGAACAGCTGATGACGATAACGCTCGGCGACAGCTATAACCCCGCTGCCGTGCAGCCCATGTGTAAATGCACGGATCTCGGCCACGACGATGTGCGCCGTCTCATCAAGGCCAAGGGGCTGAAGACCATTCCCGCCGTGATGCAGGAGCTGGAATGGAAGACCTCCTGCGGCTGCGCCAAATGCCGGCCGGCGCTCAATTATTACCTCGTCTGCGACTGGCCGGATGAATATGCCGACGATTACCAGTCGCGTTTCATCAATGAGCGCGTCCACGCCAATATCCAGAAGGACGGCACCTATTCCGTCGTGCCGCGCATGTGGGGCGGCGTTACCTCTTCCTCCGAACTCAGGGCGATTGCGGATGTGGTCGACAAGTTCGAAATCCCCATGGTCAAGGTGACGGGCGGCCAGCGCATCGATCTTCTCGGCATCGAGAAGGAGGATTTGCCCGCCGTCTGGGCCGATCTCGGCAAGGCCGGTTTCATTTCCGGCCAGGCCTACGCCAAAGGTTTGCGCACGGTCAAAACCTGCGTCGGCCAGCAATGGTGCCGCTTCGGCACGCAGGATTCCACCGGCCTTGGCATCCGCATCGAAAAATTCATGTGGGGTTCGTGGACGCCCGCCAAGCTGAAACTTGCCGTTTCCGGCTGTCCGCGCAACTGCGCGGAGGCCACCTGCAAGGATATCGGGGTCATCTGCGTCGATTCCGGTTTCGAAATCCATTTCGCCGGTGCCGCCGGTCTCGATATCAAGGGCACGGAAGTTCTGGGTCTCGTCAAAACCGAGGATGACGCGCTGGAGCATATCGTGGCGCTGACGCAGATGTATCGCGAACAGGCGCGCTATCTCGAGCGCATCTACAAATGGGCCAAGCGCATCGGTTACGACGAAATCCGCCGCCAGATCATGGACGATGCGGAAAAGCGCAAGGCCTATTTCGATCGCTTCGTCTTCAGCCAGAAATTCGCGCAGGTCGATCCCTGGTCGGAACGCGTATCCGGCCACGACAAGCACGAATTCAGGCCCATGGCGGCAATCGGTTTCAGTGAAGCGGCGGAGTGATAACGATGGACAGCAACTGGATCGATATTGGCGATATCTCCGACATTCCGCTGCGCGGCGCGCGTTGCGTCAAAACGCCGATGGGCAAGATCGCCGTGTTCCGCACGGCGGAAAATCAGGTCTTCGCCATCGAGGACCATTGCCCGCACAAGGGCGGGCCGCTGAGCCAGGGCATCGTGCATGGGGCTTCGGTGACGTGTCCCCTGCACAATTGGGTCATTTCGCTGGAAACCGGCAAGGCGCTGGGGGCGGATGAGGGTGAGGTGAAGACCATACCCGTCCGCAATCTCGACGGTCGGCTTTCCATCGCGCTTGAAACCTTGATGATCGCGGCGGAGTGATTTTCGATGGCGGCGGCGTTACCCCCCTCTGTCCTGCCGGACATCTCCCCCTCAAGGGGGGAGATCGCCAAGCGGATGGCTCCCCGTTCCCTCTCCGCTGGCGACGACGCCAGTTGTGAATGGAAGTTTGTGCCGCGATTGATCTCCCCCCTTGAGGGGGAGATGTCCGGCAGGACAGAGGGGGGTAAACGCCACGCACTGAGAGGGCAAACCCATGCCCGTTGAAACCAAAACCACCTGTCCCTATTGCGGCGTCGGCTGCGGCGTCATCGCCACCGTCAACGACGATGGCGCGGTGTCCGTCAGAGGCGATCAGGACCACCCCGCCAATTTTGGCCGGCTGTGTTCCAAAGGTTCGGCTCTGGCCGAAACCATAGACCTCGACGGTCGCCTGCTCCACCCCGAAATCAGCGGCAGGCGGGCGTCATGGAACGAAGCGCTTGATCTCGTCGCTTCCCGATTTTCTCAAGCCATCGCCGAACACGGCCCGGACTCCGTCGCCTTTTACGTCTCCGGCCAATTGCTGACCGAGGATTATTACCTCGCCAACAAGCTGATGAAGGGTTTCATCGGCTCGGCCAATATCGATACGAATTCAAGGCTTTGCATGTCGTCTTCCGTCGCCGGCCATCGCCGTGCCTTCGGGGCCGATACGGTGCCGGGCACCTATGAGGATATGGAGCTTGCCGATCTGGTGATCCTCACCGGTTCCAATCTCGCTTGGTGCCATCCGGTGCTTTACCAAAGGCTTGCGGCGGCAAAGGCCGCGCGGCCGGAAATGAAAGTCGTTGTCATCGATCCGCGCCGGACGATGAGCGCCGATATTGCCGATATGCACCTCGCCATCCGCCCGGATGGAGATGTGGCGCTGTTTACCGGCTTGCTGGCGCATCTTTCCGATAGTCCTGCAATCGATCGCGGTTATGTGGAAAGTCACACGGTCGGTTTTGATGCAGCGATGCAGGCAGCAACCGCACATAGCCTGCCGGAGATCGCCGAGGCCACCGGCCTGACAGTCGCCGAACTGATTTCCTTTTATGAATTGTTCGAACGCACCGAAAAAACCGTCACCTGTTACAGTCAGGGCGTCAACCAGTCGCAAAGCGGCACGGACAAGGTCAACGCGATCATCAACTGCCACCTTGCCACCGGCCGCATCGGCAGGCCGGGCATGGGGCCTTTTTCGCTGACCGGCCAGCCGAACGCCATGGGCGGGCGCGAAGTCGGCGGGCTGGCCAACATGCTGGCCGCCCATATGGCTATCGAAAATGCCGAGGATCGCGACCGCGTGCGGCGCTTCTGGGCCTCGCCCGCCATTGCGGAAAAACCCGGCCTGAAGGCGGTGGACATGTTCAGGGCGGTGGCCGATGGCCGCATCAAGGCGCTGTGGATCATGGCGACCAACCCGGTGGTTTCCATGCCGGATGCCGGTGCCGTCGAGGCGGCTATCAAGGCCTGTCCTTTCGTCGTGGTGTCCGACGTCATGGCGAGTACGGATACGGCCCGCCATGCCCATGTGCTTCTGCCATCGCTTGGCTGGGGCGAAAAGGACGGCACCGTCACCAATTCCGAGCGGCGCATTTCCCGCCAGCGCGGTTTTCTCGATGCGCCCGGCGAAGCGAAAGCGGACTGGTGGCAAATGGCGGAAGTGGGCCGGCGCATGGGTTTCGAAGCCGCCTTCGCTTACCTGCGGCCATCGGAGATTTTTGCCGAACATGCCGCTCTTTCCGGTTTCGAGAATGCGGGCAGTCGCGATTTCGACATTAGCGGTGTCGAACGGAATTCCTATGATGCGATGACGCCCTTTCAATGGCCGAAGGCCGGGTCGGGCGATGCCGTCGTTACCCGCTTTTTCGCGGATGGGCGGTTTTACCATGCCGATGGCAAGGCGCGGTTCATCGCCACCGCCCTGCCGGAGACCGGCAGGACATCGGCGGATTATCCGCTGACACTGAATACCGGCCGCATCCGCGATCAATGGCACACCATGACCCGCACGGGCAAAAGTGCACGCCTTACTGCCCATATCGCCGAACCCTTCGCCGAGCTTCACCCGCGCGATGCGCAGGCGCTGGGAATAGAAAGCGCCGATCTGGTGGAGCTGGAAAGTCCCCATGGCAAGGTTCTGCTGCGGGCGCTGGTGAGCGAAAGGCAGGCGCGCGGATCGGTGTTTGCGCCGATGCACTGGAACGACCAGTTTGCCTCGCAGGCGCGCATCGATGTCGTGGTTGCCCCGGTGACGGATCCGCATTCGGGCCAGCCCGCCTCGAAAAACGTGGCGGTAAGGGCACGGCGCTTCGAAGCGAAGGCCTATGGTTTCGCCATCTCCCGCATCCGGCCGGATGCGCCGGATTGTGCCTATTGGGCCACGGCCAAAGCGGATGGCGGCTATCGTATGGAGCTTGCCTTTGCCGAGGAGCCGCAGGACTGGACACTCTGGGCGCGACAGGTCTTCGGCATCGAGGCCAGGATCGAGCCGCTGGGTTATAGCGACCGGCAGACGGGCGACCTGCGCCTTGCCTTCTTCGACGGCGATATCCTGCTGGCGGCGCTGTTCATCGCCAGGCAGCCGGTGGCCGTTGCCCGCAACTGGGCGATCTCGCAATTGACTGAGCGCCATGAGGACCTGCGCATGCGTTTTGCGCTGGTTGCCGGTCGCCCCGGTGCCGGCCGCGCCGATCCGGGCGCCACCGTCTGCTCCTGCTTCAACGTCGGAGTGAACCAGATTACCGCCGCCATCCGCGAAGGCTGCCACAGCGTCGAAGCCATCGGCAAGGCGTTGAATGCCGGAACCAATTGCGGCTCCTGCCGCGCCGAAATCAGGGGGATCATCGATGGATGCCTTAAAACCGCAGCGGAATGAACCGGCCCGCATGGAAAGATTAGCCAAGTTGCCGGTCTTCTGGGGGCTTGAGGGCAAGCGCGTGGTGCTGGCGGGCGGATCGGATGGAGCCGCCTGGAAAGCGGAACTGCTGCTGGCCTGCGGGGCGGAATTGCATCTTTATTGCGAGGAAAGCGAGCTTTCGGAAAGCTTTGCGGCGCTTGTCGCAAAAAGCCAGATGCTGACATGGCATGACCGTCCGTGGTGTCCGGATATCTTCGACGGCGCGGAATTGGCGCTGGCGGATTGCGAGACCGATGCGGAAGCCGCGAGCTTCTACGATGCCGCGCGGGTGGCCGGCGTTCCCGTCAATGTCATCGACAAGCCGGAATTCTGCCAGTTCCAGTTCGGCTCCATCGTCAATCGCTCGCCGGTGGTGGTGTCGATCTCTACCGATGGCGCAGCACCCATTCTGGCGCAGGCCATCCGCCGGCGCATCGAGACATTGCTGCCGCTGTCGCTGAAGGACTGGGGCGTGCTTGCCCAGACAATCCGCGAGCGCGTCAATCTGCGGCTCGCTCCCGGTGCGTCGCGGCGTTCTTTCTGGGAAAAATTCGTCGATCGGGCCTTTACCGAAAGGCTGGGTGAGGGCAGCGAGGAACGGCTGCTTGCGGATATCGGAATGCAGGCTGCGCGGGCAGGATCGGGGCGCGGCCTTGTAACGCTTGTGGGTGCCGGACCGGGCGATGCCGAACTGCTGACGCTGAAAGCGGTGCGCGCTTTGCAGGCGGCCGATGTCATCCTGTTCGATGATCTCGTTTCAGCCGAGGTGCTGGAACTGGCGCGGCGGGAGGCGAAGCGCATGCTGGTCGGCAAGCGCGGCGGCCGGGAAAGCTGCAGGCAGGAAAACATCAATGACATGATGATCCGTCTCGCCAAGGCCGGCAAACGGGTGGTGCGGTTGAAATCCGGCGATCCGATGATTTTCGGGCGCGCCGGCGAGGAGATCGCCGCGCTGGAGGCTGAAAATATCCCGGTCGAGATCGTGCCCGGCATTACCGCCGCAAGCGCCATGGCCTCGCGCCTGGGTGTTTCCCTGACCCATCGCGACCATGCCCAGTCGGTACGCTTCATCACCGGCCATTCCAGGCAGGGAAAGCTGCCGGAGAATATCGACTGGCAATCCCTGTCGAACCCCTCCGTGACCACCGTTTTTTATATGGGCGGGCGAACCGCAGCCAGCATAGAGGCTTGCCTGCTCGCTCACGGCATGCCCGCTTCAACACCCGTTGCGATCATGATTTCCGTCAGCCGTGCGAATGAGCAGCGCTGGTGCGGGCCCCTGATGGAACTTGGTGCCGCCGTCGAGAGACTGGGCGTGAACGAACCTGTGCTGATCGGTATCGGCGATGTGTTCAGCGCCGCATCCTCGAAAGCTCTTGAATGGCAGCCCGCACGAACCGCAATCTGAGACAGGCGGGACGCAAAACCCCGTTCTAGCCTCCGGGCATGGTGGCACGATGCTGCTCGTCCACCTCTTCGCGCGGTCCGGGCAAAGGCCCATCCAAATCACAGATCGATATCGCGGTCCTCGATGGTTCTGGCCATGGAGGCTTTCCTGCATTTTTTTGATATTGCATTCAATGCAATATATTTTACTGTACGTAATAAGAGATGGATAGGGCGATGGCTATACCGGGATGAGGAGATGCTCCCGACCTGAAGCGCCGCCGCAGAAGACGACAGGGAGGAACGAAACCGTGCAGAGCGAGACGAAAAGCAACATGATGGTGCCGGACGACACGCCGGAGCTTCGCCAGCTTTATGCGGATTTCGAAGCGGAACATCTAAAACCGCTCTGGACCCAGATAGACGACCTGATGCCGGTGGTGCCCAATCCCAAGGCCGTAGCTCATGTGTGGAAGTGGTCCAGGCTCTATCCGCTTGCGAAACGGTCGGGCGATCTCGTTCCGGTCGGGCGTGGCGGGGAGCGGCGGGCGATCGGGCTTGCCAATCCGGGTCTTGGCGGCAGGGCCTATATCAGTCCCACGCTCTGGGCTGCGATCCAGTATCTCGGGCCGCGCGAGACGGCACCGGAACATCGCCACGCACAGAATGCCTTCCGCTTCGTCGTCGAAGGCGAAGGGGTCTGGACCGTGGTGAATGGCGACCCGGTGCGGATGAGCCGGGGTGATTTTCTGCTGACGCCGGGCTGGCATTTTCATGGCCATCACAACGATACAGACCACCCCATGGCCTGGATCGACGGGCTCGATATCCCCTTTTCCTACCAGAACGATGTCGGCTTTTTCGAATTCGGGTCGGACCGCGTCACCGATTATGCGACACCGAAATTTTCGCGGGGCGAAAGGCTCTGGTGTCACCCGGGCCTGCGGCCGCTTTCTGGCCTTGCGGCAACCGTGTCCTCGCCGATCGGCGCCTATCGCTGGGAACATACCGACCGCGCCCTGACAGAGCAGCTTTTGCTGGAGGAGGAGGGGCAGCCGGCCACCATGGGGCCGGGGCACGCGGCGGTGCGCTACATCAACCCCACCACCGGCGGCGACGTCATGCCGACCATCCGGGCGGAGTTTCATCGCCTGCGGGAAGGTGCCGTCACGCCCGGTCGGCGCGAGGTGGGCTCGTCGGTTTTTCAGGTATTCGATGGCCGGGGCTCCGTCGTGCTCAACGGCAAGGAACACAGGCTCGACAAGGGCGATATGTTCGTCGTGCCGTCCTGGGTGCAATGGTCGCTGCGAGCGGAAAGCCAGTTCGATCTTTTCCGTTTTTCGGATGCGCCGATCATGGAGCGGCTTCATTTCGCCCGCACCCATGTAGAAGAGCGGGACCGGTGACGCGACCGGGAGTGATGAACGATGTCTTCTGATCTCACCGATGCCCGTTTGGAACTGCGCCAACGTCTGGGGGCTGGCGCCCGTTACGATTCGTCTGCGGCACCGGCCGTTGAATTGCGATACGCACGGCTGGGGACTGCTTACTTCGCGAGAAAACTGAACGAACTCTCCGATGGCGAACTCGCTCTTCCTTCGCTCGTTCCCGGCTGGACCAGGCGACACGTGATCGCCCATGTCGGTTTTCAGGCACGGGCGCTTGCCCGATTGGTCGAGGCGGCGCGCCTTGGGCGGCGACGGGAAATGCTGGAGGAGCCGGAAGCGCAGAACGAGGATATCGCCTTCGGCGCAAGCCTGCCGGCCCATGCGCTGCGGTACCTTTTCAAACATTCGCAGGTGCATCTGGATGTCGAGTGGCGCGATCTCGATGGGGCGGGGTGGCGAGCGCAGGTGGAGCCCCTGAATGGCGGTCTTGTCGAGATCGCTCAGACACCCTGGCTGCGGACCCGGGAAATATGGCTCTGCGCCGTCGATCTCGACAATGGGGCCTCCCTGCTGGATGTTCCGTCCGAAGTGGTGGATCGCCTTCTTCGAGAGGCGGCGCAGGCGCTGGACATGCGCGGCCAGCCGTTTTCATTGACGTTGAAGCCGACGGACAGGGTGGACTCTGCCGTCATCGGCTCCGGTAAAAACACGGTCAGCGGGCCGGCCGCCGACCTGCTTCGGTGGCTGACGGGACGTGGCCCGCGCCGCAGCCTTGTTTTTAACGGCGAAATTGCAGATCCGCCCTTCTGGCCGGAGAGGCCCTAATGCATGTCGCCCGAAGTGTGCAGCCGTTTCGGGATAACAACATGCATAAAACAAAGAGATTAAACGCGACGCACTTTAGGCCTTCGATGAAGGCCATTGCCGCCGGCTGGATATGGCTGTTGTAAAATCAAGCAGCTGGCGCACGGCCGGATTATCCGCCGACAGGATCTGCTCGGAGTTGCTGATTAAGGTAACGGCAGCTTCCGCCTCGCCCTGCCAGTTGATGACGGGTGCCGCCACCGCCCGAAGGCCGGGGACGTAGCGGCCGTCGACGCTGGCAAAGCCATCGGCGCGAATGGTTTCCGCCAGCCGGTCGATGCTTGCGCCGCTGAGATCGAGGTCGGGCCAGGAGAGACCCGCATCCATCGCGCGTTCGACCTCGAGATAAAGCCGGGCGGCGGTGACATGGCGCGGCAGAAAGGCGAGAAAGACCCGGCCGCTCGATGAGGTGAGAAGCGGCAGGCTGCTACCGAGGCCGAAGGATGTCACCATCGGGCTCGGCGCCCGGCACCAGCGGATCACGGTCGCACCCTGGCTGCCCCATACGGTGAGCAACACCGTCAGGCCCGTCTGTTCCACGAGGTCCGGCAGCGCATCGGCGGCCTGATTGACGAAATCGCTGCGGCCGAGTGCGGCGATGCCGAGAGAAGCCGCAAACGGTCCCAGCTCGTAACGGCCGGATCGCTGGGTCTGCCGGACAAAACCGGCATGGATGAAACTGGCGAGATAACGATGGACCTTGCTGGACGGCATGGATACCGCCCGGGCGATGTCGATCAATGCGGCAGGCCCTTCGAAATCGGCAAGCGCATGCAGCACGGTCAGGGCCGCATCGAGAGCCTGAATGCCGCCTCGGGCATTGCCGTTGCCCGAAGCCTCGTTGTCGACATCGTCCTCGCCGTTCATTGCAGTCGCCTCCTGAATTCCGCGGATATGGGCGCGCCCTTGAGACCATTATCCGTCATGGTCGCCCATGCTCGAACCTCATAACCCTCTGCGATGATCTTTTCACCGGAAAAAATGCGGTAGGCGATGCGGAACCTGCGTTCCTGCCATTCCACGATGGTGGCCTCGATGCGAAGCGTGTCGTCATAGCGGGCCGGCGCCTTGAACTGCAGGCCGACATCCACCAGCGGCGTCACCGCGCCGAATTCCGTCCTGTTCTGCCGTTGCCCCAGATTTTGCGAACGCAGCAGCCTCTGGAAGGTGCAATCCAGCCAATAGAAATAGTTCGGATAAAAAACGATGCCCGCCTCGTCGCAATCCCCCCATTCCACCGTGATTTCCGTTGCGAAGGTTTTCATTCGTTGCGCTCCATAAAATCTATTGCACTATACGTAATATCCGCTAGATTGATGAAAAGCAATTGCGTGAGGGAGGATGCGCATGAAGCGGGTGGCTGTTATCGGCGGCGGGCCAGGAGGGCTTTATTTCGCCGGTCTGTGGAAAAGGCGGCATCCGGCCGACGTCGTGAAGGTGTTTGAGCACAATCCGCAAGGTGCGACTTTCGGTTTCGGTGTCGTGTTTTCGGCAAAGGCCATGGATTTCCTGCGTACCGACGATCCGGAAACGGCGGACCTTGTCACGGCCCGCATGGAGACCTGGTCGGATATCACCCTCGTCCATCGTGGTGAGAGTGTCGCGCTGGATGGCGTCGGGTTTTCGGCCATCGGCCGCCTCGACCTTATCCTGCTGCTGATGGAAAGGGCGCGCGCCGCAGGTGTGGAGCTTTCATTTTCAACGACAGTGCAGTCGGTGTCGGAACTCGATGGTTACGATCTTATCGTTGCCGCCGATGGTGTCAATTCGCTGGTGCGCCGCGCCTTTGAAGGCGACTTCCAGACGTCGCTTACCTATCTCGATGAAAAATTCGTCTGGTTCGGTACCACCAAGCGCTTCGAAACGCTGACACAGACTTTTGTCGAGACGGAATTCGGTGCTTTCAATGCCCACCACTATCGTTATTCGCCAACCATGAGCACTTTCATCGTCGAGTGCGATCGTGAAAGTTGGCTGAAAGCAGGCTTCGATCGGCTCGGCCCCGAAGACAGCAAGGCGCGCTGCGAGGCGATTTTCGCCGAAACGCTCGATGGCCACGGGCTTGTCGCCAACAAGTCCACCTGGCGCAATTTCCCGTGGATATGGAACGGGCGCTGGTCGCATCGCAATATGGTTCTAATCGGCGACGCCTTGCACACCGCGCACTACTCCATCGGATCCGGCACCCGGCTGGCGCTCGAGGATGTTCTGGCGCTGGTAAAGGCGCTCGAGGCGCATCCTGGCGATGTGCGCGATGCGCTTGAGCATTATCAGGCCGAAAGGCAGCCGGTGGTGGAAAAGCTGGTGCGGGCCGCGCGTGAAAGCGCCGGCTGGTATGCGGATGTTCCAAAACACATGCGCCTTTCGCCGGTCGATTTCGCCCATAGCTACATCACTCGCTCCGGCCGCATCGACGATGAGCGGCTGCGGTCGATGTCCCCGCGTTTCATGCAGCGCTACGACGCCTCGCGTCCGCGCCCGGCCGCCTGAAGGAGGAAGATATGACCGTTCAGGCCAAGCTTTACGAAACCCTGCCGCAGCCGCCCGAAGACGGGGTGCCGCGCAATGCCCCCGGCAGTCTCGAAATCGGCTTTTCCGTGCCGGAAATCTACAATGCCAGCGCCATCCTTTTCGATAATCTGGAAAGGGGCCGGGGCGACCATCCGGCCGTGATCGGCCCAGCCGGAACCCGCAGCTATGCAGAACTCTGCGCCGATGCCTGCCGTTTCGGCAATGCCTTGATTGAAGCCGGTCTTGGCCATGGCGAAAGGGTGGTGCTGTTTCTCGATGACACGCCCGCCTGTCCGGCGGCTTTGTTCGGTGCGCTTCGGGCCGGCCTCGTGCCGCTGCTCATCAACACGCTGACGCCGCCCGACCTCTTGAATTTCTATCTGCAGGATTCCTCGACGCGTATCGCCATCGTCGATGCCGCTTTCGCTTCCCGTTTCGACACTGTCGCCTGCACCGATACGCTGCTGGAAAAGGTGGTCGTCACGAACGGTCCGGTTCCGGCCGATTGCCCGGTGCCGGCGGTCGAAGCCAGGACATTCCTCGCCGATGCCGGCACGGAGCTTGAAGCGGCGCCGACGCGGCGTGACGATATGGCCTTCTGGCAATATTCCTCCGGTTCCACCGGGCGTCCGAAGGGCATCGTTCATCTGCAGCACGACATGGCTTTTACGGCGCAATCCTTCGGGCATCATGTTCTGGATATCTCGCCCGACGACATCTGTTTTTCGGTTCCGAAGATTTTCTTCGCCTATGGTCTCGGCAATTCGCTGACCTTTCCCTTTTCGGTCGGGGCGACCAGCGTTCTCGTTCCGGGGCAGCCGAAGGCCGATGTGGTCTTCGATGCGATCCGGCGTTATCGGCCGACGCATTTCTTCGGGCTGCCGACGCTATATACGTCGCTCATCAACGCGCCGGAGGCGGCCGGAGCCGATCTTTCCAGCCTGAAACTCTGCCTTTCGGCGGCGGAAGTGCTGGCCAATGAGGTGGCGGAAGCCTGGCGGGCACTGTCGGGTCACGACATTGTCGAAGGTCTCGGTTCCACCGAGGTGCTGCATATCTATCTTTCGAATACCAAAGAGATGCGGCGGCCGGGCGCTGCCGGGCTGCGCGTGCCGGGTTACGAGATTTCGCTGCGCGATCCCGATGGCAATGAGGTGCCGGATGGCGAAAGCGGTGTCCTATGGGTGCGCGGCGATTCCAACGCGCCGCTTTACTGGAACCGGCCCGACAAAACCGCTGAAACCATGCGCGGCGATGGCTGGATCTACACCTCCGACCGCATGAAGCGCGATGCCGACGGGTTCTATTATTTCCTCGGCCGCGCCGATGAGTTCGTCAAGGTTTCGGGCCAGTGGGTCTATCCGCTGGAAGTGGAGCTTTGCCTCGCCGACCACCCGCTGGTGCGCGAATGCGCGGTGCTGGCGGTGGAAATGGCCGACCGGCGGATGACGCTTCAGGCTTTTGTCGTTCTCGAGCAGCCGGATACGGATGAGGCGAGCGCCGCCGAGACGCTCAAGCAACACGTCAAGAAGACGCTGCTGCCCTACAAATATCCCCGCAGCGTCATTTTCTTCCAGGAATTGCCGAAGACGGGAACCGGCAAGATCGATCGGCAGACCCTGCGGAAAATCGATCTGAGCGCCGAGCGCGTCCATTGAGGACACGCTGGCCTTGACAGGACCACGAGATGGTCTGACGCCGCTTTTGCGGCTTTCAGACCCGGATAAAGGACAGATTGGAAAACCCATGAGCGATTTCGAATTCGATCCCCCGGCACCGGCATCCATTGCCATCCATGACAGCGAGAGCCGTTTCCCGGTGCGGCGCATATTCTGCGTCGGCCGAAACTACGCCGCCCATGCCCGTGAGATGGGCAAGGACCCGGACCGCGAACCGCCGTTCTTTTTCACCAAGCCGGCGGACGCCGTGGTGGATACTGGCAGCACGATACCCTATCCGCCCGAGACCGAGGATTTTCACTACGAGATCGAGCTTGTCGTGGCGATCGGCCAGGATTGCGTGGATGTGCCGCAGGAAGCGGCCCTCGATATGGTCTGGGGTTATGGCGTGGGCATCGATCTCACCCGCCGCGATCTGCAACTGGCGGCGCGTGACAAGGGACGGCCCTGGGATTGGGGCAAGGCCTTCGATCTTTCCGCTCCCATCGCGCCCCTCCGCCGCGCCTCGCAGGTGGGGCATCTATCGCAGGGGCGGATCTGGCTTGCGGTCAACGGTGCGAGCCGGCAGGAAGCGGATATTGCCGAGCTGATCTGGGATGTGCCGGAAATCGTTTCCATCCTGTCGCGCTCCATGTCGCTGAAGCGCGGCGATATCATCATGACTGGAACGCCTGCGGGTGTCGGCGCGATTGTGCCGGGAGACAAGGTGACCGGCGGTATCGACGGGCTGGGTGAGATCGCCATCGAGATCGTGGAGCCCGCATCCGCCGCCCGGCGCGCGGGGAAGGCCGCATGAACCGGCCGATCCTGCATAATTATTTCAGAAGCTCCACCTCCTATCGCGTCAGGATCGCCCTGGCGCTCAAGGGTGTGGACTATGATTACGAAGCGTTCCATCTGCGCAAGGGCGAGCAGCGGTCCGACCGTTTCCTCGGGCTCAACCCGCAGGGCCTCGTGCCGGCGCTCACCTGGACCGATGGCGAAACCTATACGCAGTCGCTCGCGATCATCGAATTTCTGGAGGAGAAAATTCCGGAGCCGGCTTTGCTGCCGAAGGATGCCGAAGGGCGTCAGCGTGTGCGCAGTCTTGCGCAGATGATCGCCCTCGATATCCATCCGATTAATAATCTCAGGGTGCTGGCCTATCTCAAGGAGCATTTCGGCGCCGACGAAAAAGCGCAGGCCGCGTGGTTCCGGCATTGGGTGGCCGAGACCTTTGCCGCGCTGGAGCAACGGCTTGCGACAGAGCCGGAAACCGGAAGGTTCTGCCACGGCGACAGCGTGACGCTGGCGGATATCTGCCTTGCGGCGCAGCTCGTCAACAACAGGCGTTTCGATGTGGATATGGAGGCTTATCCGCATATCGGCAGGATTGGGCAGGCGCTTTCGGAACTGGAGGCGTTCCGCAAGGCGGCGCCGGCCAATCAGCCGGATAACGAATAACGAAATTATGTTTTCAGGGAGGAGAACACAATGAAACGTTTCGTAGCAGCGGCTCTGTCCGCCTTGCTCATGAGCGGAACGGCGGGCGCACAGGAGCCGATCAAGATCGGCTTCATCACCACGCTGACCACGCCCGCCGCATCCATCGGCAACGATATGGTCGATGCGGTGAAGCTCGCGGTCGAACATTCCGGCGGTAAGATCGCTGGCCATCCGATTGAGGTCGTTTTCGAAGATGACGGGCTGAAGCCGGAACTCGGCCGCCAGAAGGCGGAGAAGCTGGTCCGTCAGGACGGCGTCGATATCGTCGCGGGTTTCATCTGGTCCAATGTGCTGATGGCGGCGCGCAAATCGGTGCTCGATTCCGGCAAGTTTCTGATCAGCACCAATGCCGGGCCTTCCGAGCTTGCCGGCAAGCTTTGCAGCCCCAATTTCTTTTCGCTGCGCGGCCAGAACGACATGGTGCCGATTGCGCTCGGCAAGGTCATGAACGAGCGCGGCGTGAAGAAGCTTTATGTGATGGCGCCCAACTATACCGCCGGCAAGGACATGGCCGCCGGGGTGGAAAGCAGCTTTGGCGGGGAAGTGGCTGGCCGCGATTTCACCAAATGGGGCGATGATCCGCAGCTCGATTTTTCGGCGGAATTCGCCAAGGTGGCGGCATCGGGCGCGGACGCGCTTTTCGCCTTCTATCCCGGCCGCGCCGCGATTTTTGCGCGCCAGTTCGAACAATCGGGACTGAGCAAGAAGGTCAAGCTTTACAGCGTCTATACCATGGACCAGATCGCGCTGCCAAAGCTTCAGGAAGCGAAGATCGATGCGGTTCTGGGGTCAAGCTCGGCGGATTACTGGTCGCCGGATCTTGCAACACCCGCAAACCAGCGTTTCGTTGCCGATTTCAAGGCGAAATATAACCGCGTGCCCTCGAATTACGCGGCCGCCGCCTATGATCTTATCCCCTATGTCAAAGCGGCCGTCGAGCAGGCGGGCGGAGATATTTCCGCGACCGATGCGGTGCGTGCGGCGCTCGCCAAGGCCGACTATGACTCCGTGCGTGGCCGTTACAAGCTTGCCCGCAATCATTTCCCCATCGACCGCTATCTCAGCCTTGAAGTCGCACCGGATGCGAACGGTGTCTGGAGCCTCAGGTCGGACGGTCTCGAAATGAAAGATCTGACCGATCCCTATGTGGAAGCCTGCCGCAACGAGGGGTGAGAAAACATCGTTTGGCGGCACGGCTCTGGGAGGAGAAAATGGATATTATCCTGTTTGCCAATCAACTTCTGAACGGGGTTCAGCTCGGGCTGATCCTGTTTCTGCTGGCCGCCGGCCTGTCACTGGTCTTCGGCATCATGGACTTCATCAATCTGGCGCATGGCGTTTTTTACATGATCGGCGCTTATATCTGCGCCACCGTCGCCATCGCGCTCGATTCCTTTGTGCTCGGCATGCTCATCGCCCTGCCGGCGACGCTGGCGGCCGGTTTTATCGCCGAATGGCTGATTGCCCGGCATTTCTACAAGCGCGATCATCTCGACCAGGTTCTGGCGACATTCGGCCTTGTGCTCTGCGCGGATACGGCGGTGAAATATCTCTGGGGCCCGGAAGGACTGTCGGTTCCCCTGTCGGCCTGGCTCAGCGGGCAGATCGCGCTTGGCGGCATCACCCTGCCGTCTTACCGGCTGTTCATCGTGGTCGTCGCGGCTCTCGTGGCGATTGCGCTCTGGCAGGTCATCACCCGCACACGGGTTGGAATGATGGTGCGGGCATCTGCTTCCAACGAGGAAATGGCGCGGGCGCTGGGCATAGAAACGCGCATGGTCTTCGCATTGGTGTTCGCAATCGGCGCGGTTCTGGCCGGCATCGGCGGTATCATGGTGGCCCCCATCACCGGTGCTTCTATCGGCATGGGCAACCAGATCGTCATATTGGCGCTGGTGGTGATCATCATCGGCGGCATCGGTTCGATTATCGGCGCCTTTATCGCCTCTCTCGGGGTCGGGCTGATCGATACGCTTGGGAGGGCCTATCTGCCGTCGCTGTTGAATGCGGTGTTTCCGCCGGAAGTCGCCTCTTCGGCGGGTCCGTCGCTCGCCTCCATCCTGATCTATCTCACCATGACTCTGGTGTTGATATTCCGGCCCGAGGGCCTCTTCCCGCCAGCAAGCAGGTGATGTGATGACAGAAACCACTTCGGTAATCGCTCCGTCGACACAGCCGGCCGCAAAGCGGGAGACTGCGGCGGGCAGGGCGGTGGATCGCGACCTGCTAACGGCGATTGCCGTGCTCCTGCTTCTTGCCGTCGCGCCATCGGTGCTTGCGGCGCTCGGCTACGACTTCTGGGTGGAAGTGCTGCTGCGGGCGATGATCCTCGGCATCGCCGCCGTCAGCCTCAATTTCATCATCGGCCTCGGTGGGCTGGTTAGTCTCGGTCACGCGGCCTTTCTCGGCATCGGCGCTTATTCCGTCGGCATCCTCGCCGATTTCGACATCGACAACGGTGTCATCCAGTTGCTGGTCACGGTAGGCGTCAGCGGGCTTTTCGCCTGTCTGACCGGCCTCGTCGCGCTTAGAACGCGCGGCGTGCATTTCATCATGATCACGCTCGCCTTCGCGCAGATGGTTTATTTCACCATGATTGGCCTCAGACAGTTCGGCGGCGATGACGGGCTGACGATCAATTATCCGAGCAGCTTCGGCACGGTGCTCGATCTCGGTGACAGGTCCATCCTTTACTACGTGGTGCTGGCGGTGCTGGCGCTTGTGATGCTGGGTTTCGCCCGTATCCGGCAATCCGATTTCGGCCTGCTCCTGAAGGCGGCGAAGGGCAATGAACGGCGGGTGAGGGCGGTCGGGTTCGATCCCTATCGCTATCGCCTCGCCGCCTATATCGCGGCTGGTGTGATCTGCGGCCTTGCCGGCTTCCTCGATGCGAATTTTACGAGTTTCGTGACACCGGAATCGATGAGCTGGACAAGTTCCGCCGAGCTTATCTTCATGGTCATCGTCGGCGGCGTGTCCACGGTGGCCGGTCCCGTCGTCGGGGCGCTGGTCTTTCTCCTGATCGAGGAATTTCTCGGCGGACTGACGGTCTACTGGCACTTCTGGTTCGGTCTGTTCCTGATCGCCGTCGTGCTTTTCGCCAAGGGTGGCCTCGTCGGTCTCATCTGTTCGGGGAGGCGCGCATGAACGCGGTGCTCGAGGTTCGCAATCTGCAAAAATTTTTCGGTGGCCTGCACGCCACCCGCAATCTCTCCATGTCGCTCGCCAAGGGCGAGCTTCATGCGGTGATCGGTCCCAACGGCGCGGGCAAGACGACGCTGATCAGCCAGCTTTTCGGAGAAATCCTGCCGACATCCGGCGCCGTGCTCATCAACGGTGTCGATGTCACCAACCGGCCCTCGCATGAGCGGGCGAGGCTCGGCATGGCGCGGTCGTTCCAGATCACGACGCTGGTTCGAGACCTCAGCGTCGGGGAAAACCTCATCCTGGCGCTTCTGGCAAGCGATGGCCATGCATTCCGCTTCTGGCGTCGGGTCGACCGCAATGCGGATTTGCAGGCGCGTGCGGCGCAGATGCTTGCGCTCATCGGCCTGAACGGCATGGATATGTCGCGCCGGGTGGCCGATCTCAGCCATGGCGAGCAGCGCATGCTGGAGCTTGCCATCGCGCTTGCCGGCAATCCGGCCCTTGTTCTGCTCGACGAACCGATGGCCGGGCTGGGCTCGGAGGAAAGCAGGGCGATGACGCGGTTTCTCGCCGGCCTCAAGAGCCTCATCACCATACTTCTGGTCGAGCATGACATGGAGGCCGTGTTCGAACTGGCCGACCGGGTGACCGTGCTTGTGCGCGGCGAGATCGTCGCCGTTGGAACGCCCGAAGACATCCGCAACGATGCGCGGGTCCGGGAAGCCTATCTCGGGGAGGATGCCTGATGCTGAAAGTCCGCAATTTGAAGAGCGGTTACGACCGCAGCCAGATTCTGTTCGACATGTCTTTTGAGGTCGATGCCGGCGAGGTGGTCTGCCTCATGGGCCGCAACGGCATGGGCAAGACGACCACCGTGCGGGCGCTGATGGGCCTGCTGCCGGCATGGGGCGGCGTGATCGAGTTCGAGGGCAAAAGGCTCGATGGCCTTTCGACCGCCCGCGTCGCCCGGACGGGGTTGGGACTGGTGCCGGAGGGGCGGCAGGTTTTTCCAAACCTCACCGTGCATGAAAACCTGAAGGTGGCGGCCGCCAACCGCCGGGCGGAGCCGCAATGCTGGACGGTGGAGCGCATATATGAGCTTTTTCCGGGGCTTTCCGAGCGAAACGGTTCCTATGCCAATCTTCTTTCCGGAGGAGAGCAGCAGATGCTGGCAATCGGCCGGGCGCTGACGACCAATCCACGGCTGCTTATTCTCGATGAGGCGACGGAGGGACTGGCACCCGTCGTGCGCGACCAGATATGGCACTGCATCGCCCGCCTTCGGGAGTTGGGGCAATCCATCGTCGTCATCGACAAACACATCAAGCGGCTGCTTGGCGTCGCCGACAGGTTTTATGTGGTGGAAAAGGGTCGTGTCGTCTGGACGGGCGCACCGGAGAAGCTGCGTGTCGAGGAAGAAACGGTCAAGCAATATCTGAGCGTCTGATCCGTTCCGGCATTCGGGTCGAATGCCGGCGGAATTCGCTTCCGGCCGTTGCAAAGCGAGTGGCCCACAATTACCCCTTGAGCGCCGCCACCGTCTTGCGCCGCGCGGCGCGGTCCGCGCACCAGGCATCCAGCAATGGCGCATAGGCCGCATCGCCGCTTTTCCAGATTTTATTGACGGCCATTCCGCGGATGAGATTGAGCGTCAAAGCGAGTTCCTCTTCTGCTTCGGACGGTGTGTAACCGGTCGCCACGAATGTCTCGATCCATGTCGCCTTCATGGCGCCGTGGAAATTTTCCAGAACCGGGCGCAGGCGTTCCATCAACACCTCGTCGGTCCGCGCGGTGATGACGACCTCGAGCGCGGCAATGAACGGCCAGTCGAAATAGATCGACAGGCAATCCTTCACATATTCCCGAAGAGGCTCCGGCGAGTTGCGCGCCGAAAGCGCCCGCTGGCGGCCGAGCTGTGCGGCAAGCTCGTAAGTATGACCGGTCGCGGCCACGACCAGATCGATCTTGGCGGGATAGTGATGCACCCGCGCGCCGCTCGAGACGCCAGCCCGCTCATCGACCAGCGCCGTCGTCAGCCGTGCATTGCCCTGTTCGAAGAGCAGGTCGATCGTCGCCTGCAGGATTTTCTCCTTCGTTTCGGCGCTTCTTTCAGCCTGTGTGCGTCGCTTTTTCTGCATTGCCTGATGCCACTATCCTGTTGTGCCCCTGCGGGGCTCTTGCTTTCGCCATCTTCGCACTCTGCTCCGTCGCAAATTCCGGAGCTATTCCCGTATTCAATAGACGAAACTTTCCATAGCAGAGAATCTTTTTGTTGAAAACATACCGATTAAGCGGTATGTAAATGAAGCCGGAGAGGAGCCGGCACGGAGGGGAAAATGACAATCAAATATCTCGCGGCCGTTGCCGCCCTATTCAGCCTCACAGAGCCATTATCCGCGGAGCAGCCGATCAGGATCGGCCTCGTTACCACGCTGACGACGCCGGCTGCCGTCATCGGGCGGGATGTCGAAGATGCGATCCGGCTGTCGGTCGATCATGCGGGCGGCAAGATCGCCGGCAGGCCCATCGCGCTTGTGGTCGAGGACGATGCCCTGAAGCCCGATGTCGGCCGCCAGAAGACCGAGAAGCTCGTGCGCCAGGACAAGGTCGATTTCATCACCGGCTATATCTGGTCGAATGTTCTGCTTGCCTCGCGCAAAAGCGCGCTCGATTCCGGCACGATCGTCATCAGCACGAATGCGGCGCCGTCCGACATGGCTGGAAAGCTGTGCAATCCGAATTTTTACAGCATGCGCGGGCAGGGCGATGTGATGTCCATGGCGCTCGGCGAAGAGCTCAACAAGCGCGGTGTCAACACGATCTATACCATGGCGCCGAATTACGCCGCCGGGCAGGATGTCGTCAAAGGTCTGCTGAATACCTTCAAGGGCAAGGTCGTCGGCCAGGATTTCACCAAATGGGGTGACGATCCGCAGCTCGATTTCTCCGCCGAGTTCAGCAAGGTGGCCGCGAGCGGCGCGGAAGCGCTCTTTGCTTTCTATCCCGGTCGTTCCGCCGCCTTCATGACCCAGTTCGAGCAATCCGGCCTTAAGGGCAAGGTGAAGCTCTATACCGTCTATACGCTCGACCAGATCGCCCTGCCGGCGCTTCAGAAAGGCAATGCGACGGGTGCGCTCGGTTCCGTGTTGACGGATTATTGGTATCCCGATCTCGATACGCCCGAAAACCGGCGTTTCGTCGCCGACTTCCGGCAGAAATACGGACGGGATCCCTCGAATTATGCAGCCGCCGCCTATGACGCCATCCAGCTTATCAAATCCGCCGTGGAAACCGCCAAGGGAGACCTTGAGAACAAGGCCGCCCTTCGCACCGCGCTGGAAGCGGCGGATTTCAAGTCCGTTCGCGGCAAGCTGACTTTTGGCAAGAACCATATGCCGCTCGACAATTATTACGCCCTTGAGGTGGAAGCGGGGCCGGAAGGCAAATGGCGCATGGGTTCGCCGCGGATCGCAATGGAGCGGGGCGAGGACCCTTACGTCTCCGTCTGCGACATGCCCGCCGTGAAGTAATCGCCGGCATTCCAGCATGACTGAAACCGCCCCGGCCGTGGCACCGGTCCGGGTCGGAGCGGCGGAGCCTACGCAATTTTCCCGCCTGCGCCAGAACCGCCTGCGCAGCAACCATATCAAGCATCATGAACAGGAAGGCCGATACCATGAAAAACCTGCAAGAGCTGATCGATTCCAAACAGAACCTGGTCGACTATTTCTACAATGATACGATTTCCCAGTATCACAAATCGCGGACCAGCCTTTTTGCGACGCTGATCGCGCCGGAATATAGCAACTGGCGCGAAGAACAGAGGGCCTGGCGTGAAAGCGCCGTTCTCTTCAACCAATCGCATCATATGCCGGTTCTTTATGTGAAAGGTCCGGACGCGCAAAAGCTTCTGAGCGACCTCTCCCCCTGCTCGTTCGCCAATCTTTCCACCGGTCGCGCCAAGCAATATATCGCCTGCACGCCGCGCGGCCATCATATCGGCGATTGCATCCTGAACTATTACGGCGAGGATGAGGGTTTCGAACTCATCAGCGGCATGCCGGTTCTGAACTGGGTTCGCTATAATGGCGAGACCGGCGGTTACAATGTCGAATTCCGTTTCGATCCGACCACACCCTACAGCCCGGACGGCAAACGCACGAAATATCGTTTCCAGATCGAAGGGCCGAACGCCCGCGATATTCTTGAAGAAATCTGCGAAGGCGGTTGGCCGGAAATCAAGTTCTTCCATACGGCCTATGTCACCATTGCCGGATGCAGGGTGCATGTGCTGCGCCATGGCATGGCGGGCCATGCCGGCGCGGAAATATCCGGCGCTTTCGCGGAGATGGATATCGTCCGCGACGCTATCCTCAAGGCGGGCGAAAAATACGGCCTGCTTCAGGCCGGCACCCGGACCTATTACAGCACGCCGCTCGAGGATGGCTGGATACCCTATCCGCTGCCCGGCATCTATTCCGGCGAGGAACTGCGTGCCTACCGCGAATGGCTGCCGGCCGATAGCTGGGAAGCGAATATGCAGCTCGGCGGCAGCCTCTACACCAGCAATATCGAGGATTATTACTGGACGCCGTGGGCGCTCGGTTATGAGCGGCTGGTGAAATTCGACCATGATTTTATCGGCCGGGAGGCGCTGGAAGCGCAGCTCAAGCAGCCGCGCCGGGTCAAGCGCGCGCTGCAATGGAACAAGGAAGATGTTCTCAAGATATTCGCCTCTCAATTGGGGGATGGCCCGATCTACAAGGCGATCGATATGCCGACCGCCTATTTCGGCTGGCCGCAGGCCGATGAAGTCCGTGCGAAAGACGGCAGGCTGATCGGCATGTCGCAATATTGCGGTTACAACATCAACGAGCGCGACATGATCTCGCTTTGCGGCATAGACGAGGCCTATGCGGATGTCGGCACCGAGGTCGTGCTGACATGGGGAGAAGTGAACGGCGGTTCGCGCAAGCCGCATGTGGAACGCCATGCGCAAACGACGATCAGGGCGAGGGTTTCGTCCATTCCATACTCCAAGGCGGCGCAGGAAAAGCTGCGTGCGGTGATCTAGCCCCGGGCGGTTTCGCCCGCGCCTGTGTGGACCTTGAAATCGTGACCTCTTTCATTGCGGCGTGCCCGATGAAAGAGGTCGCCGGATATCAAAATCTTTCAATAATTCATGGAGTTCGGTATGCGCTGGCGGGTCCGGCAAGCCTGCCGCATTCTCTTCAGACCTCCCGGAGGATACATGGTGGCACTACTGGACCTGTTGAAAGGCAGACGCGGGGAGAAATCTCCCGATACGGCCCATCTGAAGGATATCGTTTCCGGATATTCCATTGAAGTGATGCCGAGAACCGCGGCAAAGATTGATGATTTCAAGGCTTTGCTGCCGGCCGGTACGCGGGTTTACGTCGCCCATATAGAGGGAACGCCGATCGATGACATGGTGGCGACGGCAAGGCGTCTTCGTGAGGACGGCTTTCCGGTCATGCCGCATTTTCCATCCCGCCTCATTGCCAATGCGGCGACGCTGGAAGAATGGATCACGCGTTATAAAAACGAGGCCGGTGTGGAGGAGTCCCTGCTTCTCGGCGGTGGTGTTACCACGCCGGCGGGAGATTTCGACAGTTCCATCCAGCTTCTCGAGACCGGCCTGTTCGACCGTCACGGTTTCAGGCGGCTGCATGTCGCCGGGCATCCGGAAGGCAATAGAGCGATTGACAGGGACGGTTCCACCCGCATCGTCGATAAAGCCTTGGCCCTCAAACAGCGCTATTGCGAGCGCACGGATGCGGACATGGCCATCGTGACACAATTCGCCTTCGCCGCCCGCCCCGTGATCGCATGGGCGGAGCGCATAGCCGCAGCCGGTATTGGCTTACCGATCCATGTCGGCATTGCCGGCCCGACCAAATTGCAGACGTTGATCAGATTTGCGATAGCCTGCGGCGTTGGCCCATCGCTTGCCGTGCTGCAAAGGCGTGCGCTCGATCTCAGCCAGCTTCTGAAGCCTTACGAACCGGCGGAAGTCCTGACGGATATAGCGGATTATAAGGCGGCCCATCCACAAAGCCGCATTGCGCAGATACACGTCTTTCCGCTCGGCGGTATCGCTGCCGGTGCCGACTGGATGAACGGCCAGTTGAGCGAGGAGGCGCGTGTCGCGACCTGATCTGCAGAGATTCCTCACACAATCCAATGAACCTGCTTCAACAACGGAAAAACGAATGACATCCTATGTTCTGACCG
>NZ_ASXX01000024.1:0-46872 GCF_001526505.1 Agrobacterium sp. D14
ATTCCGGCTCAAGGCCGGAATGACGGGAGAATTAATCGTCTGGAGTTTGTTCAGCGGTCAACACAAGACGATACTCCAACACCTTACTTCGGCGGCGGCGCGATGCTGCCCCTTAACACCAGCCGACAACCGAGTTCCAGCCGGTGCGCCGGGCGGGTGGGATCGGCCGCCACAAGCCGCTGCTCCAGCAGCGCAAGCGCCGCCCCGCCCAGCCTGTCGGCGGGCAACTGGATGGTGCTGAGCGGCGGCGCACTGAAGGCCGCCGGCATGATATCGTCAAACCCCAAGACCGAAACATCGTCAGGCACCCGGATTCCAGCTTCCGTCAGGGCCTTCAGACAGCCAAGCGCCAGATTATCGGCGGCGCAGAAGATCGCCGTGGCGTTTCTGAGCGGCCGCTGTTCGGCCAGCAGGCGGCGGATGGCGGCCTCGCCCCATTCCGGCTCATAGCTCTCCACCTCGATGACCATATCGGCGGGAACAGTGAGACCCGCCGCGAGATACGCGTCGCTATAGCCGTCATATCGGCGGCGGATCGTCGTGCGCCCTTTCCAGGTGATATGCAGAATATTGCGATGCCCGAGAGACAGCAGATGTTCGATGCCGAGCCGCGCGCCAAAACGGTTCTCGGCGGTCACCGTATCGACGATCATGGCCGGGTCCTCGCCATTGATCAGCACCACCGGCCGCGCAAGCGCAGACAGCGCCTCAACCAGTTGCGGCCTGTCATCGTTCAGGATCACGATACCGTCAACATTGTCGGCATCCGCCGCCGCCGCCACCGCAACCGGGTCGAGCCGGCTCGTTGTGCTGACATAGGGAACGATGCGAATGCCGCGCCGCTCGCATTCGCGCCGGAAGCCGTTCAGCATCGTCCAGCTGACCATGTTGAGATCGCTCTGCGGTGCGGCATCATTGGTCATGGCCAACAACACGACACGCAAAGTGGCGATCGTCGCCTTCTGTCGCCGGTTTTCGAGATAACCGAGCGTGCGTGCCGCCTCCAGCACCCGCTCGCGAACCTGCGTGGTCAAGGGTGCGGTGCCATTGATGGCGTGCGAAGCCGTACTCAGCGAAACATTCGCCTCCCGCGCCACGTCCTTAAGCGTCGTTTTCCTGTCTATTTTCATAAAGGGGAAATTCAACCACTCTACTTCGGACGGTGCGGGCAGAAAGCCTGCCTTACGCAGTCGATCTGAAGAATACCCGTGCCTGTTTGCTGCTCTCTCGTCGCCGGAAGACTACAGCATCATCCGTAAATGCGGAATTGATTTCTCTAGGTTTTTCGAGAGCTCCATACGCTGAACGGAGCAGATTTCGAAATCATCTTTCTTTCATCGCTTCGGATGCAATTTCTGTCAGCGGCGAGAACAAATACTCCAAAATTCGTCGTTGTCCGGTTTTGATTTCAACAGTTACGCTCATACCGGGCGTAACCGGAACAAGCCGACCACTGATTTGCATCACGCTATCCTGAAGGGCGAGAGTGACAGGGAAAACAAGATTTTGTACTCTTTGAGCGTTGCCAGTAGGAACAGCGGACTGGGTGGTTTGCGCTATCGTTGACTCGAGATTCTGGGCGTCAGGTTCTGGAATTGCATCCGAGGAGATATGCTTCACCTCTCCTTTCAAAACGCCAAAACGGGTATACGGGTAAGCTTCGACCTTGATGATAGCGAGCTGCCGCGCCTCTACGAAACCTATATCCTTGTTTGGAAGATATGCTTCAATCTCCAGAACCGAATCGAGTGGGACGATACGCATTAACTCGGCATTCGCTGTCACAACCTGTCCCACGGACGTGATGGATGAAAGTTGAACGACACCGTCAATCGGAGACCGAATTTGAAGGCGCTCTCTTCGGCTTTTTATTTTGATTAACTCCTGTTCCAATTCATCCTTGGCGCGCTGCGCCTCCAGCCAACGGTTTGAATTCTCGGCGGATGCGGTTTCAATGATCTTTTCGGCTTCTGCTATAACCACATTCACTTCCGCTTTTGAGCCACTTAGTTGCGCCAGCTTATCGGCCAATGCCGACTTCGCCTCCTGATACTCCTGCGTAGCATCGAAGACTTCGACCTGAGAGCCTACGCGAGATTGAAGCAGTTGCGACCGCATATTGACCCGTTGCTCAAGGGTTCCGACGAGTTCACGTTGAAACGCAATTGCCTCTGTCAGCCCAGCGATCTCATCTTCCTTCTGCCGGCGCTGGGCAACCAGACTACGGATATTGGCCCATACACCCCGAAGATCGGCCTCCAATACGGCTTGCTCACGAAGACGGATCAGATCCGGAATATTGACGGGAACAGCGAGGACTGGATATGCCGACAACGCCGGCTCTTGCCATAGGCTTGTTTTCAACCTCACTAGTACTTCACCAAAAGAAGTACGCCGCAGAATTTCGGCTCGAAGAGTATAAAGGCTGCTCGATTTCGCGGCCTCGTCCGCCCTCGTTTCAGTATCATCGAGTTCGGTCACAATATCGCCGGCCTCGACAATATCCCCATTGCCAACGACGACTGAGCTGGTCTTTCCATGCTCAAGGGATTCTATGATTTTTACGCGCCCGACTGGTTGAATCTTGCCCTGCGCCGTCGCTACGATATCAAATTTGCCAAACCATCCCCAAGCCAGCAGGGACGTTGCTAGAACGCAGATGAACCATAAAAATGCTATCCTTACGGGCGACTGCGGCGTCTCCAATACTTCTAAAGCCGCCGGGAGAAACTCCAGATCCCGACGGTAGACCGCTTTGTTCTTTTTACCGGGTAGCTTGGCGCGACGAGTGAATCGGGTCTTGAGCTTCACGCAAAAACACTTCCGCTCTGAAGATTCCAGAGATGGGCATAGGTCCCGGTGGGGCGAGCAAGCAACTCCTCGTGTGTCCCCTGCTCGGTGATGGCGCCGTCCTTCATCCCGATGATGCGGTTACAATAACGAACAGTGGCCAGTCGGTGAGCTATGATGATGACCGTGCGCCCCCGAACGATATCGCGCATGTTCTGAAGAATAATACGCTCGCTTTCATAATCCAGCGCACTCGTGGCCTCATCGAGAATAAGTATAGGCGGATTGGTTGCCAGAGCGCGCGCCAGAGCTATCCTTTGCCGCTGACCGCCCGAAAGATTAGCGCCACGTTCTTCGATCATCGTATCGTAGCCGCGCGACAGCTTCGTAATAAACTCGTCTGCGCCAGACATTCGCGCCATTCGGATTACGGTGTCGCGGGACATTGCCGGATTACTGAAAGCAATATTCTCATGCACCGTGCGATTGAACAGCATGTTTTCCTGCAACACCACGCCAATATGACTTCTCAGCCATGCGGGGTCGGCTTGAGAAATGTCCTGCCCATCCAGAAATACCTGACCGCTGTCGGGTAGGTAGAACCGCTGAATAAGCTTTGTGAGAGTAGACTTTCCAGAACCCGAGGCTCCGACGATTCCCACGACTTCGCCGGGCCGAATAGAAATATTGATATCGTTCAAGACATTTGGCGTATCTGGCCGATAGCGGAAATTGACCCGTCTGAACTCCAATGCACCCCGAGGCGGCGGCAGGTTGATAGGATTTTTGGGTCTAGGTTCCGCGGGGGCGTTTAAAATGTCCGCAAGCCTCGAAACCGATATCTGTACCTGCTGAAAATCCTGCCATAATTGCGAGAGGCGCAGGATCGGCTGCGACACCTGGCTGGCAATCATATTAAACGCAACGAGCGCTCCGACACTCAATTCGCCATTGATAACGGATTGCGCCCCAAACAGCAGCAAAGCCGCACTTGTGACTTTGTTGATATATTGAATGGCGTTTTGCCCCTTTGCAGCAAGCATGGTCGCACTGAAAGAAGAACGCACATATGCCGCCAGCCTTTCTTCCCATTGGGCGGAAACAACCGGCTCTACCGCCGAAGCCTTCAGCGTTTGGATACCGACGACAGTCTCCACCAGCAATTGCTGGCTATAGGCGCCTCGATCGAATTTCTCATCGATGCGCTCTTTAAGAAATGGCCGGATCAGAATTCCGATCCCTATATAAAACGGTATCGAGGCAACCACGATCCATGCCAAGGTGGTCGAATAACAAAACAGAACGAATATGAAGACACCCGTAAAGAGCAAATCGAGACCCGAGAACAACCCCTGCCCCGTCAGAAAATCGCGGATGGTCTCGAGTTCCCGAATACGCGCAACGGTTTGGCCGGCAGCCCGCGTTTCGAAGTAGCTCAGGGGCAGGTTCATCATATGACGAAAAAGCCTCTGGCCAAGCTCGACATCTATACGATTGGTGGTGTGGGACAGGGCATAGGTTCTGAGATATTGCAGGATGACGTCAAACAGTCCGAGAGCGACGAGTCCGATAACCAGAACGATGAGGGTCGAATAGCTTCTGTGGGCCAGGACCTTATCCACCACGACCTGAAAAAACAACGGCGTTACAAGTGCGAAAATCTGCACGAAAAGAGAGGCGACCAAAACGTGGCCAAATGCTTTGCGGTACCGGAACAGGGATGGAAGAAACCATCGGAAACCAAAAGTGTCTTTGGAAACGCCCGGTCCCGCGAACCGCCGTTGCACCAGTATGAAAGCCCCGTTTCCCGCCTCCAGCAATGTTGCGATATCCATCTGGCGAACCGCCATACTTACGGGATCGGCAATGTTGTGCATGCCGTTGCTTGCGGTTCCGAGATACAAGCCATAGCTGCTATCGATAAAGCAGGCGATTGCCGGGACTGGCAGAGACGCAATGCGTTTTTCCGATTTGGCCTGTATCAGCCTCGCCTTCAAACCGATATTTTTTGCCGCTCTCAAAATATCCCGGGAATGTGACCTGCCGGGAATGGCGAGTTCATGTGTGAGCCTCTTGGGGTCTGCGGCTATACGGTAATGTGAGGCGATCGCGCACAGCGCGACAAGACCGCCATCATGTTCAATTTCGAAAGCCTCTGTGTCGGCAGCTTTTCGTTCGTTACTAAAATCGACGGTACCCTGCATGGCTGTATTCTGTTTCATCGGATTTTCTGGGTTATGACACTGCCACGTTATGTGGCCGATGCCTGAGCTGCACTCGATGGCTGCCCCGATATCGACTGGCGTGCGTTTTCGAGACGCAGCTGCCAGTCGACGTTTCCGTGAACCTTAAAGGAGACCTTACGAAGCAGGCCTATAAGCGAGCGCGACGTCTCCGACGAGAATGGACGTGCCGTCTATCCGTTTCGCAGAGCTCGTGCCTGCGATCAGCGACCCATCCGGAAACGCTTTCGCGTCCTGTTCGGAAGGTAGAAGATCGATGAAGGCAATACCCTCAGCCTCCATCGTACTAAGCTCGCCGTCGTCGGCGGTACCGTTCTGGTTGAAGTCCTGCCAGATGCGGAACTCGCTCCATCGAGCGTCGCGATTGTCGAGAATATTGTCTTGATTGGTGTCAAATGCAAAACGGAGACCTTCGAGATCGGTTACCGGACGACCGGTATCGTCAATGCCTTGCGCTTTGAGTTCGGCCAATCGCTGCTCTTCCGATTTCCAGAGTGAGAAAGCGACTTCTTCCGGCCGATTGATTTTGCCGTCGGGTCCGGGCGCGCCGGTATCGGCACCGAGGTCGATAGTCAACAAACCATCGCTCGGGCCTACCCACGCGGTTGCATCTCGTTTGCCGTCACCGTTCCAATCGAAAACCGGATGTGAATCTTCCGTCCCTTCAACAACTGGCAAAATCCGCAGGTCTAATTCACCATCCCCATTCATGTCCATAACCACAGGAAAGCCTTTATAGCCGGGGCGCCATTGTGATGGAGGATTTGGGCGTGGGGTGGGGACGGGGCCTGGACGTGGCTGCGGGACAGGCATTCCTGGAGCTGGGCGCTTCCCGTTACCGGTACCAGGTATCCGAATGCTGTCCATTTCTCTTCTAAGCCGTTCTTGTTCAGCGTCTCGCCGAGCCTGATCTGCAGCAGCTTGTCTGCGTTGTTCCTCGGCTTCGCGCTGTCGTTGGAGATCCCATTGCCGTTGGCGCTCTTGGCTCTCTTTTCGTGCTTGTTCTTCTTGCCTCAGTCTCTCCTGATGGCGCTGCATCTGCAATTCGTTCTGGCGACGTGCTTCCTCGAATGCCAGCCGGTCGCGCTCTGCCTTTGCAGCAGCCTCCCGCCTCATTGCCTCGGCGCGTGCAGCCTCCTGCCGTGCAGCTTCGGCTCTCGCAGCCTCCTGTCGTGCAGCCTCGGCTCTCGCAGCCTCCTGCCGTGCAGCCTCGGCTCTCGCAGCCTCCTGTCGTGCAGCCTCGGCTCTCGCAGCCTCCTGCCGTGCAGCCTCGGCTCTCGCAGCCTCCTGTCGCGCAGCCTCGGCTCTCGCAGCCTCCTGCCGTGCAGCCTCGGCTCTCGCAGCCTCCTGTCGTGCAGCCTCGGCTCTCGCAGCCTCCTGCCGTGCAGCCTCGGCTCTCGCAGCCTCCTGTCGCGCAGCCTCGGCTCTCGCAGCCTCCTGCCGTGCAGCCTCGGCTCTCGCAGCCTCCTGTCGTGCAGCCTCGGCTCTCGCAGCCTCCTGCCGTGCAGCCTCGGCTCTCGCAGCCTCCTGTCGCTCAGCCTCAGCCTTCTCTGCCGCCTGCCGTTCCGCCTCGGCCTTTGCTGCAGCCTGCCGCTCAGCCTCGGCCTTCGCCTGCCGTTCGAATTCCGCCTTCAATGTCTTTTGCTGTTCACGCTGAACTTTAATGGCTTCATCCAGTTGCGCTACGAAATCTTCAAAAGGCTTCCCGAGAATTTTCTCTGCCAAATCCCCAACTATACCGAGTGCCATACGTGCTTCATGCCCCAAGTTTATAGCGGTATAGTAGTCAGCTCTGTAATTTCTATTGTTGTAGTCGGAAAACCATTTGGCTCTAGCTTCGTTGAGGGCATTTTCGTACTTCCGGATCGTTTCCTTAGCATCTATGAACCGACGGGAAATTTCATTAAAAGTCAGAGCATTAAACAGGGAATCTTGCTCAATTGGCCGGAACGCCGCCTCCCCCGTTCCGTTTGGACTATTTGCGATGCTCTTGAGAGCGTTAATCTCGTACTGGCCAGTATATGACGTTGGGAAATTTGGACCCTCGGGATCAATTACCGGCGTCTTTATACGTTCACTTTTTTTCCCCGGCTTAATGTCGATTTTATCCCCAATTTCCTTTTGTTTTCTTTCAAAGTCATTTTTCAATAATTCGAGATTTTTAATGGTTTTTTTATGCTCATTTATTTTATCACCTAATATACCAGAAGGATCATCTACTATATTTGTAACATTATTAAGTCCATCAATAAATTTCTTAACGTTTTCGTATATATGATCAACAGTCATCTTCGGGCCATCTGGCCAATATGACCCGTCTCCAGTCAGGAGATATTTTAGTCGCCCATCGATCCAGTTATGAACACCTACCCTATCCTTCTCAGCCAAGGAGAATACTGTTGTTCCCGGCAATGGAGGTAGTGGCGCAGATTCAACCTTAGACATAATCTTCTCCAAACAATAATAATGACTCGCCCATCCGAAATAATATATATAATAATAAAACTAAAAATACGCATTAATTTCACATCAATACGTCAATGTGAGACATTTACACCAAATAAAATAAATAACAAAGGAGAAATTTTATGAATATAAGGTCATTATCAGCAATTTTATATTCAATAATTATTATTTTATTATTTAATAATAATTTATTTTCTCAAGAAAATATAATAAAAATACAGTATATAATTAATATAGATGGAATAAATACAAAAGGAACGACATTTTGTTCACGAGAAAAAATTTGCGACATTAGAATAGACCCCTTAATTAGCCTATCTTTCTATTTATCGGGGTTCAATGATGATTTGTTGTTTAATCTAAATTGCTTTAGAAGCTCCTGTTTACTACAAGACGGCTATGCAGAGCCAAAAGATTCGATCGTAATAAAGGTTCCAGAAACAGAAAAACATGAAGAACTTAATAGTAAATTTAAAATATACTATGGGATAATGACTAAATCACTTGAGTACAGGCCAAGAAGATACGCTGGAACTTTGATGTTAAAAATATCTTCGGCGATGGAACGCTAACTCCACGAGGGCGATGACTTAAAATGGATAAACATCCTCTACTAGGCAGGCGCCTAAATGCCGACAAGTTTCCGCCTCCACACCGCCAGCGAAAGAGCAAAATATGGGAGACTTTGTCGCTCGGAATAATCCGCCATCGGATTCGCCTCAAACCGTCCATAAAGAACGCCGCCCGCAGCGAACCGCGGGCGGCGAGGCGGTCAGAGCGCCTGGGAGATATGGTCGATGCTGCTCTTTACGGCAGCGGCCGGATCCTTCAGTTCATGCACTTCCGTCGCGAAGGGTTCGAAGCTGTAAGGTCCCTTGTAACCGGCCGCCTCGAGCGTCCTGATCTGGGCGATATTCTCCAGCCGGTCGCCGCCATCCACCAGAACGCGGTGGGCGTCGAGCATGTCGGCTACGGAGACGGCAGGACCGATCACGCCGGAAATGTGGACCAGCCCCGTTCGCTCCGGGAAGAACTCCGTCTCGCCAGCGAGATGGTGGTGGAAGGTGTCGTGCACCAGCCTGTAGACATCGCCGCCACCGGCCGCATCGATGGCCCTGATCGCTTCGGCCTTGGTGCGCAGCGACGAGACCGGGAAACCGAGCGGCTCGACGAAACCGATCAGGCCGCGTTCCTTAAGGATCGGTTTCATGGCCTTCAGCGCCGTGACGAGATCGTCAAAGGACACCGGCGTACCGTCGTTGAGCGGGCACATGACCAGCGCTTTCGCGCCGCTTGCCGCCGCATAATCGGCCATCGCGACGGCCCGCGCAGGCAGGTCGCCCGACCAGACGTTGAAGGGATAAAGCGCATTGATCGAGATGATCGTCACGCCGGCCTTTTCGGCCGCCGCCTTCACGGCCGCCGGCTCAACCGTGCCGACGATGTTCGGCAGGTCGTTGCGGATTTCGACTTCGGTAAGGCCGAGTTCGCGGGCTGTCGCAAAGAACGCCTCAAGGGAAAGCTTCGGGGCGGTGATGTGGTTGATGGCAAAACGCATGAAAGACCTCACTGATAAAGGGCGGGACGGGTGGGAAGCTCGATTGCGACGGCTGCCCCGTCCGTTTCCTGCGCGGCCACGCAGGCGTCGGAGGTGATGGCGGCCACGTAGCCGTCCCACGCGTTGGGTCCCGATGCCGTGCCCTTCGCCGCCGCATGGATGAAGTCCTGCAATTCGACATCGTAGCTGGCGATGAAGCGGTCTTTCCAGTCGGTAAGGATATCGTTCTGCAGCTTGGCACCGAGGCGGGTCTGTACCGACATCGGCTCCGGCAGGCTGGCAATGCCGTCTTCGCCTACCACCTGGCACTGGATATCATAGCCATAATGGCAATTGACGAAGATTTCGACGTCGATGATCGTGCCCTTCGCCGTCTCCAGAATGACGATCTGCGGGTCCTTCAGCCGCGCATGGCTTCTGGCCGCCGAACGGGGAAAGAGAACCCGCGCCGAAACATAGTCATCGTCGAGCAGCCAGCGCAGCACGTCGATTTCATGGATCATCGTGTCATGGATCGCCATCGGGGTGACATATTGCTCCGGAACCGCCGGGTTGCGGTGGGCGGCGTGCACCATGATCGGCGCGCCGATCCTGCTATCGACGGCCTGTTTCAGCGCCACGTAACCGGCGTCATATCGGCGCATGAAGCCCACCTGAACCAGCCGCCTGCCATGAGCCACCTCGGCGTCGACGATGCGTCTTGCGCCTTCCGCCGTTGTCGCCAGCGGTTTTTCGCAAAAGCATGGCTTGCCGGCGGCGATTGCCGCCAGCACATATTGCTCATGCGTGGCACCCCATGAGGTGACGAGCACGGCATCCACGTCAGGCGATGCGATCAGCTCTTCGCCGGTGGCGAAAACGACGGCATCCGGGGCGATGTCGTTTTTGACCGCCTCGGCCGAGGCGCGGTTGACGTCGCTGAGCGCAACGATCTTCGCGCCGCCCAGAACCTTGTTGATACGGCGGGCGTGATCACGCCCGATTGCGCCGGTGCCGACGACACCAATTCTGACAGTCATTTGAAAAACCTCATTTCCAGTACTTGGCGACGTATCGCCGGGTTTCGCTGAGCATGAACCGCGCGCTTTCATCGACACGATCTTCCCAGGCAAACACGCAGTTCGAGAGCACGCCGTCGAATTTCATGTCGGCGAGCGTCGCAAAGAAGGTCTCCCAGTCGATCTCGCCCTGGCCGAAATCGGTGTGCTGGTGCACCCTGACCTTCGAGCCGGGGGGATTGACGATGTAACGCAGCTGCGACGACTTGTTGTGGTCATAGGTATCGGCAAGGCGCACATGCACGAGATGGCCCTCGGTCGCACGCAGGTTAGCCACCATGTCCGGCCCGTAAAAGAACGTGTGCGGCGCGATGAAGGAGGCCTTCACCGCCTTGGAATTGATGGTCTTGATGATGTCGATGGCCGGCGCGATCTCCTCGATCCAGTCTTCGGGATGGGCCTCCAGCGACAGCAGCAGACCTTCCCGTTCGAGGATCGGCACCAGAATATCCATGGCGCGGAAGAACTGCGCTTCGCAGGTTTCCGGGCGATGCAGGCCGGAACGGTCGTTAAGGCTGCGATCCGGCGAGCCGCCGCGGCCGAATTCCGAAACGAACATCGGGCATTCCATCTCGACGGCTATCTCGATGGCGCGTTTCCAGTTGTCGATCGCCACCTCCCATTCGTCCGGATAGGGGCTTGCCCAGCGATACATCGGTTGCAGCGTCGCAAGGCCGACACCATGGTCCTTCAGCGCCTTTTTGAATTCGGCGACGCGTTCGGGATAGACCTTCGGCCGGGTCCACCAGGAGAGGAAATCCGGACGGGGTGAAAGTTCGACGTATTCATAACCGAGGTCTGCGACCTTGCGGCAGGTCTCGGCCAGCGAAAGGTGCCGGAACATGTGGGGGTCGAGCGTATGTTTCATGGCTGTTTCCAGTGGAGTGATAGATGGACCGGGGCCGAAACCCCCGCTTATTTGGCGTAGGCGGACATGTTTTCCGGGGTGACGAGTTCGAAGGGCACCCAAAGCGTCTTCTCAGTGCTTTGCCCGGCAGCGGCCTTCACCGCCGTCTGAACCGAGACCTCGCCCTGCTTCGTCGCATTCTGGTAAACGGTAATGTCGAGATCGCCGGCCTGCATGGCGGCAAGGCCGTCCGGCGTGGCGTCGATGCCGGCGATGACGACATCCTTCATGGAAACGCCCGCCGCCTTCAGCGCCTGCGCGGCGCCGATCGCCATTTCATCATTGTTGGCGATGACGGCATCGAACTGGATGCCCGCCGTCAGCCAGGAGGAAACGAGGTCCTGCGCCTGCGTGCGGCTCCAGTTCGCCGTCTGCTTTTCGAGGATTTCGATCTTGCAGTCCGACCGGGCAAACACCGTTTCCACATCCTTGGTGCGCACCAGCGCCGCATGGTTTTCCAGAGGTCCCATCAGGATCACGGCCTTGCCCTTGCCGCCCATCAGCTTGCAGGCGGCTTCCGCCTCCATGGTGCCGGAATCGAGTTCGTTGGAACCGACGAAGGCCGTGCCGTCAGGCAGGCCGGTTTCCAGTTCGGCCGGCGGATGATTGACATAGACGAGCGGGATTTTGGCGGCGGACGCGGCCTTGGTGATCGCCGAGGTGGCATCGCCATCCACGGCATTGACGATGATCGCATCGACGCCGTTGGCGATGAAATTCTGCACCTGATTGAGCTGTTTCGAAGGGTCGAGCTGGGCGTCCTCCACCAGAAGCTCGATATTCTTTTCACGCCCGGCCTCAGCCCTGATACCGTTCAGCAAAATCGTCAGGAACGGATTGTCGAACGATGTCATGGAGACCGCAACACGGGTCTCGGCAAGGGCGGGCGTTGCGAAAATGCAGAGCGCCGTCGCCATCAACAGGTTTTTCAAAGTCTTTCCTCCCGCGGAAAACCTCCGCTGGTTCAATCGCACTGATATTGCTGAAGCCGGAATATCCTCCCCCCGCCTTCAGCGTCTTCTGTCTGTCACGTCATTGTCAGGCCTCAGTTCTTGGCCTGATAGTCCTTGAGGTTTGCCGGTGTGACCAGTTCGAAGGGTACGAAAACCTTCTTGTCCACCGCATCCCCCTTTGCCAGTTTCAGCGCCGTATCAACCGCGCCCTTGCCCTGGCCGGCGGCATTCTGGAAAACGCTCACATCCAGCTCCCCCGCCGCCATGGCGGCAAGCGCGTCCTGCGTGGCGTCGATGCCGGCGATGATGACGTCATCCATCGACCGGCTGGCCGCCTTCAGCGACTGTATCGCGCCGATGGCCATTTCGTCATTGTTGGAAATCACCGCATCGAACTGCACCCCGGCCGAAAGCCAGTTGGTCATTAGGTCCGAGCCTTGCGTGCGCGACCAGTTGGCGGATTGTTCCTCGACAAGCTTGATGAAGCTGCAATCGGGCGTCGCCACCACATCCTTGATATCCTGCGTGCGCATGCGGGCCGCCTGGTTGGAAAGCTCGCCCATCATCACCACCGCCTTCGCTTCCGCCTTGCCGGCCGCCTTCAGCAGGCGGCAGACTTCCTGCGTCTGCAGGGTGCCGGACTGCTTTTCATCGGAGGCAACGAAAGCCTGTTTTTCCGGCAGGCTGTCGAGGTTGACCGGCTGGCGGTTGACATAAACGAGCGGAATGCCGGCGGCAGCGGCAGCCTGCGAAAGCGCCACGGTCGCATCCGTATCCACCGGGTTGACGATGATGGCGTCGACGCCGGCGGCAACGAAGTTCTGCACTTGGCTCAACTGCTTGCCGACATCGTTCTGCGCATCCTCGATCTGCAGCGAAACGCCGCTCATGCCCTTGGAATAATCGATCATGCCGTTGCGCAGCACGGTCAGGAAATTATCGTCGAACAGGGCCATCGAAACGCCGATGGTTTCCGCCGAGGCGGTCGTCGCCAGCATGGTGGCGAGCGCTGCAATCGCGAAATGTCTTTTCATGTTGTTCTCCTCCAAAACCCTTGAAAAGAACCGGCTGCACGGTTCAGCGCCCATCGCGCCGCCACCGTTTTCCGGCAAAAAATACCCGTCGCCGCGAAGACAAGTCCGCAGCCTGAAGCAATCTGAAACATCGTTATTATCGTGGATCAGCCTCCTGCCCGCTCCACACGCAGGCAAGATTTCCCAGTCCCGGCCCGGCGTCAACGGGTCAGCGGCAACCGAAACCATCAAGGCTGATAGAAAGAGACGCGGAATTTATGATAGAACCTATCAAACCATCAAAGGCTTTCAGGAACCCACAGATGGGCGGGTACAAACCGCTGTCCCGGCGTTTCCGCCATGCCATGTTCGATGCTGTGAACCATGGTGGCGATGAGGTCCGCGCATAATTCACGGAGCGGCGTCTGGAATATGCCGCTGATACGCTTTTCCAGCAGCGCCTGACGGGATTCGGGCGTCAGTTCATTCACAAGACAGACGATGGCCTCCTGCCGGTTTTCCTGCTGCAGGGCCTCGATGACGCCTTCCATGCCGCCGCCGATGCAATAGATGCCGACCAGATCCTTGTGCTTGGCGATGGTGTCCATCACCAGCTCATAGGTCAGCCGCCGCGTTTCCAGCGTGATCAGCGCATCCATCACCTCGAATTCCGGCGCATATTCCCGCATATAGCTGCGAAAGCCGGTCTCGCGCAGCGAATGACCGTGAAAACGGTGGCCGCCGAGCAGCAAAAGCACCTTACCCCTGCTGCGCGCCAGCCGCGAGATCATCCAGGCCGCCGTGCGCCCGACTTTCATGTTGTTGGCGCCGAGATAAGCTTCCCGCACCCCCTGCGCGAAATCCGAAAGCAGCGAAAATGTCGGAATGCCCTTCGCCTTCAGGGCCTCGACGGCGGCGGTGACATCGTGATGGTCCGGCCCGGTGGCCGCCACGGCCTGCACGCGGCCCTTCATGCCCGTCAGAAGGGCCGCAAGCTCGCTCGGCTCGCCCGACTGGGCGAATTCGATGCGCAGATTGAGATGGCGATCCCGGACGTTGCGCGCCGCAAGCTCCAGCTCGTCGGCAAAGGTCTGGTAGAAGGCGTGCCGTTCCTTGCGCAGGATGATGCCGAGACTATAGGACGGCAGATCGGCCAGCATGCGCTGACGAATGATGTTGGTGGCGTGAAAACCGATCTTCTCCGCCGCCTCGAACACCCGCCGCGCGGTTTCCTCCCGCACCGGCAGGCGACCGTTCAGCACCCGGTCGACGGTGGCGACGCTGACGCCAGCGGCTGTCGCAACATCTGTGATGGTCGGACGTTTCATGCGGGCACCCCCCTAGACGGAAAGATTTCTGTCATATCTCGCAAAACATGTCACGGACCATGATGGAATCCAACGCATGCCGGAGGATTTCGTCAGGGAAGGCCATGGAGGTGAATATCAGGCAGGCGCCGAATTTGCGAGATCGGCATTTAAAATGCCGTTGCCTCCCTCATCTCTGTGCTTGTCACAGAGATCCAGCCAGCCCAAATCCTTGGGCTGAAAAGACTCCCTTCGCCGCGCAGACGCGCGTCAGCTAGATTCCTGTGACAAGCACAGGAATGAGGGAGGTACCAAGGCGAGAGAATCGCCACCTGATTGCCGGACTAGCAGAAGTCACTCAAGAAGAAATCGAGGCAGCGGCATTCGCACCGTTTTGACGAGGCCGAATGCCGCCAGACAATCAGACCCGTTCCAGCGCCACGGCGATACCCTGCCCGACGCCGATGCACATGGTGGCGAGCGCAAGACGTTTGCCGGTCAGCGAAAGTTCGAGCGCCGCCGTGCCGGCAATGCGCGCACCGGACATGCCGAGCGGATGGCCGAGCGCGATGGCGCCGCCATTGGAATTCACCCGCGCATCGTCATCCGCAATGCCGAGCTGCCTCAGCGTCGCAAGACCCTGGCTGGCGAACGCCTCGTTCAGCTCGATCACGTCGAGCTGCTCCTGCTTCAGCCCGAGCCGGGCCAGCAGCTTTGCGGAGGCCGGGGCCGGGCCGATGCCCATGACGCGCGGCGGCACGCCGGCGGCGGCACCGCCGAGAATGCGGGCAATCGGCGTCAGTCCGTATTTTTTCACAGCTTCCGCCGATGCGACGATGAGTGCGGCCGCGCCGTCATTGACGCCGGACGCATTGCCCGCCGTCACCGTCGCGCCATCGCGCCTGTTGACAGGCTTCAGCTTCGCCAGCGCATCGAGGCTGGTCGCACGCGGGTGTTCATCCTTCGAGACCACCAGCGGATCGCCCTTGCGCTGCGGGATGGTCACGGACACGATTTCCCTGTCGAGGCGACCATTGGCCTGCGCATCAGCCGCCTTCTGCTGGCTGCGAACGGCGAAGGCGTCCTGATCCTCACGGGAGACCTGATAGTCAATGGCGACGTTATCGCCGGTCTCCGGCATGGAATCGACGCCATATTGCGCCTTCATCAGCGGGTTGACGAAACGCCAGCCGATGGTGGTGTCGTAGATTTCGGCATTGCGCGAAAAGGCGCTCTCCGCCTTCGGCAGAACGAAGGGCGCGCGGCTCATGCTTTCGACGCCGCCAGCGATCATCAATTCCGCCTCGCCCGATTTCACGGCGCGGGCGGCTGCGATGAGGGCATCCATGCCCGAACCGCACAGCCGGTTGATCGTCGTTCCGGTCACCGAAACCGGCAGGCCGGCGAGCAGCAGCGACATGCGCGCGACGTTGCGGTTATCCTCGCCCGCCTGGTTGGCGCAACCGAAGATCACATCTTCGATCGCTTCCCAGTCGACGGACGGGTTGCGCTCCACAAGCGCCTTCAGCGGCACCGCGCCAAGATCGTCGGCCCGCACCGAAGAAAGCGCGCCGCCGAAGCGGCCGATGGGCGTGCGGATATAGTCGCAGATGAATGCGTCGGTCATCGGTTTTTCCTTAAAGTTCCGGGGCGACGAGATCGGCGACCTCGCCATCGACCGCCAAAGGCGCGCCGGTCATGGCCTGCAATTCATCGAACGTCATCGCCGGCAGTTTTTCACGCAGCACGAAACGGCCATCCACCACGTCGATGACAGCATGGCTGGTATAAATGCGGGTAATGCAGCCAACGCCGGTCAGCGGAAAAGCGCATTTTTCAACGAGCTTCGGTTCGCCGTTCTTGGTCACATGTTCGGTGATGACGAAGACTTGCTTGGCGCCATGCACCAGATCCATGGCGCCGCCGACGGCCGGGACGCCCTTGGAGCCGACACGCCAATTGGCGAGATCGCCGTTCTGCGCCACCTGATAGGCCCCGAGGATCGCCACATCCAGATGCCCGCCGCGCACCATGGCGAAGCTGTCGGCATGGTGGAAGAAGGCAGCACCCGGCTTCAGCGTCACAGCCTTCTTGCCGGCATTGATGAGGTTCCAGTCCTCTTCGCCTTCCGGTGGCGCTTCGCCGAAATTGAGGATGCCGTTTTCGGTATGGAAGATCGCCTGACGGCCGGGCGGCTGGTAACGCGCCACCATTTCCGGAAAGCCGATACCGAGATTGACGTAAGCGCCGTCCTCGATGTCCTGCGCCGCGCGCCATGCGATCTGGGCGTTGGAAAGCTTGATGTCTTCGCGGGTGTCGATGGTCTGGGTCATGCGTAGGCTACTCCCGCACGAATGAGGACTTCTTCCTGTTGCGGATCGGGGATTTCCACGACGCCGTTCACGAAAATGCCGGGCGTGACGACATGCTCCGGATCGATCTTACCGGCTTCGACGATCTTCGAGACCTGCGCAATGGTGGTCTTTGCGGCCATGCACATCAGCGGGTTAAAATTGCGGCCCGCCTTGTTGTAGGTAAGGTTGCCATAGGTATCGCCAAGCTCGGCCTTGACGATGGCAAAATCGGCTTTCAGCCAGTGTTCCTGCACGTAAGAGCGGCCGTCGAATTCCGCGATGACCTTGCCTTGCGCCAGTTCCGTGCCGAAGCCGGTGGGGGTGTAGAAGGCCGGAATGCCGGCACCGCCGGCGCGGATGCGCTCGGCAAGCGTGCCCTGCGGCACCAGTTCCAGCTCGATTTCGCCGGCCAGATATCTGTCTGTAAAGGCACGCGGATCGGAAGAGCGCGGGAAGGAGCAGATCATCTTCCTGACCATGCCGGCGTCGATCATCGCGGCGATGCCGATGCGGCCGTTGCCGGCATTGTTGTTGATGACCGTCAGGTTCTTCGGGCCCTTGTCGATCAGCGCATGGATCAGCTCGATGGGCGCGCCGGAGCCGCCGAAACCGCCGATCATGATCGTCGCACCGTCACCGATGCCGGAAAGCGCCTCTTCCGCGCTCTTGATTGTCTTGTCCATTAAAACCTCCATCCAGCCGGACGGATGGAACCCGCAAGGCTGCCTGACCGTGAGGTAAATCCGAAACCGCCTCGACGGCAAGGATTTTGTGCGTTATATGATTTTTGTTCGTATATCGCACAAATGGAGCTTCGACATAGCCGTCAGCGAAAGAGACATGATGGGCGGTCTCGCCAAGGGATTGCGGGTCATTGAGGCCTTCAGCGCCGAGCGGCCGCGCCTGTCGATTTCCGATGCCGCCGAGATCGCCGGGCTGGACCGCGCCACGACGCGGCGCTGCCTGCTGACGCTTTCGGAACTCGGTTATGCCGCTTATGACGGCAAGTTCTTTACCGTGACACCGAAGGTGCTGCGCCTCGGCACCGGCTGTCTGGCCACCATGCCGCTGCCGCGCATCGTGCAGCCGCTGCTCGACCGCCTTTCCGAAGAGATCGGCCAGAGCACCTCCGTTTCCATTCTGGATGAGACCGAGATCGTTTATGTCGCCCGCGCCGCCCAGCAGCGGGTCATGTCGATTGCGCTGATGCCGGGTTCGCGCCTGCCCGCCTATTGCACCTCCATGGGCCGCGTTCTTCTTTCGGCGCAGACGGCCGAGCGGCAGCGCGACATTCTCGAAGCCTCCCGGCTGGTGGCGCGCACGGAAAAGACGATCACCAGGATGGACGCCCTGCTCACCGAAATCGAGGCTACCGGCCATCGCGGTTATGCGCTGATCGATCAGGAGGTCGAGATCGGCCTTCGCTCCATCGCGGTGCCGCTGAAAACCATGCGCGGCCAGACCGTGGCCGCCCTCAATGTCGGGCTCGCCGCCTCGGTCGCCTCGATGGAAGACCTCGTGGAGCGATACCTGCCCGCCCTTCTTGCCGTTCAGCGGGAACTGGCAAGAATGCTGGTCTGAAGCGGCACCTGCCGCGCGCCGGAATCTCCCATTTTCCGCTGCTCCGCCAGCCGCCAGGCACGCGGGGTCATGCCGGTCTCGCGCTTGAAGAACCGGTTGAAATAGGCCGGATCGGCAAAACCCAGCCCCTCCGCAATCATCTGCACGCTGGAAACGGTAAAGATCAGCTCCTGCTGGGCGATCTCGATCTGGCGTTTGGCGATCAGCCGCTGCAGGCTGAGGCCGGAAACGGAGCGGACCAGACGGTTGAGATGCGTCTCGGAAAGACCGAGCTTTTTCGCGTAAAACTCCGCCTTTTGCGGCTCGCGAATATGGCGTGCAATCAGTGACAGCAAAAGTTCGAAACGCTGCTCCGCAAGACCTTCGCCGGTTCCTTCCAGCAGCGGCCGCGCCGCCCGCGCCAGAAGCGCCGTCACGATGGCTAGCTGACCTTCGATGATGGCATCCCGGCCTGTCTCGCGTGTTTCATATTCAGCCGAAATCTGTTCGAACCCGCTGCGCAGGCGTTCGCCATCGGTAAAATCCCGCAGCGGCAACAGGATAGGCCGCTGGAAATTCCGCAGCAACAGCGCCTGCACCGATGCCGGCAGGGCGCCCGGCAGCACGGTAACGATCACCCCGCCAATATCGCGCGAAAACCGGAAGCCGTGTTCGAAACCCGGCGGCACGACAATGGCGACCGGCGGGCGGATCGCCTCGATGCGACCATCCAGCAGCGCATCGCCCTCGCCGCCCCAAATGTACAAGATTTGCTGAAAGGCAGCGTGACGGTGCAGGCCGATTTCAAAGCGGTGAAGGCTGCTTCTGGAAAAAAGCGTCTCGCAATGAAAGCGGAAATCAGTGCCTTGCACCGCTTCTTCGCCATACAAACCCTCACTCGCAGCAAGCCGCATGTTCCTTCGCTCCTCCGCACAATGGTCGGATTGTGCAATTTGCCGATCAGAAAGTCCATTGAGCTTGCCGCATCCTTGGTCAATTTCTTGATAGGAGACAAGTTCGGGAGGAAACAATGCGCACCCAGGTCGTCATCATCGGCTCCGGCCCCTCGGGGCTTCTGCTTGGCCAGCTTCTGGGCAGAGAAGGCGTCGAGACCGTCATTCTCGACCGGGTCAGCAAGGATTACATTCTCGGCCGTGTCCGCGCCGGCGTGCTGGAAAAAGGCACGGTGCAACTCATGGAAAAGGTCGGCACGGATAAGCGCCTTCACCGGGAAGGCCTGCCGCATGACGGTTTTTCGCTGACCTTCGACGGCCGCGACCACCGTATCGATCTCTTCGACCTGACCGGCGGCAGCCATGTGATGGTTTATGGCCAGACCGAAGTGACCCATGACCTGATGGATGTCCGCGAAGCGGCAAACCTTGTGACCATCTACGACGCCGGCAATGTCGAACCGCATGATTTCGATGGCGCAAGCCCCTATGTCACCTATCAGAAAGACGGTGTAACCCACCGTATCGATTGCGATTTCATCGCCGGCTGCGACGGCTTTCACGGGGTGAGCCGCAAATCGGTGCCTCAGGGCGCGATCAAGGAATTCGAGAAGGTCTATCCTTTCGGCTGGCTCGGCATTCTGGCCGATGTGCCCCCCGTCAACCATGAACTCATCTATGCCAACCACCCGCGCGGTTTTGCGCTCTGTTCCATGCGTTCGCACACCCGCAGCCGTTATTACATTCAATGTTCGCTGGAGGACCGGCCGGAGGACTGGAGCGACGAGCGCTTCTGGGACGAAATCCGCCGTCGCCTGCCGGAAAACCATGCGGATGTGATGGTAACCGGCCCGTCCTTTGAAAAATCCATCGCGCCGCTCCGGTCCTTCGTCTGTGAACCGATGCGGTTCGGAAGGCTGTTTCTGGCCGGAGACGCCGCCCATATCGTGCCGCCGACGGGCGCGAAGGGTCTCAACCTTGCCGCCAGCGATGTGCATTATCTGAGCGAGGCGCTGATCGAATTTTATCGCGAGAAGTCCGAGGCCGGCCTCGACGGCTATTCCCAGAAGGCGCTTTCCCGCGTCTGGAAGGCCGTGCGCTTCTCCTGGTGGATGACGACGATGATGCACCGCTTCCCTGACACGGGAGATTTCGGCCAGCGCATTCAGGAAGCGGAGCTGGACTACCTCGTGCAATCGCGCGCTGCTTCCACCGCGCTTGCGGAGAATTATGTGGGGCTTCCCTATTAGGGGCCACGCCACTTGTGTCGACGTCATCCTCGGGCCTGTCCCGAGGATCTGCAACGTAGCGATTTTACTCGACGTGATTAGATCCTCGGCACAAGGCCGAGGATGACGTCGAGTGTGTTCACCCTTCAGCCCTCCCATCCAGCAACTCGCCCGCCGCCTCGCGAATAGCCTGCATCAGAAGAGACAGCGGCAGCGAGGGCTGCGTATCGGCCCTCACCGTCAGCCCCACCGGGCCGCTGGTATCGCCGGTCTCGACGGGCAGGATTGCCAGAATACCATCCGCCACATCGGCCGCCACCACGCCTTCCGAGATGATCCAGATCGCATCGCTGGTGCGCAGGAAGGCGCGGCCGAAGGCGTCGGACACGGTTTCGATGCGGATCGGCAGGGCCGGCACGCCGTTGGCGATCAGGAACTGCTCGACGACGGGGCCGATGACCGATTGGCGTGTCGGCATCAGCACGGGATATTCATGCAGGTGATCGAACACCGAAAGGCCGGGTGACAACAGCGGGTGGCCGGCGCGCACCACGAAGCGCACCTTTTCCGAATAGAGATGCTCGAAGGAAAAACCCGCCATTTTCTGCGGTGCAGCCAGACGGCCGACAACAAGATCGAGATCGCCGACGCGCAACTGCTCCAGCAGAACGGCGTTTTCGCCTGTGACGATCTTCACCGGGCTGCCGGTTTTTTCGGCCAGAAAACCGGCCATCGCCTTCGGCATGATCCGCACCGAAACCGTGGGCAGAGCGCCGACCCGCACCGGCGGACCGGCGCGCGCCGCCTCCTGCGATACCGAATCGACCGCCTGCCTGAGCGCCGTCATTGTCGCGCCGGCATGGCGCAGGAACACCTCGCCATAACGGCTGATGCGGATGCCGCGCCCCTCCCGGTCGAACAGCGAGACGCCGAGAATATCTTCCAGTTCACGGATCGTCTTCGTCACCGCCGGCTGGCTGACATGCAGGATTTCCGCAGCCCGGATGACGCTTTTCTGCCGCGCCACCTCCACGAAAGTCTGCAGGTGGCGGAACTTGATACGCTGATCGACCATCGCTCATATAATCCACAGGTTATGATTTTCATCGATAATGTCATTTTACTTAACCGGAACCCGCTTGCAATATCCCCGGCAGGAGGAGCACATCATGCATTTTCTGCGCTGCGGCGAGACCGTGATCCATTACCGCGTCAAGGGATTGGACACAGGCAAGCCGGTCATCGCCTTCATCAATTCGCTCGGCACCGATTTCCGCATCTGGGATGCGGTGATCGAAGCGCTCGGCGATGATTATGCGTATGTGCTGCACGACAAGCGCGGCCACGGGCTCTCGGATGTCGGGCACGCTCCCTATTCCATCGACGATCACGCCGGCGATCTGACCGCGCTGCTCGACCATCTTGGCGTGAAGAGCGCGATCATCTGGGGCCTGTCGGTCGGCGGCCTGATTGCGCAGGGGCTTTATGCCCACCGTCCCGATCTGGTGCGCGCGCTGGTGCTCAGCAACACCGCCCACAGGATCGGCACGGCCGAGATGTGGAACGCCCGCATCGACAAGATTGCCGCGGACGGCCTCGTCTCGCTGGTGGATCCCGTGATGGAGCGCTGGTTCACACCCGCCTTCCGCAAGCCAGACAATGCCGCCTATGCCGGCGCGCGCAACATGCTCTCGCAACAGGCGGAAGCCGGCTATAGCGGCACCTGCGCCGCCATCCGCGATGCGGATTTTACCGAAGCCGCCGGGCGCATCGCCGTGCCGACGCTTTGCGTGGCGGGCGATCAGGATGGCTCCACCCCACCGGAACTGGTGCGGTCGCTCGCGGATCTCATTCCCGCAAGCCGTCTCGTCACCATCGCCGGCTGCGGCCACATTCCCTGCCTTGAACAGCCGCTCGCCTACGCGCAGGCAGCCTCCATTTTTCTCAAGACCTTGCCGGAGCATTGACCGATGGCGGACCATATCGACAAGAACGAACGTTTCGAACAGGGCATGAAAACCCGCCGCTCCGTGCTCGGTGACGCCCATGTCGACCGGGCGCAGACCATGACGTCCGGTTTCGACCAGCCTTTCCAGCAGCTCATCACCGAAGCCGCCTGGGGAACGGTGTGGTCGGGCAACCACTGGACGAAACGCGAGCGCTCGATGGTGACCATCGCCCTGCTCGCCGCACTCGGGCAGGACGAAGAGCTGGCCATGCATGTGCGCGCCACCGCCAATACCGGCGCCACCGAGGCGGATATTCGCGAGGCGCTGCTGCATGTGGCGATCTATGCCGGCGTGCCCGCCGCCAACCATGCTTTCAAGATCGCCAAGCTTGCCCTGGCCGGTATGAAAGCCGATAGTTCCAGCGAGGAGGAGACGAAATGAGCAACCAGCCGCCCGAAACCGGGCCGTTCTTCGCACGCAACCGCGATATTCACCCGCTGGCCTATGCGCCCGGATACAAGACCTCCATCCTGCGTTCGCCGCAACGCGCGCTGATTTCGCTCGAGGGCACCAAGAGCGAAATCACCGGACCGGTCTTCGGCCATGGCATGCTGAACCCGCTGGATAACGATCTCATCCTCAATTATGCCCGCCCCGGCGAGATGCCCGTCGGCCCGCGCATTCTGGTTCACGGCCGGGTACTGGACGAGCGCGGCCGCGGCGTGGATGGCGCACTGGTGGAATTCTGGCAGGCCAATGCCGGCGGTCGCTACCGCCACAAGAAGGAAAGCTATCTCGCCGCCATCGATCCGAATTTCGGCGGCGTCGGCCGCACGATCACGGACGAGAACGGTTATTACTGGTTCAAGACCATCCAGCCCGGCGCTTATCCCTGGCCGAACGGCGTCAATGACTGGCGGCCGGCCCATATTCATTTTTCCGTCTTCGGCCACGGGTTCGCCCAGCGGCTCATCACCCAGATGTATTTCGAAGGCGACCCGCTGATCTGGAAATGTCCGATCGTCAAGACCATTCCGGATGAGGATGCGATCAGAAGACTGATCGCGCCGCTGGACATGAATGCGACCCTGCCGATGGACATGCTGGCCTACAAGTTCGATATCGTTCTGCGCGGCCGCCGCTCGACCCTTTTCGAAAACCGCATGGAGGGCAACTGACCATGGTTCAGCCGCTCAACTATCTCAAGGAAACCGCCTCGCAGACGGCAGGCCCTTACGTGCATATTGGCTGCACGCCGAATTTCGTCGGTATCGAGGGCGTGTTCGAGAAGGATCTCGGCTCCGGTCCGCTTTATAACGACAAGGCCCGCGGCGAACGCATCAGCGTGCGCGGCATGGTCTATGACGGTGCGGGCATGGCGCTGAAGGACGCGCTGATCGAAATCTGGCAGGCCGATACCGACGGTTATTACAACAGCCCCAGCGAAACGCGGGGCAAGGCCGATCCGAATTTCATCGGCTGGGGCCGTTCGCCCGGCGACATGGATACGGGCGAGTTCGTCTTCGAAACCATCAAGCCGGGCAAGGTGCCGTTCCGCGACGGCCGGCCGATGGCGCCGCATATCACCTTCTGGATCGTCGCACGCGGCATCAATATCGGCCTGCAGACCCGCATGTATTTCCCGGAAGAACAGGAGGCCAATGCCGCCGACCCGGTTCTTGCCCGCATCGAGCAGAAAAGCCGCATCGCCACGCTTGTCGCCAAAAAGGAGGAAGGCAACGTCTATCGTTTCGATATCCGCCTTCAGGGCGAGGGCGAAACCGTGTTTTTCGATATCTGACGCATATCGCGCAAAAGTGTGCAGCGGTTTTGCGACGACGATATGCGCAAAAGAAAGCGAGACGGAAGATGAGCCTTTCCCCCTTCGAGCATCCGTTTTTGTCAGGCCTCTTCGGCGACAGCGAGATCGTCGAGCTGTTTTCGGCAAGAGCGGATATCGACGCCATGGTCCGTTTCGAGACGGGGCTGGCGCAGGCGGAAGCGCAGGCCGGCATCATCCCCGAGGAGGCGGCAGAAGCGATCGTTTCGCGGCTTTCGGATTTTGCCGCCGATATGACCGCGCTTCGCCATGGCGTCGCGAAGGACGGCGTCGTGGTTCCCGAACTCATCCGGCAGATGCGCGCGGCGGTCGCCGGCCAGGCGGCGGACAGGGTGCATTTCGGCGCCACCAGCCAGGATGTCATCGATACGAGCCTGATGCTGCGGCTGAAGGCTGCGGCGGAAATCATCTCGGCCCGGCTGGGTCGCCTGATCGATACGCTGGGAGACCTTGCCTCCCGCGACGGCCACAACCCGCTGACGGGCTATACCCGCATGCAGGCCGCCATCGGCATCACCGTCGCCGACCGGGCGGCGAGCTGGACTGCGCCGCTGGAACGCCACCTGCTGCGGCTCGAAAATTTCACGCAGAGCGGCTTCGCCCTGCAATTCGGCGGGGCGGCCGGCACGCTGGAAAAGCTTGGCGACAATGCCGCAGCGGTGCGTGCCGATATCGCAAAACGGCTCGGCCTTGCCGACAGGCCGCAATGGCACAGCCAGCGCGACGGCATCGCCGAATTCGCCAATCTGCTCTCGCTCATCACCGGCGCGCTCGGCAAGTTCGGGCAGGATATTGCGCTGATGGCCGAGCTCGGTGCGGAAATCCGCCTCTCCGGCGGCGGCGGCTCCTCGGCCATGCCGCATAAACAGAACCCGGTCAATGCCGAAGCGCTGGTGACGCTCGCACGCTTCAATGCCGTGCAGATATCCGCCCTGCACCAGTCGCTCGTGCACGAACAGGAAAGATCCGGCGCGGGCTGGATGCTGGAATGGCTGTCGCTGCCGCAAATGGTGACGGCAACAGGCGCCTCGCTGCTGATCGCCGAGCGATTGGCCGAGCAGATAGACAGGCTGGGCACAGGCGAAAACTAGCCGCAAGGCCGGTTGATTTCGTGTGCAGACAGGGTTTTCGGGCACTGCCGAACGGCGGGCCGGAAGCAGCATGACGACGCGTGGAAAGCGCTTGCGCTTTTCCGCATTAGTCATTGATAAAAAAGACTTTATTCAGAAATCCAGAAAATGAAAAAACAACATGAAAGCTGCTTTTTAACCGGACATGACGCTTGACATAAAAATGAACTAACTGGTACAAACATTATGATTAATAACCTGCCGCCGACAGGGGTTTTGAAGCCTGCAGCGACAGTGAACGACAAATGGAGGGCTTTGGCGCCGCAAGGTTTCCAAAGCGATGCGGACAAGGCGAAACGCCTGTCCGGACCCGAACGGGTTGGGAGGAAGAATGTCTTACAGTCTCGATTTTTCGGCGGTCATAGACCGCCTTCCCGAGCTGCTTTTAGCCTGTCTGGCGACGATCGGCCTTGCGATTGCCGGCATGTCGCTCGCCACCGTCATCGGCGTTCTGGGCGTCGTCGCCCGCCGCTCGCGGTTCAAGCTGCTGCGCGGCCTCGTCATCGGTTTTGTGGAAACAATCCGCAACACGCCGTTTCTGGTGCAGATATTCTTCATCTTCTTCGCCCTGCCGCAGATCGGCATCAAGCTCAACCCGACGGTAACGGCCATCATTGCGCTGGCTCTGAACGGCGGCGCCTATGCGATTGAAATCATTCGCGGCGGGGTCGATTCCATTCCCAAGGGGCAGGTCGAGGCTGGGCTTGCGCTCGGCCTTCACCGTGCGCAGATCTTCCGGCACATCATCCTGAAGCCGGCGCTGCGGGCGGTCTATCCCTCACTCACCAGCCAGTTCATCATGCTGACGCTGACCACCTCGGTCTGCACCTCGATTGCCGCTTACGAGCTGACCTCGGTGGCGCAGAAGATCGAGGCGGATACCTTCCGGTCCTTCGAGGTCTATTTCTCGATCACGCTGCTTTATCTGGTCATTTCCTCGCTGATGATGGGCATTTTCTCGCTCATCTCCCGCGCATCCTTCAGCTATCCGGTCAAGTGAGGAAAAGACAATGGCATCCATCGGTCCCAACGAACTCTTCTTCCTGCTGCAAGGCCTGAAATGGACGCTTGCGCTGACCATCATCGGCTTTATCGGCGGCGGCGTCTTCGGCCTTTGCGTGGCGCTTGCCCGCGTCGCGGATAGCCCGGCGATCCAGCGCGCCAGCACCGGCTACATCGCCGTCTTTCAGGGCACACCGCTCCTGATGCAGCTTTTCGTGGTCTATTACGGCGTGGCGCTTGCGGGCCTCAATGTCGATGCCTGGATTGCGGTCGCCATCGCTTTTACGCTGCATGCCAGCGCCTTCCTCGGCGAAATCTGGCGCGGCGGCATCCAGGCGGTGCCGAAGGGCCAGACGGAAGCCGCCAATGCGCTCGGCCTGCATTACATCTCGCGCATGAAGGACGTGGTTCTGCCGCAGGCCTTCAAGATTTCGCTGCCGGCCACCATCGGTTTCCTCGTGCAGCTCATCAAGGGCACCTCGCTTGCGGCCATTGTCGGCTTCGTCGAGCTGTCGCGCGCCGGCCAGATCGTCTCCAACCAGACGTTCCGCCCGCTCACCGTCTTCGCCCTCGTCGGCGTCATTTATTTCCTGATCTGCTGGCCGCTTTCCCTGTGGGGCGCCAGCGTTGAAAAGCGGCTGCAGACCGCAACCCGCTAAATCCATGAAGACATCATCAGCTTTGTAAGGAGGAGCAAAAGATGAAAACCACCAGCATGAAATTCTCTCGTCGCGCCCTGCTCGCGCTTGCCGCGGCAACGGTTGCCCTGCCCTTCGTCGCACCGGTCGATGCTTTCGCCGGCACGGTGGAAGAGGCCAAGGCCAAGGGCAAGGTCGTCATCGGCATTCAGGGTGACAACTCGCCGTGGGGCTTCGTCAATTCCAGCGGTGTGCAGGATGGCCTCGATGCCGATATCGGCAAGGCCTTTGCCGATTATCTCGGCGTCAAGGTTGAGTTCGTCCCGCTCGCCGTGGCCAACCGCATTCCGGCGCTTCTGACCGGCAAGGTCGACCTCTTGTTCGCAACCATGGGCATGACGGCCGAACGCGCCAAGACCATTCAATATTCCAAGCCCTATGCCGGCAACGTGCTTTCCGTCTACGGCCCCAAGGACAAGAAGATCGGCGGTTATGACGATCTGACCGGCATCGCCGTCGGCGTTCCGAAGTCCAGCGCCATGGATACGGCAATCACCGCCGGCGCCGGCTCCAAGGCCAATATCCTGCGCTTCGACGATGACGCCGCCAATATTCAGGCGCTGATCTCAGGCCAGGTCGAGGTCGTCGGCGGCAACCAGTTCTACGGCGACCGCCTGAACAAGGCTGCCGAAGGCAAATATGAGCCGAAATTCGACCTGACGACGCTTTACAACGGCGCCGGCACCCGCCCCGGTGAAAAGGACTGGAACGAGACCGTCAACGCCTTCCTCGACAAGATCAAGTCCGACGGCCAGCTCGCAAAGATCTACGACAAGTGGATGAAGCGTGAAGTCCCGGCCTTCCCGGACAGCCTGCCCGACATCCCGTTCACCGTGAAGTAACGGCGGGTTCCGTCTGGATTTGGGAGGAGGAAACAATGAGAATCTTGAAAACCCTGACGGGTTGGCGAGCAACCCTTGCAGCGGGACTGGCTGCAGCTTTGCTGCCGGTTCTGACGCCGGTGGCGGCAGATGCGAGAACGCTTGACGAGGCAAAAGCCAGCGGCAAGGTCGTGATCGGTATCCAGGGCGATAATGCGCCCTGGGGTTTCATCAATTCCACCGGCGTTCAGGAGGGTTATGACGCCGATCTCGCAAGGGGATTTGCGGATTATCTGGGGCTGAAGGTGGAATTTGTGCCGCTTGCCGTCGCCAACCGCATCCCTTCGCTTCGCACCGGCAAGGTCGATGCGCTGTTCGCATCGATGGGAATGACGCCGGAGCGGGCGAAGAACGTGCAATATGCGCAGCCCTACGCACATAATGTCATGTCGGTCTATGCCACCAAGGACAAGAAGATCGCCGGTTTCGACGATCTGACCGGAATGACCGTCGGCGCACCGAAATCCAGCCCGATGGATACAGCCTTGACCGCCGGGGCTGGCACCAAGGCGAATATCCTTCGCTTCGATGACGACGCCGCCACCATTCAGGCGATCCTGTCGGGCCAGATCGAGGCGATCGGCGGTAACCAGTTCTATGGCGACCGTCTCGCGGCTGCCGGCGGCAAGGACTACGAGGTGAAGTTCGACCTCGTGACCCTCTACAACAGCGCCGCCACACGCCCCGGCGAAAAGGACTGGAACGAAGCGCTGAACGCCTATCTGGACAAGATCAAGGCCAATGGCGACCTCGAAAAAGTCTACGCCAAATGGATGAAGCGCCCGGTACCGCAGTTCCCGGCTTCGCTTCCCGACATTCCCTACACCGTCAACTAACACTGCTGCCAAAGCATGAAGGAAAGTTCCATGCCGCAATCCGCCGCTCAGGCTCCGCTGATCGCCCTTGAAGGGGTGGGAAAGTGGTATGGAGCCTTCCACGCGCTTAAAAACGTCAACATGACGGTTCGCAAGGGCGAAAAAATCGTTCTTTGCGGGCCGTCCGGTTCGGGCAAATCCACGCTCATCCGCTGCATCAACCATCTGGAGGAAATCCAGGAGGGCAAGATCACGGTCGAGGGAACGACGCTGTCGGATTCCAGCCGCGCCATCGATGCGGTTCGCCGCGAAGTGGGCATGGTGTTCCAGAGCTTCAATCTCTTCCCGCACAAGACCATCATGGAAAACTGCACGCTCGCGCCCATGCGGGTGAAGGGCCTGTCGAAAGCCGATGCGGAGGCGACGGCGCGCAAATATCTGGAGCGCGTGCGCATTCTCAACCAGGCAGACAAGTACCCGGCCCAGCTTTCCGGCGGCCAGCAGCAACGTGCGGCCATCGCCCGGGCGCTGTGCATGGAGCCGAAGGCCATGCTGTTCGATGAGCCGACCTCGGCGCTCGACCCGGAAATGGTGAAGGAAGTGCTCGACACCATGATCGGCCTTGCCCGCGACGGCATGACGATGATCTGCGTAACCCATGAAATGGGCTTTGCACGGCAGGTGGCCGACCGGGTGATCTTCATGTCGGAAGGCGAGATCATCGAGGAAGGCCCGCCGGAGGAATTCTTCCGCGATCCCAAGCACCAGCGCACGCGCACGTTCCTCGGCGAAATTCTCGCCCACCACTGAGGTTCGCGCGCTCTTAAGACGGGCGGGGATAATCCCGCCTCTCCCACACCGTCCGATGAGCGACACGTGATCATGACAGAGAAAACATCCTTCAAGGTCGGCCTGATTGGCGCCGATATACAGCTTTCCAAATCGCCCGCGCTGCACATGCGCGAAGGGGCGGCTCATGGCCTCGATTATTCCTACGAGCTGGTGGATGTCACCGCCCGCAAGCTGCCGCCGAGCGCCCTTCCCGACCTGCTGGACGAGCTGGAAGCGCGCGGTTTTTCCGGCACCAACATCACCCATCCCTTCAAGCAGGCCGTTATTCCGCATCTGCACGAACTGTCGGACGATGCCCGCATGCTGGGCGCGGTCAATACGGTCGTCTTCCGGGACGGGCGCCGCATCGGCCACAACACCGACTGGTACGGCTTTTACGAAAGCTTCGTGCGCGGCCTGCCGGATGCGCGGCGTGACCGGGCGCTTCTGGTCGGCGCGGGTGGCGCTGGCGTTGCGGTGGCCCATGCCGCATTGAAGCTCGATATCGCCCGTCTCGACATTCTTGACCGGGATTTCCCAAGGGCGGAGCAACTGGCCCGGGAACTCAATGCCCGCTTCGGCGAGGGCCGCGCGCTTGCCGTCAAAGACCCCGCCGCTTCCCTGCCCTTTGCCGATGGCCTGATCCACGCCACGCCGATGGGCATGCCGGCCCATCCCGGCATGCCGGTTCCGGCCGATCTCATCGAACGGCGGCACTGGGTGGCCGATATCGTCTATATGCCGCTTGTCACCGAGCTATTGGCGACGGCGGCGAAAAAGGGCTGTCGCACCCTGCCCGGCGGCGGCATGACGGTGTTTCAGGCCGTCGGCGCATTCCGCCTCTTCTGCGGCCGCGAGCCGGATGCCGGGCGCATGACGGCGCATTTCACCGAGCTTTGCATGGCGGAGGGCGTCGCATGAGCCTTTTCACCGTTCTGAACGGTCCCAACCTCAACCTGCTCGGCCAGCGCCAGCCGGAAATCTATGGTTATGAAACGCTCGCCGATATCGAGGCCAATTGCCGTGGGATCGCCGAAACCGCGGGCCACGATCTGTTTTTTGCCCAGAGCAACCGGGAATATGAGCTGATCGACTGGGTACACGAAGCCCGCGGCAAGTCCGCGGGCATTGTCATCAATCCCGGCGCCTTTACCCACACCTCGGTCGCGATCCTCGATGCGCTCAATGCCTTCGAGGGGCCGGTGATCGAGGTGCATATTTCCAACATCCACAAACGCGAGGTTTTCCGGCACCACTCCTATATCTCGACCCGCGCCGAAGGCGTGATCGCCGGCCTCGGCGTCGATGGCTATGAGGTGGCGCTCCGCCACCTCATCAATCGCCTTTCCCGATCCTCGTAATATGCTCGGGCATCAATACATAGCGCAGCAACATCTCCGCCACATGCGCAGACAGCGCTTCCTGGCCGGCCTCGCTAAAAAGCGTGTCGCCAAAATTGAACGAAAATGTCTCGGTGTTCGAGACGTTATAAAAAGACAAAGCGCTGATCTGCCAATGCAGTTCAAGAGCGTCCAATCCGGGCCGAAACACGCCGGCATCCTGCCCGCGCTTCAATATTCGGCGCATGATTTCAATGGCCGGTCGGTTGACGTTACGGATCGCTTCGGAAACCCTGATGTGCCTGCCGTGGTGAATGTTTTCCGTCATCACCATCCGGACGAAAGCGGGATTGCGGCGGTGGTGCTCGAAGGTAAACCGACAGAGCTTCTCAAGTGCGGCGACCGGCTCGAGATCATCCAGCTCAAGACTGCCTTCGCCGCCGCGCACCTGCGCATAGGCCTCCTCCAGCACGCGTTTGTAAAGGCCTTCCTTGTCGCCGAAATAATAATAGATCATGCGCTTGGACGTGCGCGTGCGCGCCGCAATCTCATCGATGCGGGCGCCCGAAAGGCCATTCTGCGAAAATTCCTCCATCGCGACGGAAAGAATATCCCGGCGCACCCCTTCCGGATCGCGCTTCGCCTGCCGGGTATCGCGGGTGCCTTTGGAGGTCGTGCTTTTGCTCATGCTTCATTCCCTGGACGGGGCTGGCTTCTGGCTGCGTCCCCTTTATTAACCAATCAGTACATAAGGCTGAAAAGGAAGGCAATATGGCGAGCTATGACACAATAAGACACGGCATGCCAATGCGCACATCCATTGCAACCGTATCGATCAGCGGCGAATTCCCCGAAAAGCTGGCGGCCATCGCCAAAGCGGGCTTTTCCGGCGTTGAGATTTTCGAAAACGATTTCCTGACCTACGACGCCTCGCCGCGCGAGGTGAAAGCGCTGGCCGCCGATCACGGGCTGGATATCACCCTTTTCCAGCCGTTCCGCGATTTCGAGGGCATGCCGGAGCCGCACCGGAGCCGCGCTTTTGAAAGGGCCGAGCGCAAATTCGACATCATGGGGGAACTCGGCACCGACCTGATGCTGATCTGCTCGAATGTCTCGCCGGTCTCGCTCGGCGGCATCGACCGCGCCGCCGCCGATTTCCATCAGCTCGGGGAGCTTGCGGCAAAACATGGCGTGCGCGTCGGTTACGAGGCGCTGGCCTGGGGCCGCCATATCAGCGATCACCGCGACGCCTGGGAAGTGGTGCGCCGCGCCGATCACGCCAATGTCGGCATCATCCTCGATAGTTTCCACACGCTGTCGCGCAAGATCGACCCGAATTCGATCCGCTCCATTCCTGGCGACAAGATATTCATCGTGCAGCTTGCCGATGCGCCGCTGATCGACATGGACCTGCTCTACTGGAGCCGCCACTTCCGCAACATGCCGGGCGAAGGCGATCTGCCGGTGGTGGATTTCATGCGCGCCGTGGCCGCCACCGGCTATAGCGGCCCGCTATCGCTCGAAATCTTCAACGACCAGTTCCGCGGCGGCTCGGCCCGGCTGCTTGCCGAAGACGGCCACCGCTCGCTCATCAACCTGATGGACCAGGTGCGCCGTCTCGAACCCGATATCCGCATCGATGTGCCCGCCATGCCGGAACGGGTGGAGACGGAAGGCGTGGAATTCGTCGAATTCACCACAGCACCGGAAGAAAAACCCAATCTGGAAGCCCTTCTCGCCACGCTCGGCTTTGAAAACACCGCCCGGCACCGCAATCGCGATGTCGATCTTTATACACAGGGCGATATTCGCATCGTCATCAATACCAGCGATGGCGGCGACAGTTTCGCGGGAGCCTCCTATTCCATCCACGGCACCAATGCTATGCCTTCGGGCTGAAGGTGGATGATGCCGCAGCAGCGCTGGCGCGGGCCGAAGCGCTCGGCGCGCCCACCTTCGCCGAACCGCGCAAGTCAGGCGAAGTCGCCGTTCCCGCCATTCAGGGCGTGGGCAACGGCGTCATCTATTTCCTCGACGGTTCACCGGAGCTTTCCGCCATCTGGGACAATGAATTCGTGCCGACGGAAGGCCGAACGCCGGAAGGCGATGCCGGCCTCAGGCGGATCGATCATCTTGCGCAAACAACGCATTACGATGAAATGCTGACCTGGCTTTTATTCTACACCTCACTGTTTGCGACGCGGCGCACGCCGATGGTCGATGTGGTCGACCCAGGCGGGCTGGTGCGCAGCCAGGCGATTGAAAGCGTGCCCTCACCGCATTTCCGCCTGACAATGAACGGTGCGGACAATCGCAAGACTTTCGCCGGCAAATTTCTGGCCGAGGGCTTCGGCACCAGCATCCAGCACATCGCGTTTGCCACCGACGATATCTTCGCCACCGCAAAAGCCCTGCAGGCGCGCGGTTTCCACGCCCTGCCGATCTCGCGCAATTATTACGACGATCTGGAAGCCCGTTTCGGGTTGGAGCCGGAGTTTTCCGATGCGCTGCGGGCCGCGAGCATTCTTTATGACCGCGACGACAATGGCGAATATTTCCAGATTTACAGCCGCACCTTCGGCGAGGGTTTCTTCTTCGAAATCATCGAAAGACGCGGAGCCTATGGCGGTTATGGCGCGATGAACGCCCCCTTCCGCATCGCCGCACAAAGACGGCTTGCGCCGCCGGTCGGCATGCCGAAGGAATAACTCCCGGCACCGAAATACGATCAGGCCGCAGCCGGCAGGAATGCCGCTGCGGCCTGTTCTCATTCACGCCAATGTCGTTATCTCATAGTCGCGTGGAATGGCGGAGGTCGCCGTGAACCACTCGGACGCCCGTGTCCGCTGCTGATGGAAATCGAAGGCGGCGCGGTCGGCGAAAAGCTCCTCCACCTGCCAGATCAGGGGATCGTCTGTCTCGGACACCTCGAAGGAAAGACAGCCGGGTTCCGCTCTGGTCAGACGCAGATGTTCGGGAAGGTAGCGTCGCACCAGTTCGACATCATCCTTGGACAAGCACCGTAAAAAGCCCCTCAGCCTGACTGCACCTGCCTTGTTGTTCATGCCCGGCATTCCCGTTCCTCATCGTTCTTCTCAAAGGTTTTTAGCGACAATAACCGTTGAATACACGCATCATTGCGAAGCATTCTTCAGGAATGCGCGCTCAAAATCGGTGCAGCTGCGCATTTGTAGAGCAGTACACAAAAATTGTTCAACACTCTGGACATGATTGTTCGGTTTTGTTAGCTTTTTCGCAAAACAAGGGTGGGGAATTAGAGTTACATGCGCATCGTCGAATCTGCGGCCGACGCAAATCATCCGGCCGGTACCGATGAGGTTGCCTGCGGCGCTTCGGTGACATCGAATGTGCTGTGTCCACGGGCGACGGCCAATGCGCATTTTGCCGACAAAGCGGCCTGAAGACATGCAGTTCTTCGCGACATTCCCGTCCTTGCCCATGGCATCGCCCAGCACGCGCCTGCCCGAGACATTTTCCCCTTCCTCATTTTCACATGGCCGCGCCAGCTTTGCCGCGCAGGCCACGCCGGAGACGCTGACATGACTGCCGCACCCGCAAACGCCCTCCTCTCGGTCGAAGGCCTGAGCGTCGAGTTCGGCAATAGCCGCGTCGTGGACGATATCTCCTTCAGCGTCGAGCCCGGCCGCACGGTCGCGGTCGTCGGCGAATCCGGATCGGGAAAATCGGTCACCTCGCTTTCGACCATGCGCCTTGCCGACATGATGGGCGCCACCTACCCCACCGGCAAAATCCTGTTTGAAGGCAAGGACTTGCTGAAGGCTTCGCAGAAAGAGATGCGCGCGATCCGCGGCAAGGAGATCGCCATGATCTTCCAGGAGCCGATGACCTCGCTCAACCCCGTCTTCACCATCGGCGACCAGATCTGCGAAGTGCTCGTGCTGCATGAAAAGATGGGCAAGCAGGCAGCGCTGGCGGAAGCACAGAAGCTGCTCGAAATGGTGCGCCTGCCCGATGCGGCCGAGCTTCTGAAGCGTTATCCGCACCAGCTTTCCGGCGGCATGCGCCAGCGCGTCATGATCGCCATGGCGCTCGCCTGCCGGCCGAAGCTTTTGATCGCCGACGAGCCGACGACGGCGCTGGATGTGACCATTCAGGCGCAGATCCTCAACATCATGCGCGACCTGCAGAAGAAGCTCGGCATGGGCATGGTCTTCATCACCCATGATATGGGCGTGGTGGCGGAAATGGCCGATGACGTCGTCGTCATGTGGAAGGGCAAGAAGGTGGAGGAAGGTCCGGTCAAGGATATCTTCGCCAATCCGCAGCACCCTTACACACGCGCCCTGCTTTCCGCCGTTCCGCGCCTCGGCAGCATGGAAGGCGAAGAGTTTCCCAAGCGCCTGCCGCTCACCGTGTTGCAGGACGGCCAGCCGGTTGTGGTTGGCGAGGAGCGCGTGCAAAACACGGCGAAATATGACGCGAAGCCGCTTTTGTCGGTCAAGGACCTGTTCGTGCGCTTCGATATCCGCAAGAACCTGTTCGGCAAGGCGACGCACCGTTGCAGCGCCGTGCAGAAGGTGAGTTTCGATATTCATGCCGGCGAAACGCTGGCGCTGGTGGGCGAATCCGGTTCCGGCAAATCCACCATCGGCCGCACCATTCAGCAGCTGCAGACGGCCATATCAGGCGAAATTGCCTTCAATGGTCGCAGCTATTCTCAGATGTCGGCGGCAGAGCGCTTCCGCATGCGCCAGGAAGTGCAATATATCTTCCAGGACCCCTTCGCCTCGCTCGATCCGCGCAAGACGGTCGGTTTTTCGATTGCCGAGCCGATCAACACCCACGGTTTGATCAACGATCAGAAGGCCGTAAAGCGGCGCGTGGATGAATTGCTGGAGCGTGTGGGCCTCAGCTCCGAACATGCGGCACGTTATCCGCACGAGTTTTCGGGCGGCCAGCGCCAGCGCGTCTGCATTGCCCGTGCGCTGGCTTCCGATCCGAAGCTCATCATCGCGGACGAGGCGCTCTCGGCGCTCGATGTCTCCATTCAGGCGCAGATCATCAATCTGTTCATGGACCTGCAGGCCGAGCGTGGCCTCGCTTATCTCTTCATCAGCCATGACATGGCGGTGGTGGAAAAGATGAGCCACCGCGTCGCCGTGCTTTATCTCGGCCAGATCATGGAAATGGGCAGCCGCCGGCAGGTGTTCGAAACGCCGACGCATGATTATACCCGCCGCCTGCTTTCGGCCGTGCCGGTCGCCGATCCGACCATTGAGCGCCGCATCGCGATGATCGAGGGCGAAATCCCCAATCCCGTGCGCCGTGTCGGCGATGAGCCGGCCATTCTCGCCCATGAGGAAATCAATCCGGGCCACTTCATCGCGAAGAGCGCCTGAATAACAACCAGAACCGCAACCATCTGAAGAGGAACAGGTAGATGACAATGATCAAGAAGGGGATGACGACAACGTTCGTCGCGCTTGCCATGGCCGCCACGGCCTTTACCGCCGCACCGGCTCTTGCCGCCGGCAAGATGACCATATCCAGCCCGCAGGACCCGGGCAGCTGGGATCCGATCGACACCTTCCTCGTGCAATGGGCGGCTGTCGCCACCAACATCTTCGATGGCCTGACCTATCGCGGCCCGGACCTGAAGGTCGTGCCCGGCCTTGCCGAATCCTGGGAAGAGCTGGATGAGGGCAAGCGCATCCGCTTCAAGCTGCGCCAGAACGTCAAGTTCCACAATGGTGAGCCCTTCAACGCCGCCGCCGTCAAGTTCACCTTCGAGCGCCTTCTCGGCGAACAGGGTGCCAAGGGCCCGCAGCGCTCCAACTATGTCGCCATCGAAAGCGTCGAGGTCATCGACGATTATACCGTCGACATGAAGCTGAAGGCGCCGGATCCGGTGCTGCTGACCAAGCTTGCCGGTTATGGCGGCATGATCGTTCCGCCGAAGTACATTCAGGAAAAGGGCGAGGATAATTTCAACCTCAACCCCGTCGGCACCGGCGCGTTCAAATTCGTTTCCTACGCACCGAAGACCAATATCAAGCTGGAAGCCAACCCGGATTACTGGGGCGGTGCACCGAAACTCTCCGAGCTTGAATATCGCTTCATCGCCGAGCCGGCGACCGCCGTTGCCGAATTGCAGGCCGGCCGCGTCGATCTCGTCATTCCGCCGACCATTCCGATCGGCATGATTCCGGTCATCCAAGGCGATTCCAAGCTTGAGATCGTCAGCGTGCCCGGCCCGACGGTCGATGCGCTGCGCTTCAACACCCGTGACGGCATCACCGCCGATCCGAAAGTGCGCAAGGCGATCATCATGGCCGTCGACCGCGGCACCATCGTCAAGTCGATCCTCGCCGGTCAGGCATCCGAAATCGCAAGCTTCCAGAGCGCGCTGTCCTTCGGTTACGATCCGGAGCTGAAGCCGCTGCCTTACGATCCGGAAGGCGCAAAGAAGCTGCTCGCGGAAGCCGGCGTCAAGGCAGGCGCGGCGCTGCAGATCGACATCCGCGGCAATGACGCGACGATGAACGAGGTGGCGCAGGTCATTTCCAGCTACCTCTCCATGGTCGGCATCACCGCCACCATCAAGCCCTATGAGACCAACGTGCTGCTGAACGACATCATCCCGCAGGGCAAGACCGGCGCGATGTTCCAGCAGAAATGGGGCGGCTGGACCTTCGATTACGACAACACGGCCTATTCCATGTATCACTCGGGTGAAAAGTGGAACCCCTATGACAAGGACGAGAAGCTGGACAAGCTGCTGGAATCCCAGCGTCCGCTGACCGACCGTGCCGCGCGCGAAAAAATCCTCAAGGAAATCGGCAGCTATACCGCCGACCGCGCGCTGGAAATTCCGCTTTACAACACCAATGCCATTTACGGCATCAACAAGCGGGTCAAGGGTTTCGTCGCACCGCCGGATAACCGCCTGAAGCTGACCGACGTGACCGTCGAATAAGCGGGCTGTTCTCTGATCAACACACCTTGCCCGCCGCAATGCGGGCAAGGTCGGGTCTCTCTTCAAGGTAAAAAACGTGGCCGGTTTCCTCATCAAGCGATTGCTGCAGGCGATTTTTGTCGTCATTGCCATCACCCTTCTCGTTTCTTTCGCCATCCGCCTCACCGGCGATCCGGCTGTCACCATGTTCCAGGGCGGCGGCAGCATGACGGAAGACGATCTGGCGCGCATTCGCGCGGCGCTCGGCACCGACCGGCCGTTCTTCGTGCAATATTTCAGCTTCCTGAAGGGCCTCGTGACGCTCGATTTCGGCCGCAGCTTCACCGGCAGCACGCCGGTCTCGCGGCTGATTGCCGATGCCCTGCCCGCCACGCTGCTCTTGGCCTTCATCTCCATGGCAGTGTCGATTGCGCTTTCCATCCCGCTCGGCATCAAGGCGGCGACCTCGCGCGGCAAGGCGGCCGATCAGGTGATCCGCATCTTCTCGCTCGTCGGCCTGTCCTTCCCGAATTTCTGGCTGGCCACGATGCTGGTGCTCCTGTTCTCCATCACGCTCGGCTGGCTGCCGCCAAGCGGCATGGGCGGTTTTGCCAGCTACATCATGCCCGCCGTGACGATGGGCGTCATCCTCACCGCCACCAATGTGCGCCTTGTGCGCACCGCCATGCTCGATACGCTGCGCTCGCAATATGTCATGGTGGCGCGCGCCAAGGGCCTCAGCGAAAACAAGGTTCTCTACAAACACGCGCTGCGCAACTGCGCCATTCCGCTCATCACCTATTTCGGCCTGCAATTCGGCGGGCTGCTCGGCGGCATCGTCGTCATCGAACGTGTCTTCAACTGGCCGGGCCTCGGCACGCTGGCCTTCGATGCGGTCGGCGCGCGCGATTATCCCGTGCTTCAGGCCGTCATCACCGTGCTGTCGCTGATGATCGTCGGCATCAACCTTCTGGTCGATATCGCCTATGGGCTTGTCGATCCGCGCATCCGCACGGAGTAAGTGACGATGGCTGCCAAAACCTCGCGTCTCGCACGCTTCACCAATCTCGAATTCGTCCTCGGCGCGTTCCTCACCGTGGTCATCTGCCTTGCCGTCGTCTTTTCCGACGTGCTGTTTCCCGGCGGCGCGGACAAGATCGACCTGATGGCACGCCTTGCCAAACCCTTCGCCAATGCCGCCCATCCGCTCGGCACCGATCCGCTGGGGCGTGACGTGCTCGCCCGCGTCGTTGCCGGCGGCAAGATTTCGCTGCTTGTCGGTTTCACCTCGGTCATCGGCGCGGTCATCTTCGGCGTCGCGGTCGGACTGGTCGCCGGTTATTATCGCGGCTTCTGGGATATGCTGGTCATGCGCTTTGCCGATATCCAGCTCGCCATGCCCTTCATTCTGCTCGCCATCACCTTCATCGCCATTGTCGGCGGCAGCCTCACCAACACCATCATCCTGCTGATCGTGTCGCAATGGGTGCAATATGCCCGCCTCGTGCGCGGCTCGGTGCTGACGCTGCGCGAACGGGAATTCATCCTTTCCGCCCGCGCCATCGGCGTGAAGGACTGGCGCATCATTCTCCAGCACCTGCTGCCGAACCTCATCGGCCCGGTCATCGTGCTGATGACGCTCAATGTCGCCAACAACATCCTCTTGGAAAGCAGCCTCACCTTCCTCGGCCTCGGCGTCGATCCGACCATTCCGAGCTGGGGCGGCATGCTGGCGGATGGACGGACCTATTTGCAGACGGCATGGTGGGTCAGCGTCTTCCCGGGTCTTGCCATCCTTCTGACGGTGCTTGGCCTCAACCTTCTCGGCGACTGGCTGCGCGACAGCCTCGACCCCACCGGCAGAACCTCGAGGTAACAGCGATGAGCCAGATTTTCGACCAGACTTTCGAACGCACGCTGGATGCGCTTCTCGCCAATGCCGAGCCCGGCCAGTCCTTCGAGGCATGGAGCTTCGATGACGCCAAAAGCCGCCGCGAAGCCGAAAACCGGCTGAAGAAAAAAGGCGTCAGCGCCCGCATCCGCAGCGCCTACAAGCCGCTTCTCTTCACCTTTCTGGAAGAGATCAATCTGGATGGCGTCGACACCATAGAGGTGCGTTACCCCGTACACGCCAACGCGCCCGCCAATCGTTTCCGGCTGGAAGCCTATCCGCTGGCGGCTCTGGTGGGCGAGGCGAAGATCGACTTCGTCGCCCGTCAGGACGACACCTTCCATTATGATGTTACCCTGAGCCGCAACGGCAAGAAGGAAACCCTGAAGATTCTGGCGCCAAACCGGGTGCACACCGATATCATCGGCGAAACCAATGTTTCACCCACGGGCTGGTTCCGGCTTGCCGGCGACGCTTTAGGCGAGCGACTGGAGACGGATTACGAACGGCTTTTCGAAGCGGCGATCCATGCCGTCGCCAACCACGGCTGGGGCGATAAAGAGCCCTATTTCGAGGAACTGAACATCCGCGTCGCGCATCCGGCCGAAGATCTGCCGCTCTCCCTCGGCGATGAGGTCGTCAGCCTGCGAGAAGCCCTGCATGAGGATTTCTATTTCTCGCTGCTGGAGTTCTTCCAGAAGAAGTCCGGCCGGCCGCTGGGCGACCGGGGCCTGAAGCCCGGCCAGATCGTGCCGGAAATCGTCAAAAGCCAAGGCGAAGTCTCCGTCCGCATCGAGGCCCGCACGCTCACCACAGCCTTTCTCGATGGCCGTGAACAGCCGATCGATACGGCCAGCGAACCGGTTGCGGCAGGCCAGCTCGCGAAACTGCTTGAAGAAATCGGCGGCGAGGCCTTCGAGGCCCGCTCCCGTTCCGGCCGCATTCTTGCCGCCCGTTATGTCACCGGCAGCGATGCCGCGGTGATGATCAGCGGCGGCCAGCACCCCAACGAGACCACAGGCATCGTCGGCGCCATCCGCGCTGCCCGCAAACTCGCAGAACGCAAGGGCGCACATTTCACCATTTCGCCGCTGGAAAATCCGGATGGTTACGCCCTGCATCAACGGCTGAGAGCCGACAATCCGCGCCACATGCATCACGCGGCGCGTTACACGGCGCTCGGCGACGATCTCGAATATCGCACGCGGGAGAATTCGGGTGTCCATCTCAACGAGAAGGCAATCCGTTTCAGGGCGCAGGAAATGAGCGGCGCCAGCCTGCATGTGAACCTGCACGGTTATCCATCCCATGAATGGACCCGGCCGCTTTCCGGCTATGTACCGCGCAATTTCGCCATGTGGACGCTGCCCAAGGGTTTCTTCCTCATCATCCGCCACCATGCGGACTGGGAAAGGCAGGCCGAAGCCCTGCTCGACCGGGTAACCCGCCATCTCGGCGCCATTCCCGGCCTGCTCGATTACAACAACCGACAGATCGCTCTTTATGAAATCCATGCCGGCGAAACCGGTTTCCGCATCATCAACGGCTTCCCGTGCCTGTCCTCCGTCGACGACCGCCACACCGTGCCGATGACGCTGATCACCGAATATCCCGACGAGACGATCTACGGCAACGACTTCATCACCGGCCACACCGCGCAGATGGAAACGGTTCTCTCCGCCTATGATGCCTGGCAGGAGATTCTCGTCGGGGAAGTGGCCTGATATTGCAGGCCGCCCTCGATGGGCGGCCTATTTTCCTGCCGTGCCGGCGAGTTTTTGGTCCCGCTGCTTCTGCAACAGCCTCTTGCCCTTGCTCAGAATATGCAGATTAGCGGCATCAAGCTTGTTGTACCCGGCCTGAATAATATCGAGATCGGCAACGTGACCGATTGCTGCCAGCTCATGCATCACGTCGCCAATAGCGACATCGACACTCGGCTTTTGCAGGTTGATCACATCCTCCACCGCAGCGTGCATGCCTTGCGCGTCTCCGCCCATGACGTGATACAGCGCCAGCGCCTTGCGAAGAAATGCTTCGCGGCGCTCGATCTTATTGTTGAGTATACTTTCGCCAACGCGATCTCGCATCAACTCAACAACTCTATTTTGATATTCGCCCATCAGACACCAAATAAAGTTCACAATATGCTTCGCGAGGCTACAAACAATCCCCTTAGAACTGGTTAAGGCACGAGGCTTGCGCGGGTATGACCGTCATTTTCGAAACATGTCACAAAAGCTGGTTTTCATGACGAAGCATTTCGATACCACGTGCCGCGAAAACACCGGTCGTGATGGCTGCGGCGGCGCTATACATTGAGAATCACGGGATGATCACTATTGTGCGATCTTACATGAGACAAACCCGGCGAGACGGGTATTGATAACCGTCAGGTTATTTATCACCCCCCTTATTTCATTTTACTTTGGCCACCGCACTCATCAATCTGGCAGTCTGGATCGGTGGATGGGAGCCACGGATCAATTGGGAGGAAATCATGAAATTACGGATCACCGCCGCCATCGCGGCCATCTGCTTCAGTACTGCCGCTTATGCCGAGACCATCAAGGTGGGCGTGGTCGGTCCGTTCTCCGGCCCCTTCGCGCTGCAGGGCAAGAACTTCAAGGCCGGCATCGATGCCTGGTTCGCCCTTCACGGCAACAAGGTCGGCGATGACACGGTCGAGGTCGTCTATCGCGATGTGCCGCAGGCCGATCCGGCGCAGTCCAAGGCGCTGGCGCAGGAGCTGGTGGTCAAGGAAGGCGTGCAATATCTCGCCGGCTTCTATTTCACCCCAGACGCCATGGCCGTCACGCCTTTGCTGAAGCAGGGCAACGTGCCGATGGTCATCATGAATGCCGCCACTTCGGCCATCGTGACCAAGAGCCCCTATGTGGTGCGCACCTCGTTCACCACCTGGCAGACCTCCACCCCCATCGCCAAGGTGGCCTTTGACGGCGGCGTGAAGAAAGTCATCTCGCTGGTCAGCGATTATGGTCCGGGCGTCGATGCCGAGAACGCCTTCAAGGCGGCCTTTACCGCCGCCGGCGGCGAGGTTGTCGAAAGCATCCGTATGCCGCTTTCCACCAATGATTTCAGCCCGATCATGCAGCGCGTGAAGGATTCCGGCGCGCAAGGCGTCTTCGCCTTCCTGCCGTCAGGCCCGACCACGCTCGGTTTCGTCAAGGCCTTCAACGATAACGGCCTGAAATCCGCAGGCGTCAAACTCTTCGCACCGGGTGATCTGACGCAGGAATCCGACCTGCCGGCGCTCGGCGAAGCCGCGCTCGGCATGCAGACGACCTTCCATTACGCCGTCTCGCATGATTCGCCTGAGAACAAGACCTTCGTGGAAGCCGCCGCCAAGGCGATCGGCAATCCGAAGGAACTCTCCTTCCCTTCCGTCGGCGCCTTTGACGGCATGTATGTCATCAGCAAGATGATCGAGGCCACCGGCGGCAAACAGGATGCGGAAAAGGCGGTGGACGCGGTGAAGGGTCTTTCCTGGACAAGCCCGCGCGGCCCTGTCAGCATCGATCCGGAAAGCCGCCACATCACGCAGAACATCTATCTGCGCGAAGTGGCCAAGGGCGATGACGGCAATTATTACAACAAGGAAGTCCAGACCTTCGAAAAACAGGGCGATCCGGGCCTCGCCGCCGCGAAATAACGGCGGTTTGTAGAGATGTTCCGGGCCGCCCGTCGCGGCCCGGTTCCGGCCCGGATGGGTATTGCAGCACCGGGAGGAGCTTTTCAGCATGCAGACGGTCTTCAGCATCCTTGTCGATGCGCTTGCCTATGGCATGGTCCTGTTCATCATCTCCATCGGCCTTTCGGTGACGATGGGGCTGATGCGGGTGGTCAATCTGGCGCATGGCGCCTTCGCCATGATCGGCGGTTACCTCGCCTCCTATGCCGCCCACGGCCTCGGCCTCGGTTACGCCGTGGCGATCCTCGTCGCCATCGTCGGCACCATCGTCATCGCCATTCCGCTTGAGCGTTTTCTCTATCGCCGCATCTATGGCGCGCCGGAACTGACGCAGGTGCTGATGACCATCGGCATCACATTCTGCATCATCGGCATCGCCAATTTCGTCTTCGGCCCGACGCTGAAGACCATTCCGCTGCCGCAGCAACTGGCCGGCCCCACCGATCTCGGCTTCCGCACCATCGCCACGCATCGCATCTTCGCCATTGCCTGCGGTCTGGCCGTAGCAGGCGCGCTGTGGTTCACCTTCGAAAAGACCGCCTTCGGCATCAAGCTGCGCGCTGCTGTCGATAATGCCGCCATGGCGGCCGCACTCGGCGTGCGCACCGAGGTTATCTATGCCGTCAGCTTCGCCATCGCCGTCGGCCTTGCCGCCATGGGCGGCGTCATCGGCGCGGAATTGCTGCCGGTCGAACCCTATTATGCGCTGCGCTACATGGTTACTTTCCTCGTGGTGGTCTCGGTCGGCGGCGCGGGCTCCATTCCCGGCGCGCTGATCGCCTGCCTGCTGCTCGGCGCCATCGATACGACCGGGCGCTATCTCGCGCCCGAATATGGCGAATTCTTCTTTTACCTGGCGGTCATCGTGATCATCACGCTGTTCCCGCGCGGCCTTCTCGGAAGGGCGAAATGAGATGGCGGTGCTCATGAACGACGTGACTGAAACGGCAGAGATCCCCAAGACGCGCTCACCGCTGCGCACGCTGGCAGGGCCGCTCCTCATCATTATCGCCGCCATTGCCGGATATTACCTGTTTCCGGACAATCTGGCGCTTCTGACCCGCATCATCGCCATTGCGCTGCTGGTGCTGTCGATCGATCTCGTTACCGGCTATTGCGGCGTCGCCACGCTTGGCCATGCCGCGCTCTTCGGCGCGGGCGCCTATGCCGCCGGCATCGCCGCCGCCCATTTCGAAATCACCGATCCGCTGCTGATGACCGTGATCGGCGCAGGCGCGGGCGGCGTGGCCGGACTTGTCTCCGGCACGGTTCTCCTGCGCGCCCACGGCCTGCCGCAGCTCGTTCTTTCCATCGCCGTCATCCACCTGTTCCATGAGGCGGCCAACAAGGCATCCGGCTGGACGGGCGGCAGCGACGGTCTTGCCGGCGTCTCCCCGGACGCGCTGTTCGGCACCTTCGAATTCGATCTTTTCGGCCGCACCGCCTATATTTACGGCGTCTGTCTGCTGCTTGTCGTCTTCCTCGCCCTCAGGGTCGTGGTCAATTCGCCCTTCGGCATGTTGTGCCGCGGCGTCAAGCAGGACAGCATCCGCATTCAGGCTATGGGCGGCGCCGTCAACGGCACAATTTTGAAGATGTTCGTCATATCGGGCATCGTCGCCGGCATTGGCGGTGCGCTGAATGCCATCTCCACCCAGGTCGTCGGCCTCGACAGCCTCAGTTTCACGCTTTCGGCCGAAGCGCTGGTCATGCTGGTGCTCGGCGGCGCGGGTTCGCTTTACGGCGCGCTGATCGGCACCGTCACCTTCATGTGGTTCGAAGATGTCGTTTCCGCCGCCAACCCGTTCCACTGGCTCACCATTGTCGGCCTGCTGCTGATTGCCGTCGTGCTCTTTGCGCCGCGCGGGCTTTATGGCGCGGGTGAGCAGATCATTGCGCGTATTCGGGGAGGTCGCAAATGAGCGCCATTTTCGAAGTCTCCGGCCTCAAGAAGAATTTCGGCGGCCTCGTCGTCACCAACAATGTCTCGCTGTCGCTTTCGCCGGGAGACCGCACGGTGCTGATCGGCCCCAATGGCGCCGGCAAGACCACCTTCGTCAATCTCGTCACCGGCAATATCAAGCCCTCGGCCGGCACTGTGCGCATCGCCGGCGAAGACGTGACCGGCCTCAGCGCCAGCCAGCGGGTGAAACGCGGCCTCGTCCGCTCGTTTCAGGTCACAAGGCTGTTTCAGGACATGACGCCGGAGGAACATGTGGCGCTTGCCATTCTCCAGCGTGAAGGCAAAACGGGCCGGATTTTCGGCCGTTACCGCGCCATGCCTGCGGTGATGAGCGAAGCCCGCGACATTCTCGGCACGCTCGGTCTTCTCGCACTTGCCGAAACAAAGGTACGCGAGATCGCCTATGGCCAGCAGCGGCTGATCGAGATCGCGCTTGCCATGGCGCTTCGCCCGAAAATCCTGCTGCTCGACGAGCCGGCCGCCGGCGTGCCTTCCACGGAAACCGCGCGCATCGAACAGGCGCTCGACCGGCTGCCGGCCGATCTCGCGATCCTGATGATCGAGCACGACATGGATCTGGTCTTCCGTTTCGCCAAACGTGTGGTGGTGCTCGCCGCAGGCGCGGTCATCTTCGACGGTTCGCCGGAAGACGTCACCAGCAATGCGGAAGTCCGCCAAGCCTATCTGGGAAGTTACGCCGATGCCCGCAGCGCCGCTTGAAATCGTTAACCTCACCGCCGGTTATGGCCCGACAAGGGTTATCGAAGGCCTGTCGCTTTCCGTGCCGTCGGGCTCACGTTTTGCCGTGCTCGGCCGCAACGGCGTCGGCAAGACCAGCCTCTTCGCCACGCTGGCCGGCCAGACGAAACGCTTTGCCGGCGATATTCGCATCGGCGGGCAGGACATCGCCGCTTTGCCGAGCGCTGCCCGCGCCAAAGCCGGCCTCGGCTACGTGCCGCAGACGCGGGATGTGTTTCCCACCCTCACCGTCGAGGAGAACCTCTTCGTCGGCCTCAAGACCCGGCCGAAATCGGCTATCGAGGAAGCCTACACGCTGTTTCCGCGCCTCAAAGAGCGCCGCCGCAATCTCGGCTCGCAACTTTCCGGCGGCGAACAGCAGATGCTCTCCACCGCCCGCACGATTCTCGGCCAGCCGCGCGTGCTGCTTCTCGACGAACCGCTGGAAGGCCTCGCTCCCGTCATCTGCGAGGAGCTGATGGCGGCCTTCTCCAAACTGGCGCAGTCGGGTGAAATGACCATTCTCCTCGTCGAACAACGCATTCAGATGGCCATCGACTTCGCCGACCACGCCATCATCATGGAACGCGGCCGCATCGTCTGGGAGGGGCCGTCGAGCGACCTTGCGGAGAACCCGGATATTATCGACACGCATCTTGGGGTTGGCGGGCTGCACTGAGCCAACGCATCGCCGTTGCGCGTTCATATATACAATCTCCGTCATACCGGCCTTGTGTGGACGTATTGTGGTTTA